>JBKKBZ010000105.1:0-26598 GCA_046713235.1 Actinomycetota bacterium | reverse complement strand
TGCGCCGGGATGGCCGCCGACCTGTTCGAGTCCTACGAGGTCACGCTCGTCGCATCGATCATCCTCGGCGCCGCCGCGTTCGCCCACACGCCGGAGGCGGCGATCATTGGTGTCATGTTCCCGCTCTTCGTTCGCGCCATCGGCGTCATCACCTCAGTCGTCGGCATCTACGCCGTGGCGCCGCGGAGCGAGAACGAGCATGGCATGAAGGCCATCAACCGCGGATTCTTCCTCTCCGCCGTGCTCTCGGCGGCTGCAGTCTTCGTCATCGCGCAGGTCTACGTGAAGGACCTGCGCGTGTTCTGGGCGGTTCTGATCGGGCTCGTGCTGGCCAGCGTCATCCAGATCCTGACCGAGCACTACACGTCCACGACGCGTGCTCCGGTCAAGGAGGTTGCCGACTCGTCGCTGACCGGCCCGGCCACCACGATCCTCTCCGGGTTCGCGATCGGCATGGAGTCGACCGTCTGGTCGCTGCTCGCCGTCGCCGGCGCGATCCTCGGCTCGTTCTTCCTCGGTGACAACCTCGCCGAACGGCTGTACTTCATCTCGCTCATGGGTATGGGCATACTCACCACGGTCGGTGTCATCGTGTCGATGGACACCTACGGTCCGGTCTCAGACAACGCCCAGGGCATCGCGGAGATGTCCGGCGAGTTCGAAGGGCGCCCGGCGGAGATTCTCCGGTCTCTCGATGCCGTGGGAAACTCCACGAAGGCGATCACGAAGGGTATGGCGATCGCCACGGCCGTTATCGCAGCGACGTCGCTATTCGGGTCGTTCCGAGAGATTCTCATCGCGGAGGGCTTCGATTTTCAAGGAATCCGCGTCGACCGGCCCGACGTGCTCGTCGGTCTGCTGATCGGCGGCGCGGTGTCCTTCCTCTTCGCGGGTCTGGCGATCCGAGCCGTGGGTCGGGCCGCCGGCCAGGTCGTCGTCGAGGTGCGGAATCAATTCCGCGACCACCCCGGAATAATGGACTACACCGAGAAGCCCGACTACGCCCGTGTGGTCGATATCTGCACCCGGACATCGTTGCGTGAGTTGATGACCCCGGGACTGCTCGCCGTCGTGACCCCGATCGTCGTGGGCTTCGCACTCGAGGCCGAGGCGCTCGGTGCTTACCTTGCCGGCGTCATCCTCACCGGCCAGCTCCTTGCCGTAATGCTGTCGAACTCCGGCGGCGCCTGGGATAACGCGAAGAAGCTGGTGGAGGAGGGCGTGCACGGGGGCAAGGGCTCCGACGCTCACAAGGCGACCGTCATCGGCGATACGGTCGGCGATCCGTTCAAAGACACGGCCGGTCCTGCGCTCAACCCGCTCATCAAGGTGATGAACCTCGTCGCGCTTCTGATGGCTCCCCTCGTCATTCAGCAGGCCGACAACGAGGTGGTGCGGATCGTCGTCGTCGTCGTTGGTCTGGCGATTCTTGGAGGCGCCATCACCTATTCCAAGAAGCAAAAGTCGGCGATCTTCGCCGAAGCGCCGGCCACCGGCGCCCGAAGCTGACGCGAGCCAACAGGTGGCGTCCGGCCGGCGCTCCCTCTAGGCTCCTCTGCCGGTGGGCGTCTTTGGAAGGCTGGTACAAAGGCTGCGCCAGGATGCGGCCAGTCATCGCTCTGCCTCGATTCGGGAGTGGTGTGAGACGCAGCCGGGCATCACGCTGGTCGCGCAGACCGAACCGAGATCTCTGACGCGGGTGGCCGGAGTGGTCGACGCGCTGCGCGTCCGAACGGGGAAGGGGATCCCTCAGATCGAGGCGCGGATCTCGGACGGCACGGGCTCGGTGACGGCAATCTGGCTCGGCCGGCGTTCGATCCACGGGCTCGCGCTTGGAGTGCGGATCATCATCGAAGGCCGTGTTGGTGTCCAGAAGGGGCGGCTTCAGATCCTGAATCCTGCGTTCGAGTTCGGCTACCGCTCGACGGAGGAATGACTTCGGGCTAGCGGCCTAGAACTGCCGACCTGAAGGCTTCCTCCATATCCGGTGTGGCCAGCGCCATGATCTCGTCGCCGGCAAGCAGCGGTGTCTCCATCTCCGCGATCACGACGTGGCCCTCGCGCACGATGGCCACGATCGCGGTGTCGTGCGGAAGCCGTAGGTCGTAGATGTGCTTGCCGATCATTGGGGAGTCGGCCGGAAGTTTCAGCTCCACAAGCGAAATCTGCCCCTGCTCCAGGCGGAACAGCGGAATGAGGTCGCCGACCGATACTTCCTCCTCGACGAGCGACGCGAGGATATGGGGCGGGCTGACCGAGACGTCGACGCCCCAAGTGTCGTTGAACATCCAAGCGTTCTTCGGATGATTCACGCGGGCCATGACGCGAGGAACCGCGAATTCCTGCTTGGCCAGCAGCGAGATCACGAGGTTGTCCTCGTCGTCGCCGGTAGCGGCGACGAGGACGTCGGCGCTCGCCACCTGGGCCTGCTCCAGAACCCACGGTTCGCATGCGTCGCCGTGGACCCAGGTTGCGTGCACCTGCTCCTTCGCCTTGGCGTACCTGTCGATGTTTTGCTCGATCACGGTGACGTCGTGCCCACGCGTCGCGAGATCGTCGGCTAGGAAGCGCCCGAGGTTGCCTGCTCCGGCGACGATGATCTTCAACGAGGCTCCTCCACGGTCTCAGTGCTCCTCAGGCACGGCGGTCAGCTTCTCCTTCAGCAGCGGAATACCGTCGCGCAGGATGACGACGTGAGCGACGTCGCCCTCCTGAAACGTCCCTCCGGACTTCGGCAGGGTTGTCTTGCCCATCCGATTGATCGCGACGACGAGCGCTTGGCCACCCTCACTGAGGAAATCGGTCGACCGGCCGGCCAGGTTGGCCGGGATTTCGAGGCGAACAAGGATCATGTCCCCGCCGCCAAATGCCATGTCGGCGTGCTCGAAGCCTCCGAAAATGGTGTCGTAAATCTCCCCGGAGGTCCACTGGACCGACGCCACGGTGGAGATCCCGAGCCGGCGGTAGATCGCCGCCCTCCGGGGGTCGTAGATCCGCGCGACGACCTTATCGACCCGGTAGAACTCGCGGGCTATCCGGGCGCTCACGATGTTGGAGTTGTCCCCGTTGGTCACGGCGATGAATGCCCCGGCTTCCTTGATGCCCGCGGCCTCGAGGGTGACGCGGTCGAACGTGAGCCCCACGAGGGTCTTGCCCTCGAAGCCGGGGGGAAGCCGCTCGAACGCCCGGCGATCCTTGTCTATTACCGATACGGAGTGTCCCTTGCGGGTCAGCGAAAAGGTCATCTCCGCCCCGACGCGTCCGCAGCCTCCGATCACGACATGCATGGAGGAAAGGTTATCGCCGGCGCCCGGGAGCGCAACTTTGCCCTAACCCAGGTGGTACGGAACGCTGGTGACCACCACACCCGGCTCGAACAACAGAGCCGCCTTGATCCTGAGAGCCGATTGGTTGTGCAGGAAATGATGCCACCATTTCCGCACGATGAACTCGGGGATGACCACCGTGATCGTGGCGTCGGGATGGTGTTCTCGTAGCCCCTTGATGAACCGGATCACCGGGCGGCTGACCTCTCGGAAGGGCGATTCCAAAATATCGAGAGGAACCTCGAGGCCGGCGTCTGCCCAGCCGCTCATGATGCCCTCGGTCTCCTCGGCGTCGACGGCGAGGCACACGGCCCTGACCTCGAAGGGATTGATCGCTTCGGCATAAGCAATCGCTCGCAGGGATGCGTTGTGGATCGCGGACACGAGAACCACGGCGATGTTCATCGACGGCGCCTGAGGTCGGCGCGTCTCCCCGACACCGGCGATGCGCGCCTTCACTTGCGGCACGTCGGTGACCACCACCCGGGGCTCGAAGAGCAGACTCGCCTTCAGCAGCAGCAGCCGGCGTGTGCGGAGCATCTCTTTCCAGCCGCGCTCTTCCAGCGTCTCTGGGATGACGACGGTGAGGAAGGTGCCCTCGGGGACCTGCTGGCTGCGCACGTAGGCGCGAACGGTGTCGGCAAGATCCCCTTGCTGAGGGATCACCTCGAGCGGGATGCGAATGCCGAGCGTCCGCCAGTCCGCCCGCAACGTTCCGTCGTCCCGGCCGACGAAGATTGCCTTGGCGGCCGTAGGGCGAAGCGCAAGGGCGTATCCGATTGCCCGCAGGGTGGCCGACGAGAGATCGGGGGCAAGAAGCACGACCGACGTTCCGGTTGCCGGATCCGGCCGTTGCTCCGGCACGCGAAGCTGCGTCCCAACGGAAACGTAATGCCGGTTGACGGCCTTCAGCCCCAGGACGAGCAGCGGAACCGCAATGACGACGATGTAGGCGCCGTGAGTGAACTTGGTGATCGTCACGACCACGAGAACCATCCCAGTCACGGTCGCTCCGATTCCGCTGATGATGGCCCTGCGCCGCCAATTCACCTCCTTGAGCTTCAAAAAACGCTTCACCATCCCGGTTTGGGAGAGGGTAAAGCTGGTGAACACGCCCACGACATACAGCTGGATCAGTCTCGAGACCTCCGCGTCGAAAGCAATCACCAGAAGGGCGGCCAAGACGGCAAGCACGATCACTCCGTTGGAGAAGACCAGCCGATCGCCGCGGTTTCGAAACTGCCGGGGCATGTAACGGTCACGCGCCAAAATCGAGGAGAGCCGCGGAAAATCTTGATATGCGGTGTTGGCCGCAAGGACGAGAATCAACGCAGTGGCGATCTGAATGAGCACGAACATGAGGCCGCCGCCGTAAACGGTTTCGGCGATCTGGGCGACGACCGTTTTCGCCGCGACCCCGTGCTCGACCATCTCTTCGGTGATTGGATGAACCCGTAGTCGCGTGGCCAGGAAGGAGATACCGAGGAACATGGAAACGGACACCGCTCCCATGACCCCGAGTGTCGCGGCGGCGTTCTTGGCTTTGGGACGCCGAAAGGCCTGGACGCCGTCGGCGATGGCCTCGACGCCGGTCAGCGCCGTCGCCCCCGAGGAGAAGGCCCGCAGCAGCACAAAGACTCCGAGCGCTTGATGGGCTTCGATCGGAAGATCGGCCGTGGCGGCGGTCGGGCACCCTCCCATGCAGCGTCCGACGCCCAGGATGATCGTCGTGAAGATCAACACAATGAAAAGGTACGTGGGGGCCGCAAAGAGGGTGCCGGATTCCTTCGCGCCTCGTAGATTGATCAGGGTTATCAGGGCGATGAAGCCGAGCGATAGGGGGACCCGCTGCGACAGAAGGCTGGGCGCCGCGGAAACGATTGCCGCTGTTCCGGCAACGACACTGACCGAGACTGTGAGCACGTAATCCACGAGCAGCGCGGAAGCAGCAACCAGTCCTGGGATCTCTCCGATGTTCTCTCTGGAGACGATGTAGGACCCGCCGCCTTGGGGATACGCCTTGACGGTCTGCCGGTACGACGTCACGACGATTAGCAGGAGGGCGGCGATTGCCAGCGCGATGGGCATGACGTGGCGGAGAGAGCCCGTGCCGGCAAGAACGAGCACAAGCATGATCTCCTCGGTCGCGTAGGCGTTGGAGGAAAGCGCGTCGGACGCGAAGACGGGCAGGGCGACGAACTTACGCAACAATTGGTGGCCGGCTTCCTCGCTCGCGAGGGGCCGTCCCAGCAAGATGCGCTTGAGCACCCCGCCCGCCCCGACGGTGGCCGTCGCCTGCTGCGCCAGCTTCGGTTGTCGCTGTCTCGTCGCCACGTTCGCGCTATCTTGCGGCCTGGGCGTGCCGGGGGCAATCCACGGCGCCGGCCGGCCGGCGCCGATATCATCGCGGGACCGGAGGTGAGGCGTGCGCGCGCATACCGACTACCTGACGTTCGACACCGAACAGCGCCGCGAGTACGTCAACATCACCGACCGCGTGGCTCAGGCGGTGCGGAAGAGCAGCGTGAAGGAAGGTCTGTGCCTGGTGTCGGCGATGCACATCACCGCGTCGGTGTTTGTTAACGACGACGAGCCGGGGTTCCGGTCGGACCTGACGGACCTGCTCGAGCGGCTGGCGCCGGAGGGGGCCGAGTACCGGCACCACCTCACCGGGGAGGACAACGGCGAGGCGCACCTGAGGAATATCGTGGTCGGGCACCAGGTCGTGCTGCCCATCACAGGAGGACTGCTGGATCTCGGGCCCTGGGAGCAGGTGTTCTACGGAGAATTCGACGGCATGCGGCGCAAGCGTGTGATCATCAAGATCATCGGTGAGTGAGCGGCGGAGGAGGCGGAGTGAATCGAGGGCAGGCACTGGATCTCGTGCGAGAGAGAGTCGATAAGCCCATCACCGCTCGGCATCTCATCTCGGTGGAAGGGGTGATGCGCCGTCTCGGGCAGCACTTCGGCGAGGATGAGGATCTCTGGGCGCTGACGGGGCTATTCCACGATCTCGATCAGGATGTGACGGCCGACGATCCCGAGCGGCACGCCCGCCTGGGAGCCGAGTGGCTCCGCGAGGCCGAAGTCCCGGACCAGGTCGTCAACGGCGTTCTGGCCCACGCCCACCCGGAGTACCGCAGCGACCTGATGTCGCGGGCGATCGTTGCCGCAGACGCGCTCGCCGGCCTTCTCGTCGCCGCTGCGCTGCCCAGGCCGGAGAGGGCCGAGGGCATGAAGGTCTCCAGCGTGAAGAAGAAGCTCAAGGAAAAATCGTTCGCACCGGGTGTGAATCGCGACGAGATTCATGCCTGCTCGGAGATCGGGCTCGAGTTGGATCAGTTCATCGGCCTCGGAATCGAAGGCCTCCAGATGGTGGCCGACGAGATCGGTCTCGGCGCCCCGCAGGACTGAACGGGTGCGCCGCCTGCGGGCCGCGGCAGCAGTGGCCCTAGTCGGGGCGGCGATTGCCTTCGCAGCGATCGCCGACCGGTCGGTTCGACGACGGCAGGCCGAAGGGGCGCCGGTTCCCAGCACCGGCACGCAGGTCGTGGTGGTTGCCCTCCCGGCGCCTGAAGCTCGCAGGTTTCTCGCCCATCCCGGCAAGTTCACCGCCCAAGCCACCGTTCGGGGAGCCGTCGGGCTGGGCGTGTACCCCGACTCGCGGACCGGCAGCAGGTTCTGGCAAGCAGTTGCCGAGGGAGGACCCGCCCGCGTGGCCGGCAAGCCGTCTCCCCTGGGTGGCCGGCCGTGTCTGCTCGGAAGGACGCTCAATGCCGGTGGGCGCGGCTACTCGGTCGTGCGGCTGCTTCGCGCCGGTCGGGCAGAAGAGGGGGCCCTGCGCGATGCGCTTTGCCCTACTAGGGCCGCCGGGCGGCCCGCCACGAGCCAACAGGCGATCGCGGCCGGGACGGCGGAGGAGGCCGCCGAGTGGATCATCGGCGCGGGTCTCAGCGAGGGGCCGTTCGTCGTCTTCGGCACAGCAGCTCGTGCGCCGCTCATCGTCGGCGTCGCCGGCAAACAGCCATTCGACGGAGTGCTCGGAGGAGGGATCGCGCGCCGGCTTGGGGTTGCCACGCCGTACGACGTGGCCTTCACGCTTCTCAACCTTCACGGTCTCGATCGTCCTCCCGGCGTTGCGGGCATCCGATTGAACCCCTACCCCGCCCCGCCCCGGTCCCTCGAGCGGCTTTCGGCCCGGCTCGAGCGCGACGCCGGCAGTGACACCGGCGTGGCTGCGGCGACCATCGCCGTAATCCTCGGGGGAGGGATCGTGCTCACGATCGGACTCCTGCTGGCCGGTGCCGGCCGGCTTGCGATGCGCTCGGCGCGCGGAGGTGCCGCCGGTGTGATCGGCTACGTCGCATCGCTTTTCGTGCCGAGCGGGCGCGCGGAGGTACGCGCGGTACCGATCGTTCTCGCCTTTGTTGCCGCCGCGGCCGCCCCGCTGGGCGACCCCGCGCGTACCCGGCGACAGATCGGATGGATCCTCGCGGCAGGATCGCTTGCGATTGCCTGTCTGACCATCGCGGCGGCCTTTCTGCCCGACGGTGAGCCGGCGCTGTCGCTGTGGGGAAACCCTCTGGAGTCCTGGCGCTTCTTTGGGCTTCGCAACCACCTTTCCTCGATGCTGGCCCTCGGAGCGCTCGGCGCATCTCTGCTCGTGAAAGACCCCTCGCGCCGGCCGTTGGCCGCCGGAGTCGCCGGAGTCGCCGCTGCCGTTGTGATCGGCGCTCCGGCGCTCGGAGCGAACTTTGTCGCTGTGCCGACGATGGTTGCGGGGGCAGCGTTTTCCGTGTTCGTTCTCCTTCGGGGCCGCCCGGCGCTTCTGGGCGCGCTCGGCGCCGGGGCGGCGGGCACACTTGCCTTCGGGCTTGCGCTTCTCGCCGACAGCGCATCGCCGCTTTCCCACGGCGGCCGAGCCGTTGCGCGAGTTCGCGCCGGCGGGCTCGATGCGTTGATCCGGTTTCTCGACATCAGATTCCGGCTGAACATCGAGGAGATCCGCGGGCTGTGGGGAGGCATTGCTTGGACGGCTCTTCTGTTCGCCGGTCTCGTGGCGATCTTCGTCTGGGCCGCGAGGGACGAAACGCTCCCGCGGCCGGAGCGCGCCGTTATGGCCGGAGGATCCCTCGCCGCGCTGGCAGCGCTGGCCCTGGAGGACACCGGCTTTCTTGCCGGCGGAATCGTCGCGCTGTTGCCCGGCCTCGTTGCGGCGACGGTGCTGTCCGAGCGCGTGGCCGCCCGAACCCGCTAACGGGAGGAGGTGCGCTGTGAGTCTCGGCGGCGGTGCAAGAGATAGGCCGCAAGAGCACCGAGAAGCGTTAAGCCGATGATCAGGCTGACGATTGTGAACGATCCGACAATGCGCTCCCAGTTCTCGCCGAGCGCGTAGCCGGCGATCGTCAAGGCGAACACCCAGGGCAGGCACCCGAGAAACGTGAAGACGGTGAACCGGCCGAACGGCATGCGTTCGATTCCCGCGGGCAAGGAGATGAAGGTCCTGACGACCGGGAGCATGCGCGAGAAGAACACGGCCGCCTCTCCGTGCTTGCGCCACCATAGTTCGGCCTTGTCGATGTCGTGGGAGCGGATGAAGACGTACTTGCCGAAGCGATCGAGGGGAGCGCGGCCGAGCATCCGTCCCACCCCATAGGCGAGCCACGAGCCGACAAGGTTCGCGGCGGTGCCGACGAGAGCAACGGCGACGAGGTTGAGCTGCGGCGCTCCGGTTGGGGCCTCCGGCGAGGCGAGAAAGCCGGCAAAGAGCATCGTGACCTCCGAGGGGATCGGAATGCACGCGCTCTCCAAAGCCATGAGCACGAAGACGGCGAGGTAGCCGTTTTCGGCGAATCGAACGATGAGCTGCTCCACGGCCGGCGAAGCCTATCAGCACCCTGGAGGCCGATTATTTCCCCACCCGTAGGGTTGGGAAGCCGGGTCGCCGGTCCGGCCGGATCTTGACAGCCCGCCTCCCCGGCGCTACAAGCCTCGCCCCGTGGTGTCTGAAAAGGCTCTAGTCATCGTCGAGTCCCCCGCCAAGGCCAAGACCATCTCTCGGTTCCTCGGCGGGGAGTTCGTCGTGGAATCGTCGATCGGGCATATCCGCGACCTGCCCGAGAACGCGGCCGAGGTTCCCTCCTCCCACCGTGGGGAGCCCTGGGCGAGGCTGGGCGTCGACGTCGACCACGGGTTCAAGCCCCTGTACGTCGTTCCGAAGAGCAAGAAGGCGCAGGTTCAAAAACTGAAGACCGCGCTGAAGAGCGCGAGCGCTCTCTACCTCGCGACCGATGAAGATCGTGAGGGGGAGTCGATTGCCTGGCACCTGCTGGAAGTCCTCTCGCCGCGCGTCCCGGTGCGGCGGATGGTCTTTCACGAGATCACCGCGCAGGCGATTCGTGATGCCGTCGAAAGCGCGCGCGACCTGGATCGCAAACTCGTCGATGCACAAGAGGGACGGCGCATCCTCGATCGCCTCTACGGCTACGAGCTGTCGCCGGTTCTCTGGCGCCGGGTGCGCCAAGGCCTGTCGGCCGGTCGAGTGCAAAGCGTCGCGACGCGCATGCTCATCGAGCGCGAACGGGCGCGCATGCGCTTTCGCTCCGCCGCGTACTGGGACCTTCACGCCAAGTTCGATGCTGGGGGAACGTCATTCGACGCGACACTGATTGCGCTCGACGGCAAGCGCCTGGCGACCGGACGGGACTTCGACGAGAGCGGCACGCTGACTCGCGAGGTGGTGCATCTGAACGAAGCGTCGGCCACAGCGCTGGCCGACAGGCTTCGCAGCGCGACATTCTCGGTGCGATCGGTGGAAGAAAAACCGTTCCGGCGGTCTCCGTATGCTCCGTTCATGACCTCGACGCTTCAGCAGGAATCCGGCCGCAAGCTCAAGTTCAGCGCAAAGCGCACGATGCAAACGGCTCAACGACTGTATGAGAACGGATTCATCACCTACATGCGCACCGACTCGACGACCTTGTCCGAGACGGCGATCGCCGCCGCTCGCGCGCAGGCCGTCCAGCTCTTCGGAGCGGAATACGTGACGGAGTCTCCTCGCCGTTACGAGAAGAAGGTCAAGAACGCCCAAGAGGCACACGAGGCAATCCGGCCGGCCGGCGACACGTTTCGCACGCCCGAGGAGGTTTCCGGGCAGTTGCAGCCCGACGAGCTCCGCCTGTACGACCTGATCTGGAAGCGCACGATCGCGTCGCAGATGGCCGATGCTCGCGGGCTTAGCGTTCAGGTTCGCATCGCCGGCGCGTCCGAGGCGGGAGACGCTGCGGAATTCGCCGCCGCCGGCAAGGTGGTGACCTTTCCCGGCTTCTGGCGTGCCTACGTGGAAGGGGCCGACGACCCGGAGGCGGAGCTGGAGGACCGCGAGGTCCGGCTGCCGCCGCTGTCCGAAGGGCAAGTGCTGAGCCTCATCGATCTGCTTGCCGACGAGCACCGAACAAAGCCCCCGGACCGGTTCACCCAAGCCTCGCTGGTCAAGGCTCTCGAGGAGGCGGGGGTGGGCCGGCCCTCGACATACGCCTCGATCATCGACACGATCTTGGAGCGCGGTTATGCGTGGACGAAGGGACAGGCGCTCATTCCCTCGTTCACTGCCTTCGCCGTCGTCGCGTTGCTCGAGCGCTACTTCACCGATCTCGTCGACTACGCCTTCACGGCGAGAATGGAAGACGACCTCGATCGCATCGCCAACGGCGAGGAAGAGCTTCTTCCGTGGCTGACGCGCTTCTACTTCGGTAACGGGACGCCCGGCCTCAAGCCGCTCATCTCGCAAAACCTCGATGTTATCGATGCCCGGGAGATCAACGAGATTCCGATCGGCACCGACGAGCACGGCACGGCGGTGGTCGCGCGGGTCGGCCGCTATGGACCCTTCGTGCAACGAGGGGAGGACCGTGCGCCGGTCCCGGAGGATCTGGCCCCGGATGAGCTGACCGTCGAGAAGGCGCTCGAACTGCTCGATGCCCCGAGCGGCGACCGCATGCTCGGGGACGATCCAGAGTCCGGCGTGCAAGTCCTTGCGCGAGCAGGTCGTTACGGCCCATACGTACAGCTGGGTGAAGGCACCGGGAAGGAGAAGCCGCGCACCGCGAGCCTGTTCAAGACCCACTCGCTCGACAGCATCACCTTGGACGAGGCGCTTCGATTGCTCACCCTGCCCCGCGTCGTAGGCGTCGATCCCACCGACGGGGGGGAGATCGTCGCGTCCAACGGTCGCTACGGCCCCTACCTTCGCAAGGGGAAGGAAACCCGGAGTCTCGACTCCGAAGAGGACCTTTTCAACGTGACGCTGGACGACGCGCTGGCTAGGCTCGCGCAGCCGAGAGCACGACGCGGCGGCGCCGCGGCCGAGCCACTCCGGGAGCTTGGTCCCGATCCGGTCTCGGGTCAGCCGATCGTTGTGCGTGAGGGGCGATTCGGTCCTTACGTGACCGACGGTACGACGAACGGGTCGTTGAAGCGCACCGACGACGCGGCAACGATCTCTCTAGAGCGCGCAGCGGAGCTGCTGCAGGAACGCCGCGAAAAGGGGACGCCGGCGCGGCCTCGCAAGCGTCCGAAGAGGTCCTGAGCCCTCTGCTAACCTGAGCCTGCCGTCGTCCGGCGGCTTGCCGACGCTCGACAGGAGGACGTCCGATAACCGACTCCGGCCCTCGTCGCGAGTACGTCGCGCCGACGACCGAGCAGCCGGCGAGCCTCTTTGCGCTCCTTCAGCGGACGCACTTCCGCCGGCTCTGGGCGGCGATGACCGTCTCCAGCCTCGGCGACTGGCTCGGCGTCTTCGCGCTCACGCTTTTCGTCCAGCGCCTCTCCGGCCGTCCCGAATTCGCCATCGGCGGCGTGCTGTTCTTCCGCGTGCTTCCCGGGGTGTTCTTCGGTCCGTTCGCCGGCGTGCTGGCCGACCGGTTCGACCGCCGCCGGTTGATGGTGTCGGCCGATCTTGCGCGGGCGGCCTTGATCGTCTCGATTCCGTGGATCCACAACCTCTACGCGCTCTTTGCCGTCTCGGCGGCCATGGAGATGCTGACGCTGCTCTGGACGCCGGGGAAAGACGCCACGATTCCGAACTTGGTCGAGCGCCATCAACTGCTGCGTGCCAACCAACTGTCCCTCATCACGACCTACGGCACCCTCCCGGTCGGAGGGGCGCTGGTGGCTCTGCTCGGCGCCGCGGCGGCTCTGCTTGCCAACGTCGACGGGTTCTCCGTATTGCGGGAGCAGCCGACCTCGCTCGCGTTCTTCGTCGACTCGGCGTCGTTCTTGTTCTCTGCATTCATGGTGATGAGACTGCCGGCCGACGTGATGCGGACGCGCCGCGCCCACACGTCCTTCGGCGCACGCGCCGCGCTCCGCGATCTTGGCGAAGGGTTCCGTTTTATCTGGCAACGGCGCACGGTGCGAGCACTCGTTCTCGGCGCCTGGTCGGCCTTTGCCGCCGGAGGGGCCGTCATATCTCTCGGACCGCTCTACGCGGAGGCGACCGTGGGCGGGAGCGCCGCCGCTTCGCAGGCCGCGTGGGGCGCGCTGATCACGGCGGTCGGCATCGGGCTGGTTGGAGGGATGATCGGAGCCGGGCCGCTGGCGCGAAGGTTCCGGCGCGAGCGCCTCTTCCCGATCGCGCTGATGACCTCGGGGATCGGCATCTTCCTCGTGGCCAGCGTCACATCGATCGAGGCGGCCATCTCCGTCACCGTGGTCACCGGCTTTGGTGCCGGCGTGGCCTGGGTCACGATCTTCACCCTGTTGCAGGAGATGGTGGACGAACGGCTACGCGGCAGGATCTTCGCGACGCTCTACACAGGCGTGCAACTGTCCCTCTTCGCCTCGCTGGCCGGATGGCCGCTGCTTGCCGCCACTGTAGGCAATCACACCGTTCGCGTCGGGGATTACCTGGTCGATCTGTCGGGCTTCCGGATCAGTCTCTGGGCCGGTGGGACGGCGTTCGCGATCGGCGGCTTTCTTGCCGGACGCGCGGCCGGCGTCGGGCTTCGTCCCAGTCGCAGGCCGCCGCGGCTGCGGGGGCTCAGCCTCGAGTCGTCGGTGATCTCCGGCGGCGCGCGCCGAGGGCTGTTCATTGCGTTCGAAGGGGTCGAGGGCTCGGGAAAGACGACACACCTCAAAGGGCTTCACGACTTCCTGCGCGAGTTCGGACACCGTGTCGTGGTTACGCGAGAGCCCGGGGGCACGGCGATTGCCGAGCGTATTCGTAACGTGCTCCTCGATCCCGCGGCACGGGAGATGGATCCGAAAACCGAGGCGTTGCTGTACGCGGCCGCGCGGTCGCAGCACGCAACAGAGGTGATCCGGCCGGCGCTCGATTCCGGCGCGGTTGTGCTCAGCGATCGCTACATCGACTCGTCGCTCGCCTACCAAGGAATCGCCCGCGGGCTCGGGGTCGACGACATTCTGCATCTGAACGTGTGGGCAACCGACGAGCTGATGCCCGATGTGGTCGTCCTGCTCGATCTCGATCCCGAAACCGGTCTGGCCCGGACGAGAGGCAATCCCGATCGCATCGAGCAAGAAGGCATCGACTTCCACCGTGCGGTCGCCGAGGCGTACCTGACCCTGGCGAAAACGCATCCGAGCCGCTTTCTCGTCGTGGACGGGTCGTTGGACCAGGACAAGGTGCAGGAAGAGATTCGCCGCGCGGTCTGGCCCTTCGTTCAGCAACTGGACCAATGATGCGGGCGGCGGAAACGGTACGCAGTCCCGGCATGTGGGAACGGCTCGTCGGCCAGGAAACTGCCGTGCGTGCGTTGAAGTCCTCGATCGACGCTGATCGCGTGGGGCATGCGTATCTATTCGCAGGACCGCAAGGTGTCGGCCGGGCGCTGGCCGCCCTCGCGCTGGCAGCGTCCGTAAATTGTGCGGACAACGGCTGCGGATCGTGCGACGTGTGTTCGAGAATTCTCCGCGGTGCGCACCCGGATGTGCATCCCGTCGCGGCCGAGGGCGGCCAGATCGTCGTCGACCAGGTGCGGGCCATTCGCGAAGAGGCGGCACGTGCGCCGTTCGAAGGCCGGCGCAAGGTGTTCATCATGGACGAGGCCGAGCGCCTGAATCCCGCCGCCGCGAACGCGCTGCTGAAGGTTCTGGAGGAACCGGCCGGAGGGTCGCTGTTCGTGCTCATGACAGAGGCGCCGGACGACGTGCTGCCGACGGTGGTTTCGCGCTGCCGGCGGGTCGAGTTCGCACCGCTCGGACTGCCGGACATCGTTCGCGTGCTCATCGACCATCACGGGGTCACGGAGGACCGTGCGCGCTGGTCTGCGACGGCCGGGGGCGACCTCGCGACTGCACTCCGCTTGGCAAAGGACGAGGAGGCAGAAGAGCGGCGCGCGCGCCACCTCGGGTATCCGGAACGGCTGGCGGCTTCCGATCCGGCTGAGGCGATCCGGCTGGCCGACGCGGTGCGTGCGGAGGCGGATGCGGCCGTCGCGGCCCTAGCGCAGCGGCAGCGCGAAGAGATCAAGGAGCATGCCGACGCGTTCGGCGAGGGCCGCGGTACGGGCGCGGCACGCCGTCGACTGGAGGTGCGTCACAAGCGCGAAGCGAAACGGGCCGAGCTGAAGACCTACGAGATCGTGCTGGCCGACCTGAGCGCGTGGTTTCGCGCGGTGTTGCACGCGCGCACGGGAGCAGTCGAGGATGCTGTGGACGATCAGGTGGTTCGCGCGCTGGGACCTCTAGCACGTCGTGCCGGCCCGACCCAGATCGCGGCTGCGCTCGACCGAATCGAGGGGACGCGGCGTGCGATCACGCGCAACGCGCATCTCGGCCTCGCCATGGAGGCGCTGTTCATGGATCTCGGGCGGGTGACGTAGGCTAAGAGCGGCATGCCGGGTGTGAAGCGATGAACTACGAGCGCGAAGGTGGGCCCTCCGAGCCCAGGCTCGTTCGTCTGGATGTCGAAGGGCGTGCGCGAGCCCTCGGGCGGGTTCCTCTGTTCGCCGGCTGCGACGAGTACCAGTTGCGCGAGATCGCGGAGTGCGCGCACATGCTCGGGTTCGAGACCGGCCAGGTAATCGTTCCGGAAGGCGAGAAGGCGCTCGGGTTCTACTTGCTGTTGAGCGGTGCCGCGCACATCGCGAGGGGAGACGATAGGGTCGCCCGGCTCGGCGCCGGGGACTTCTTCGGTGAGGTCGGCCTGATCGAAGGATCGGTGCGCACGGCCAGCGTGGTCGCCGAGGAGCACACGGTGTGTCTGGGGATTCTTCGGACCGATTTTCGGCGGCTGCTCGTCAGGCAGCCACGGATCGCGCTGCGGATCCTCGATGTCGAGGCTCAACGCCTCGAAGAGTGAGACGCCACCGCTGGTAGAATCGCGAACCCGCGCCGGAGTAGCTCAGGGGCAGAGCAGCCGCCTCGTAAGCGGCAGGTCGGGAGTTCAAATCTCCCCTCCGGCTCTGCTGGGGTCATGCCCGGGGTTGCCCGTCTCGACTCGGGGGCCGGGCGGGGTTTGGTAGGCTCCCGCGCCGTGCGCGCGCTCCTGGAAGGATTGCTCGCTCTCTCGATCGGGCTGGTTTCGCTCTCGTGTGGTTCCGAGCCGCGGCTCGAGGCGTGGGTCTTCATCTCCAATACCGATTCCAAGACGGTCACGATCTTCGATTCGCGGTCGTGGAAGGCGGTCGGAACCGTGGGACTTCCCGGGAGTCCGCACGGGATCGACGTTGAACCGGCCGCAAAGCGCGTCTGGTCGTCGAACCTCCAGGGCGATTCGGTGACCCTGATCGATGTCGCGACCCGGAAGGTTGAACGGACGATCCCAGTTTGCCGCGGCCCCGTACAGGTCGCGTTCGCCGGATCCAGAGCTTTCGTTGCCTGTGGTGACGGACTCCTCGATGTCATCGACACATCCACCTTGACCCGGATCGCGCGGGAACCGATCGGCTTCGCGCCACACGCGATCATGAAGGGTCCGGGGGGGAGGCTGTGGTCGGCCAACCGTGGCTCCAACGACGTTAGCGAGATCGACGCGGGGACCGGGAAGCTGATCGCGCGTCACCCCGCGGCACCCTTTGCGTATGGACTGGCTTTCTCGCCCGACGGGAAGTATGGCTACGTCTCGAGCAGGAAGTGGAACTCGGTCGTCGTCCTGTCGATGGAGGATCTTCAGATCCTCGGCTCTATCCCCGTCGGGACCGAACCGGCCCTCGTAGTTGCCGCCCCGGACGGCAAGCGGCTGTTCGTCTCGAACCGCAAGGACGGGACCATCTCCGTGATCAACGCCCTGACTTTCAAGGTGCTGCGCACGATCGAGACCGGAAGGGAACCCGACGGCCTGACGTTGTCTCGTGACGGTAGGCTGCTCTTCGTTGCGAATGTGAGCTCCGATTCGGTCTCCGTCCTCGACACGAGAAGCTATCGCGTGCTGCGAACCCTGCCCTCCGGCAAGGGTCCGTCGGATGTCGAGCTCGTACCCATCGGGGCGTGAACCAGCTTCCCCCTCCGGCGTAGCTCGGCCACGATCTCGGAGAGAGCCAGCGGCGGGTGGGCGCTGGGCGTCGCCGTAACGCCGGGCGACACCGATGGGACACGTCGGCCGTCATGACAGGCGATGCAGCCGGCTTCGCGTTCCTCCAGCCTCCGGAACTCCTGCGGCAGCGGCGGGACACGGTCGGACGAACACGCCGTCACGACGAGCAAGGAGGCCGCCCCTATCGCGACGCGAGCTCGACCTCCCCGTGCGCGGCCGCGCCCGGGTAGACGAGCACCGGTTTGCCTCTCTGCCATTGCCACACCACCCCAAGTGCGCGCAGGTTCTGCCCGGCCATCGCGTCTGCCGGTCCGGCGAACCGTACCCCGGAGCCGTTCGGAAGCGACCCTTCGGGCAGATCCAGATCCAACGCTGCTTTCTGCAGATCGGCCAAGGCGAAGGACCGGGCTCGCGGCAGTACGTGGGCGAGGAGCGTCCAGGCGCCGGAGAAACCCATATAGCTGGCCGCGTCCGGCAGGCTCCCATGCCGGTGGAGGTACCGCAGGCGCAGGCTCTCGTCCAGGCGGCGTCCCTCAGCGGTGAGGGCCGCCGGAGCGAGCCCCTGTGGCTTGTCGGCGACGAACACGCCGTCGATCTTCGGACCGAGGAGTTGCGCCATCGCCTGCGTGTAGAACGCGGCACATTTTCCGATGAGAGCCTTGATCGGCAGGCGTGCGCGCAGGACGGCGTCTCGGAAGCGCGCACCGTCGTGGAGGTAAGTGGCGGCGACGACGACGTCGGGACGGGCACGGGCGAGAGAGTCCACGATTCCTGTGAAGTCCTCCGTGGCCGGGTCGTACGGATGGCTGCCCGCGAGACGGAACCCGAGACGAGTCGATTCTGCGCGGATCCCCTCGTCGATAGAGGAGCCGTACGGGTCGTCCCCGTAGACCACGGCGATCTTCAGCGCCCCCGGTTCGAGGCCGAAGCGGGGAGCGAGGATCTGGGTCGCGAAGCGCGCAGCTTGTGCCGCCAGCGTTGCCCCCGACGGCCCGGTGCGGAACACCTCCGGATACCGGCGTGACGTCACGAGGTCTGCAACCGCGCCGGTTTCCCAGTAGAGGACGCCCTCGCGATGCGCGGCTTCGCTCGCAGCCAGCGAGAGCGTGCTCCCGTACGAGCCGATGATCGCGGAGACACCGGATCGAGCTAGCCGGTGCGCGCTCCGCCACGCGGTCTCGACATCCGGCGCGCTCTCGACGTCGAGCTCGACGGGGCGGCCGCGCAGGCCGCCGCGCGCGTTGAAGAGCTCGAGCGCCGTTTCGACGCCCCGGAGCTCTTGCATCCCGTACGGTCCCTGCGGGCCACTCAAGGGATAGAGCGCGCCGAGGCGAACCGGCTCGATCCTGGCCGGAGGCCGACCGGTGCATGTTGCGAGGATCAACGCGGCACCCACCAGCCCGATGCCGCGTCTGATGTTTCTCATCGCGCGGATCCCACCGAGGCCGGTTTCCTTGGGAATGCCAGCATCGCGAAGCCGGCCATTGCGATCGCAAGAGCGATCGTTGCCGCCGCCACGGGCACCCGCGAACCGGTTACGAGTGGGGCCGGGGGCGGCGGAGGATCCAGCGGAAGAGGCGGATCGAATGGCCGGTCCGAGAAGGGGAACGCTGCGAATCGCGATCGGTTCTCCGCCGGCGCGATCGGAGCCCCCGCCGGTGACGTGGGTTGCACAGTGGCCGGATTCGTACCGCGGCCTGCCGGGGTGGCCGGGGGAGAAGTGCCGGGCTGAGACGAGCCGTTCGGAGAGGGTTCGGAGGTGGGGCTTTGCGTGGGCGCCGGGCTGTGCGTGGGCGCTGGGGTGTTGCTCGCCGGAGGGCAGATCGAGGTCGGGCATTCGGTGGGTAGCGGCTCGGCGTCGGCGAGCGGTCCTGGCAGCACGGTCAGACTCCCGCCGCACGATGCGAGCAGGATTGCCACCGGCGCCAGGGCGAGCCGATACCCGCTCACGCGGCGACCTCGAACGTGACTGATGCGAAGTGACGCGGGTCGAACGGTGCGTGGTCCGATGCGACGAACTCGACGCGGATCGAATGAGCGCCGTGTGTAAGGTCCGGGATCATCTGGCGTAAGCCTTGCGTCATGGAGATCAGCCGACCGTCGAGCTGCACATGGATGTGACCCTCATCCGGGCGCAGGGTCTTCGAAGCGAGCGGCACGATGCGGGCGCCCCGGAGAGACATCACCAGCTCAACCGAGCTTCCTCGGACGATCTCGTTGGGGCTCGGCTTCGCGATCGAAAGCTGCGCATTCGTGCTCGGCCGCGGCGACGAGGGCGGGAGCGTGGGGGCTGCCACGTCGCCGCCGCCGGACCCGCATGCTGCCATGAGCGACAGGAGCGCGGTTGAAAGTACCGCACGCGGGCGTCGTGTTGCTCGTCGAGGGTCGGGCACGGGATTTGATGTTACGCCGCCCGAAGCGGGTGCGCGTGGCACGGCGCCTGTCTAGGTTAGGTAGCTCGTGGCCGGGGGCGAGGCCCGCTGCTGGGGGGCCAACGCCTACGGCCAGCTCGGGGACGGCACTACGACGAACCGGCTCACCCCGGTCGCGGTCACCGGCCTGTCCGGTGCCACGGCGATCACCGCTGGGTACGCCCACACCTGTGCGCTCGTGGCCGGGGGCGAGGTCCGCTGCTGGGGGGACAACTTCTTCGGTCAGCTCGGGGACGGCACCACCACGAACCGGCTCACCCCGGTCGCGGTCGTGTACGGTGGATAGGCGCGCTCCCCTCACCTGATTAGGGGCCCGGCTCGTCAAGACCCGGCATGCGCCGAGCCGGCTACGACCAAGGCCATTTCCTCGAACATGATCGCTCCGCTCACCACGTACCCCATCTGCTCCCGTCGGTATGCTCCCAACCAGTCAGTATGCTTGAGCTATGCCGTCCGCGGCTGAGAAGATGGAGCTTGCCAAGAGACACCTTCGGCGGGTCGAAGTCGCTCTGGATCCGCCGGACTGGACCGATCTCTCCCTCTACGGCCAGGAATACCTCGAACGCGTGGCTGCATTAGTCGCGTCCGAGGAGGGCGGGTAACGTGGCGGTTTTGCGTGAGATTGTGGACGGGATCATCCTTCGTTGGCCTACTTCTGATTCTCGAGTTTGGCTACGGGAGTTTCTGGAGCAAGCTTCCACCGACCAGAACGTCCTCGCTGTTGTCGCGGTTGGCTCGACGGTTAGAGGTGGAGTTGAGAGTGACGACTTGGACCTAGTCGTCCTGTGTCGAGACCGGAAGCGGTTCCGGAACAGTTCGCCAATTGAGGTTGACCTTCGCACGTTTGCCATCTCGAACGCCGATGTCGAACTGTCTCATGGCCACGACCTTCTCGGATGGGCGGTGAAGTTCGGCGCGCCGGTCTTCGATCGTAGCGACACGTGGGAGAAGCTCGTGTCGCGTTGGCGAGACAAGTTGCCGTTACCCGACCCGGTGAGGGCGCGCAGAAGAGCAGATACTGCCCTAGGACAACTCAAAGCGCTTGAAGAAATCGGCGATGACTCGGCGGCTGTGGAAATGCGGCTGTCCTACTTCACGCTTCTCGCAAGAGCTGCACTCGTGGAGGCGAGCGTGTATCCAGCCTCTCGTCCGGAGCTGCCGGCTCAGCTCCGCTTGGTCGGGAACGTCGAACTGGCTACCCTTCTGGAGGATGCAATTCTCGAGCGCCGCAGGATCGCGAACGCAGCGTCGTAAGACCGGGAAGCAGGAACCCTAGACGGCGGTGCTAACGGCGTGAGCGACGACTCGCTGAGGCTGGCCGTGCCGCACGAGATCGATCCGCTCCTTCTCGCTGAGTCCGCCCCACACGCCGTAGCGTTCGCGGTTCTCGAACGAGAAGGCGAGGCACTCCGCCCGCGCGGTGCACGCGCTGCAGATTGCCTTTGCCGGGCCGGCCTCGTCATCGGAAACCGGAAAGAATACTTCTGGCTCCATGCCGCGGCACGCGGCCTCTTCCTGCCAGTCATATCTCGTCTCGTTCATGCTCTCCCCTCTGCTAGCAAGAGTTTATCAGACCTCTTGCAAGAGTTACACGCCTGCCCTTCCCGCCGTTCCGGCACCTTTCCGGAAAAACCGGCCACGAGGGGGGTCTTGTGAGATCGTGCACCGCGTCATTGAGGCCGCCTGGGGGTCTGGTAGCATTCCTGCTCGTATGCGAGCCGCCCGTGGATTCGCCATCGTTCTTCTGTGCCTTACGTTCCTTCTGTTTCCCCTGGCCGCCGCCCTCGCGCAATCGCCGGCGGCGTCTCCCGGCGCGACGCCCACTTCGGCTCCCTCCCTCGGCAACTGGACCAAGTACATGGCTTGGGCGCTCGGCGGTATCACCGTGATGGTCTCGCTCATGGCGCTCGTCGGTCTCGGGGTCCAAGGGCCGGGATTTCGCAAGATCGAACCAGAGGAGTGATCCCGGCGGCCGGGCACTCGCCCGGGGCAAACGGGTAGCCTGACTCCTCGTGAGAACGGTGAGCGTGCCGTGACCGACATCGTCGATTGGACCATCGCGCGCCGCGTCGGCACCGTGGTTGCCGGAAGCGGCTACCACGTTCCGCCGGCGGAGCGCCCATCCTTCACGAAGCAATTCGGCGAACTCGTGGTGCGCGCCGACCACCTGGTGCGCGACTTCACGCAACTCGAGCCCGTCGAACCGGCGGGGAAGCCGGTGGTCTTGGGGCGCGCCGGTTGGGTCGAAGCCAACATCGAAGGATTCCGCGGAATGATGCGCCCGATCTCAGAGCGGGTGGCCGCCCGCGCAGGTCCTGCGGCGCGCCGTCTGGGCGGGATCGGGCTCGGCGTGCAGATGGGCATTCTTCTCGGCTACCTCGCGCAGAAGGTGCTCGGTCAGTACGACCTGCTGCTGGCGGCTGGCGGTCGAGGGAAGGTGTACTTCGTGGCGCCCAACATCGTTGCCGCCGAACGAAAGTGGGACCTCGATTCGGCCGACTTCCGCTTGTGGATCGCGCTGCACGAAGTCACCCACCGCACGCAGTTCGTCGCCGTTCCCTGGCTCCGCGACCATGTGGCCGGACTGATCGCGCGCTATCTCGGTTCCGTCGAGCTGGACCCCGCGCGCGTTCGCCAAGCGCTCTACCGGCTGGCCGACACGTTTCGCCGCGGACCGGATGCCTGGCGGCGAGCAACCGTGCTCGAGATCTTCCTTTCCCCCGCCCAGCTAGAGATCGTGGCGGAGATGCAATCGCTGATGACGGTGGTCGAGGGACACGGAAATTTCGTCATGGACCACGTAGGAGAAAAGGAGATCCCGACCTTCGCGCACATGAAGCGGGCGCTCGCCGCCCAGCGGCAGACGGCGGGTTCCGCCGAGCGAACGTTCCAGAGGGCCATCGGACTCGACATGAAGTACCGCCAGTACACGCACGGCCAGGAGTTCGTCGAGCGCGTGTACGCCGGTGCGGGAATGGACGGGGTGAATCGTGTGTGGGACGCACCTTCGGCGCTTCCGACGGCCGAGGAACTCGACGACGTGGACGGGTGGCTCGCGCGGGTCGCGCCGTGAGTGCCGGCGAGGAGTTCCGCAAAGGGGTCGAGGACACGATCCGGCGACGCCGTCTGCTCAAGGGCGGGGAGCGAGTCGTAGTGGCGGTGTCGGGCGGTCCCGACTCGGTCGCCCTTCTTGCGGTGCTTCGCGAGCTGGCGCCGGCCTGGGGCCTGGAGCTTCACGTCGCTCACTTCGACCACCGGCTGAGGGAGGGATCCGGGCGCGACGCGGCCTACGTCGGCGGCCTCGCGCGCCGGCTGGACCTTCCCGCAACCATCGGCAGCGCGCCGGCAGGGCCGCGGCCGGCCGGGCTGTCTCCGGAGGAGGCCGCCCGCGAGCGCCGTCTCCGGTTCCTAGAAGACGTGGCCGATTCCGCGGGCGGGGAAACGATCGCCACCGGGCACACCCTCGACGATCAGGCCGAGACGCTCGTTCTGCGTCTTGCGGTGGGAGCCGGGGCCCGGGGACTCGGGGGGATTCCTCCACTACGCGGCCGGTTCGTCCGGCCGCTGATCGACCGGCGCCGGCGGGAGACGGCGGAGTATTGCCGCAGGCTGGGCCTGCGGCCCCGCCGGGATCCGACGAACGACGATCTAGCGGTGCCCCGCAATGCCGTACGGCGGCGGGTGATCCCGCTGCTCGAGGGGCTCAACCCTCGCGCCGCCGACAACCTTGCTCGGACGGCGGATCTGATCCGTGAGGAGGACGCGTTCCTCGACGAGCTTGCGTCCTCGGCGCTCGTCGCAGACGCGCGCGATGGTTGCACGCGATTTGATCGCGACGACCTGCTCGCCTTGCCGATGGCTCTGCGCCGGCGCGCGCTTCGGCTGGCATTTCCCTCGCCACCCCCGGACGCCGCCACGATCGATCGAATCCTCGATCTCGCGAGCGGTGGCCGCAGCGGCGATGCGATCGACGTGGCCCAAGGTTTGAATGCGCGCCTCGAATATGGTTCGCTCCTACTCGGTCGCGCACCCTTCCCTGCCCCGACCCCCGAGCCGGTCACGTTGGCCGTTCCGGGTAGCACCGAGCTTTCAGCATGGGGCGCTGCGATGACCGTTTGGCTCGAGTCGACGAGTCCGAACGCCTGGCCGGATGGAAAGACAACGTGTGTCGTGGACGCCGATCGGTTAAAGGATTCGCTTGTTCTCCGTTCACCGCGCCGAGGGGATCGCATGACGCCGCTGGGAATGACGGGATCCCGGAGCGTCGCCGACATCATCGGAGAGGCCAAGATCACCCGTGGGGACCGTGATCGCGTGCCGGTTGTAAGTGCAGGCGACATGATCGTCTGGGTAGTCGGGCACCGGCTCGACGACCGGGCGAAGGTTCGGGAAGGCACGACCCGACATCTTTGGTTGCGCTTCGAGGGAGGGCTGCCGTGGGGGAGCTGAACGAGGACATCGCCGAGATTCTCGTCACCGAGCACGAGATTCAGGCGAAGGTCGCCGAGATGGGCAAGGCGATCACCGAGGATTACCGCGGAAGAGATCTGTTGCTCGTCGGGGTGCTGAAGGGAGCCTTCATCCTGATGTCCGACATCGCCCGGGCGATCACGATCCCGGCGGAGTTCGATTTCATGGCAGTGGCTTCCTACGGTTCGACCACCGCGAGCAGTGGCGTGGTACGGATCCTGAAGGACCTCGATCTCACGATCACCGACCGCCACGTCTTGATCGTCGAGGACATCATCGACTCCGGGCTGACGCTCTCGTATCTGATCCGAAGCCTTCACGCGCGCGGGCCCGCTTCGCTCGAGGTCTGCGCGTTGCTGGACAAGCCGGCGGTTCAGACCGTCCCGATCGACGTCCGATATCGTGGATTTTCGCTGCCCCCCGTCTTCGTCGTGGGGTACGGACTCGACTACGCGGAGAAATACCGGAATCTGCCCTACGTCGGTACACTCAAGCCCCACATAACCGCCGACTGAGGGGGCAGAGTGTCCCGGACCTTCCGCGCGACGATCAATCTCGGCACCAAGTCCGAGGCCAAGATTCCGCTCTCGACCGAGGTCGTCGAGGAACTCGGCTTGAAGCCGGGCGAGGCTCTTCGAGCGAGCATGCGGGGTACGGAGTTCACCGGAAAGGTTGCCGGCTCTTTGAAGGCGCCCGGCCTCGTCGTTCCCGAAGACGTGGTCAGGACCCTGGGCCTCAGAGAGGGTCAAGGCGTCCGGCTGACCGTTATCGGACGCGTCTGAGGCAGGACCAATCGGTCGCGCGGCTTACTCATTGCCGCTGACCAGCGCGGCTGGTAGCGTGGACTCAATCCCCCGCGTGAGCCTACGCGGGGCTAGGGTAAGGACCAGATGCCTACGCTCGGCAGCTCCCGCAAGCCCGGAACTCCCAAAGGGCGGCTCTTCCGAGGGCCGGTCGTGTACCTGCTCGTACTGCTCGTGCTCTTGTGGGCATTCCTGAGCTTCTTCGGGCCGAAGAGCGAGGTGAAGGATCTTCGTCTCGACGAGTTTGAGAAGGCGGTTCGGGACGGCCAGGTGAGAACGGCGGTCATCTACAACGCCGACCAGCGCATCGAAGGGAAGCTCGCCAACAACACCCTGTACCGCGTGAACTTCCCGGACGAGTATGCCGACGACATCACGAAGCAGGTCAACGAGCGAGACGATATCGAGCTGAGCGTAGTGAAGGGCGGCCAATCGGCACTCGTTTCTATCCTGGTCAACTTCCTGCCGTTCATACTGATCTTCCTCGTGTTCTGGTTTCTGATGAACCAGATGCAGGGCGGCGGGAATCGGGTGATGAGCTTCGGCAAATCGCGGGCAAGATTGGTGACCAAGGACATGCCGAAGGTGACGTTCAAGGACGTGGCCGGGGTCGATGAGGCTCTCGAAGAGCTGACGGAGATCAAGGAATTCCTGGAGAACCCGGCCAAGTTCCAATCTCTCGGAGCGAAGATCCCGAAGGGCGTGCTGTTGTTCGGGCCGCCGGGATCGGGCAAGACGCTGCTGGCGCGAGCCGTCGCGGGCGAGGCCGGTGTTCCGTTCTATTCGATCTCCGGCTCCGACTTCGTCGAGATGTTCGTGGGTGTAGGGGCTGCGCGCGTTCGCGATCTCTTCGAGCAGGCGAAGGCCAACGCACCGGCGATTGTGTTCGTCGACGAGATCGACGCCGTCGGCCGCCAGCGCGGTGCCGGCCTCGGCGGAGGCCACGACGAACGCGAGCAAACTCTGAACCAGTTGTTGGTCGAGATGGACGGCTTCGACGTCAAGACCGGCGTGATCCTCATCGCCGCGACCAACCGTCCGGACATCCTCGACCCGGCGCTGCTGCGCCCGGGCCGTTTCGACCGGCAGATCGTCGTGGACCGGCCGGACCTGCGGGGCCGTCTGGCCATTCTCGACGTGCACGGCCGCGGGAAGCCCATCAGCAAGGACGTCGACCTCGAGGTCCTCGCACGCCGTACTCCCGGGTTCACCGGCGCAGACCTCGCCAACGTGATGAACGAAGCTGCGTTGCTGGCCGCGCGGTTCGGGGTCAAAGAGATCACGATGAAGCAGATGGAAGAGGCGATCGACCGGGTCATCGCCGGTCCCGAGCGCAAGTCCCGCGTCATCAGCGACAAGGAGAAGCGCATCATCGCCTACCACGAGGCCGGCCACGCGATCGTCGGGCACGCGCTGCCGAACGCCGACCCGATCCACAAGATCTCGATCATCCCGCGCGGCCGTGCGCTCGGCTGGACGCTGGCCTTGCCCACCGAGGACCGGTTCCTCGTCACGCGCCAAGAGCTGATCGACCAGCTCGCGATGTTGCTCGGCGGACGTGTAGCGGAGGAGATGGTCTTCATCGACCCGACCACCGGCGCACAGGACGACATCTCGCGGGCAACGAAGATCGCCCGTCAGATGGTCACCGAATACGGGATGAGCGAGAAGCTCGGGGCGCTTACCCTCGGCCAGAAACAGGAGCAGGTTTTCCTCGGCCGCGACTTCGCGTCGCACCCCGATTACTCCGACACGATTGCGTTCGAGATCGACAAGGAGATGCGCCGGCTGGTGGACGAGGCTCACAACGAGGCAAAAGAGATCCTCACTCTCCACCGCGTGACGATGGACCGCGTGGTGACAGCGCTGCTCGAGAACGAGACCGTCGAGAAGGAAGATCTCACCGAGCTGCTGAAACCGGTCGGCAAGCGTCCGTCACGCACGCTAAACGGTCAGCGAGGAAGGCCAAAGGCGCTGGCGCCGCCGGAGACTCCGAAGGCCGACGCGCCGGCACGCAAGGCCGTCCGCCGCCCCTCGGCCGGCAAGTAAGAAGCAATCGTAGCTCCGCTTCT
>JBKKBZ010000104.1:0-7879 GCA_046713235.1 Actinomycetota bacterium | reverse complement strand
GCTCGATCGCGAGCGGCAGGCCGTCCAGCCGGGCGCAGATCTCACCCACCGCGCCGGCGTTCTCGGCGCGCAGGCGGAAGTCCGGCCTCGCCGCCTGCGCACGCTGGACGAACAAGGCGACCGACGGGAACGCAGCCAGCCGGTTCTCGTCCACGGGCTCGCCGCTCGTGCGGGGGCACGCGAGCGGCGGAACCGCGAGCTCGTGCTCGCCGGACAGGCGCAGCGCCGCCCGACTTGCGACCAGCACCTTCAGTGCCGGACAGGCTTCGAGCAACTCGGCCACCACTGTCGCCGCGTCCACCACCTGCTCGAACCCGTCCAGCAGGAGCAGCAACTCGCGGTCCTGCAGGTACAGCTTGACCCGCTCGAGCGCCGGCCGCTCGCCAGCGTCGCCCACGCCGAGGAACCGCGCGACCGCAGGCGCGACGAGCGCAGGATCATCGACCGTCGCCAGGGGGACAAGGCACACGTCGTCGGCGAAGTCGTCCCGCCCCTGACGGGCGACCTCCACCGCCAGGCGGGTCTTCCCGACCCCGCCCGCACCGGTGAGGGTCAGGAGCCGAACTGTGCTGCGACGGAGCAGATCGAGCGCCTGCGCGACCTTGTGCTCCCGCCCAATTAGCGGGGTGCGTTCCGCCGGCAACGCCCCCACCCTCGATCGCGGCTCCGCCGCCGTGCTTTCCACGATCTGCAAGTGTGCCACGTCGACCGCGGCCAGTCCGGTGTGCGCGCGCCCGACGACGCGGCGTCCCGGGCGTGGATTGAGGCCTTCGTCTTCCCACGCTGGGCTGGATTTCGAGGGCTGCAAGCTCAAGAGCAGTCCGAAAGTGTGGGCAATCCGTTCTCGGTGCATCCGTTTACCAGACTGCAAACGAACCGCGGGAGCGGATCGGGCACGCGCGGGCATGCGCGGACATTCACGACACAGCGTGACCGGTTTCGGCCCTCTGTGGGCCTACGTCAGGCCTGCGCACCTGATGCGCTCGTACACGGGTTCGGTGTCGCTGTTCAAGCGCCACCGGTTCAGGCCGACGGGGGTCATCGATCCGGGCGCCGTAAAGCTGCCGGTCAACGCGCTCGTGATGGAACGAAGCGTTCGCTCGTCGGCGAGGTCGAGGTCGTGAGCGAACCGAGGCCCGCACGCTTCGATTACGACTCGGATCCCGATCGATTCCGCACCGAGAGCGAGTCTCCACGAAAGTACGGCTCGGCGACATCCACGAAGCGGTCGCCCAGCGGTTAGCCAGCGAGCGACTGGACCCGATCCTGGACCTAGGATGCGGAGAAGGACGGTTCTTCCGCCTGCTCCTGGAGCATGGCTTGTCGGCGGTCGGCATAGACCTCTCACCGACGATGCTTTCTGCCTTCTCCGGAACGCGAGTGCTGGCGGAAGCGACGGCGATCCCCGCACGAGAAGGGTCACAGGCCTCGGAACACACCGATCGTCATGATCGCCGCTCCACCGAAGATGCCCAGGCTGCCGAGAGCCGACATGTTGTAGCCGAGCGAACGCTCGGCGAAGGAGTCGGCGACGCCCTGGATCCAGTTCGCGATCGCCCCGGTGACGAAGAACAGGCAACCGGCGAAGAACGCGACCGCCGCGACCTTCGCCAGACCGCTCGACAGGTCCGAGTCACGAACCACCAACGAGAGCACGAGCAGAAGCGTTCCCTGGATCACCGCCGCGAGGTGGGTCATGATCAGGTACCGAGGTGCGTGCGGACCCTTCATGCGCGACCGCACCATCGCGAGTCCCAGAACGAACCCGACGAGCAGGATCAGCATCCCGCCCACACGGAAGATCTCCGATGCCGTCATCGCTCCCCCTTCTAAAGGCCGTACGTCTTGGCGATTATCTCCTTCATGATCTCGGTCGTTCCGCCGCCGATGGGCCCAAGGCGCGCGTCGCGCCACGCGCGCTGTACGGGGAACTCCATCATGTAGCCGTAGCCGCCGTGCACCTGCAGCACTTCGTCGGCGACGCGCCAATCCAGATCGCACGCTCCTCTTCGCGAGGCGCAGGAACGTCACCCTCCATCCGCGCAGTGTCGTGCATGTCCGGCTTTGACTGCAAGGATGCTCGCGCCCAAGCGCCCACCGGTCTTGTCCGGTCTTCTGGCACCAATTGTCACCGGGCGCGAGCGTACGTCAGCGACACATCCGACAACGCTATGGATCAGAGTGCGCGTACATCATCGGACGCAATAGACAGAAGGAAGGCGACTTCAAAACCGGTGCGGCCCTTAACCGGGCCGGGTGGGTTCGATTCCCTTCGCCTCCGCTCAGGCGGCCTGTAAGAACACCCTGCATCTGTGGGGCTACAAAGACGCCGGCGCCTGAAGGTCTGAGCCCTTCTCGAGCCTGGTCGAGTGAGCGATCCACCGCCACTCAATTGGGGGACGGGCCGCTCGCAGCCAGGCACGTGCCGTTCTTCGGGGTTGGGCACTTCTAGCCGGAGGCTGACTTAAGCGATCGATCCTTCACCTCGAGCTCCACTTCGTAGCCGAGGATGTTCAGCACAGTGAAGAGCTGCCGAACAGACTTCGAATAGTTCGTCGGGTCAAGAAGCCGGTATAGCTGAGCGGGGGACGTCCCGAGCAATCTCGCAACCTCTCGGGCCGACAGCGGCGATTCCTCAAACTTCCGCCGTGCCTCGGTCGTCAACCTATACAGCAACAGATCTGCCATGTACGTGGGATCCTCGTTGTACTCGAGAACGGAATCGATATGGACGGACCCTTCAGCGCCGGAAGCAAGCAGATACGTGAATGCTTCCCGGCCGAGCTCAGGATCGACCCTGACATCCTCCACCGGGTCATCCGCGGACGGGACCGGATCAGCCTTTGCATAAGGGAACGACAGCATCCCGCGCCGCGTCTTGACCTCGAACGCGCGCCGCCTGCTGTTGGCTCGAATCCCTAGAATCTTCATAGCGACCCCTCTTCGACGAGTTGCTTCAAGTACTTCCGGATCTGCGCGGAGGCCGTGCCCTTCATCGGCTGCCACGCGTCTAGGTCCCACTTCACGATCAGCTTCTTGTCCCGATACACGTGGATGTGCCGCGGAGAGTGATCCCCGGCCCAAGCGAGGAAGATGTAGTTCCCGCGCCTGATCTTCGGCATGCCAGATGTTATCGCAGACGGTAACACTTCGTCAACGGGCGACTACGTTTGGGGCCAGCTTGGGGCCAATGTCTTTGTACTACTAGGGCCGTTCCCATCAACGCCCGGCAGTTTCCCAGCGCCGCCGGGGCTCCAGTTGCGGATCGGGGCCGGGGCGGGGCTGACGGGCCCGTTTTTCGGTCGTGCCGATGTGGGTGCCGACGTCTCTCCCCCTGCGCGGCATGGATGGCCGAGGTGGCATCGTCGCCCTTCGGTGATATTCCGCACCTGCAGCCGGGCGACGCCGGGTATCCTCACCGTCATGCGCGCTTTCCCGACGCTTGCGCGCGGCGTCGTCGCCCGCCCTGTTGCAGAATCCGACGTCGACGCCATCACCGCGCTGATCGCGGCATGCGAGGTCGTCGACATCGGTGCGGCCGAGATCGACCGGGAGGACGTCGTCGGTCTCTTCGCCCGACCCGGCTTCGATCCGAGCCGGGACGGGATCATCCTGGCCGACGGCGACCGCATCGTCGGCAAGGCGGACGTCTTCCGGTACCGCGCCGAGGGAGACGTGCACCCGGCGTACCGTGGCCAAGGCCTCGGCGCCGCCCTCCTGGGATGGATTGAGGACCGCGCTCGCGAGCTTTCCACGCCGCGCCTGCGGCAGGTGGTCCCCCAGGGTTCGCCGGCCGAGGCACTGCTTCGTTCTGCGGGGTACGAGCACGCGCACACCTCGTGGGTGCTCCAGATCCCGCTCGACGAGGCGCCGGGCGCGCAGCGCCCGGCGTCGGGGGTCACCCTCCGGCCGTACCGGCCGGCGGTGGACGACCACGCGACGTACGAGCTGATCGAGCAGGCCTTCGGCGAGTGGCCCGACCGTGACGGCGCTTCCTTCGAGGAATGGGCCGCCTTCGTCGTGCGACACGGCGCGTTCTCACCCTCCGCCTCGCGTCTCGCGGAGGACGGCACCGACCTCGTGGGCGCAGCCCTCGTCCTCGACTACCCCGGCATCAACGAAGGGTGGATCTTTCAGGTGGCGACTCGCGCGACGCATCGCCGGCGGGGAATCGCGCGAGCGCTCCTCGCCTCGGTCTTCGATGCTCTGCGACAAGGCGGCAACCGCACCGCGGGGCTGTCGACAGACTCACGCACGGGCGCGCTCGGCCTGTACGAAGCCGTCGGGATGCGCGTCCGGCTAACGTACGCCAGCCTGGCGAAGAACCTCTAGCCCGGCCGACACGACGCCGGCGCCCGGCAATTCCGCAGCAGAGGCCCGGACGTGAGCGTCGCCACCACGCCCTGGCCGTTCTGGACGTCGTCGTTGCGGCCGCCGGGCCCGGTGCACGTGCCGGTGCACCCATCGACAAAGGTCGCGTACGGGCGGCCGTCGGGGGCTACGACGATATCCAGGAAATCGAGCTGGTAGTTGCACCGCATCGGGAACGTGCTGCAGGACGCGCCGCGCTCGAGCGGGTCGCCCCCGGTCGCGAGCACGGTGTCGAACCTCGGGGTCCTAGCCAGGCCGTCGAGCGTGATCGACAGGTAGCCGCCCCACTCGAGGTGGGCGAAGGCCTTGGCCCCGGCGGCGTACCCGGGAGTGGCGTATCCCTGCGGCAGGTCGTCGGTGCCGAAGAAGGAGATGGCGACCTTGCGCGGGTCGCCGGCCGCGACCGCGGGAAGGGCGCCGGTCACCCCCGGCGGGCTGAGCTGGACGGCCCGACTCCACGTGCGGCCGCCGTCCCGGCTGGACACGAAGAGCACGTGCCCGGTGCCCTCCTCGACGAACGCGCAGTACACGTTGCTTGCCGAATCGACGGCGCAGTCGGGGTCGCTGAAGTCGATCGCGCGGTCGCTCATGACCGAGGCCGACCACGTCATGCCGTCGTCCCGGCTGACCAAGACTTGCGGCGCGGTCCCGCAACGGGAGGTCGGGAGGTAGACGGTGCCGTCCGGCGCCGCCTCGAGGTGGCCGTGCTGCGAGCCACAGAACTGCTGGTTGAGCACCAGGGGCTCGTTCACCGCAGCCGGTGTTCCGGGCGACCAAGTTAGGCCGCCGTCGAGGCTCCGCGAGCACATGACGGCGTACACGCTGTTGACGCACTGGTGGAGGATGTTGGGGTAGTCGCGCGTCGGCAGCACGCGGGGCTTCGCCGCGACCATCGTCTGGTGATCCCAGACGGCAGTCGGGCCGCAGCCGTATGGGCTCGTGGCCCACGACTGACCGCCGTCGTCGCTCCACGACAGGATCGAGCACGTGAGGATCGGCGACATGTGGAAGGAGAACACGCGTCCCGTCCCCGGATCGACATAGATGTAGGGATCGTTCGTCTCGGGCGGCATCGCCTGGCCGGCGATGCGCGGAGTCACGTCGCTCCACGTCCGGCCCTGGTCGGACGATTTGAAGACCCCGGCCGTGAATCCGACAAGGGGCCCCGGGCCGGGCGTCACCGCGTAGTAGAGGTTGCCTTTCGGGTCCGCGCCGATGGTCGGCTCGAAGGTTTCGGCGCCGACGGCGGTCACCCGTGCCGACAGGCTCACCGGCGCGGAGGAGCCGGAATGTGGAGCGATCGTTGCGACGACGATGGCGACGATGGCGACGGCGACTGCGCGCGAATGCCTGCTCATGAGGGCTCGCCTCCTAGGGGACGGTGTGCTCCGTTACCCTATTCTCTCTCTTTGGATGGATTCCTGCCGGGATGGCAACGCTGCGGCGGGGGCGCACCGGTTTCAAGACCGCTCGGGTGCGCCGCCGACCTGCGGTTTGGGGCCAAAATGGGGCAAAACCTTTGCGCACTTGTGCTCGAGAAGTGCACCAACCAGGCTGGCTCACCCGCTGGAAGGTCGCTTGCGCTCGCCGCGCGCTCGCCGCGCGTACGCGACCACGTCGTCCAGAGCCATGGTGGCCCCCTCTGCGGCCGCGGCGTCGAATACCTCGGTTCCCAGCGCTGCTTCTGCACCCGCCCGCGCGTCGTTGTACGCGGCTTCGGCAACCGGGTAGCGCGCGCAGCCGATCGTGGCGCGCAGCGCTTCAACGGCCGCCAGGAGCCGCGCGGCCTCCTCGTAGCTCTCGGCCGCCGCGGCGACCTCGCCCAGCATCTCGAGCGATCGCACCATCCCCGGTTTGGCGCCGCCTGCCGAGAACGTGCGAAGCGCCTCATGGGCGTCGTCGTCGGCGCGCTCCGCATCGCCGGCCCGAAGGTGAATGTCGGCACGTGTCAGGTACGCGTCGCCGAGCGCGAGCGAAAGGTCGAACTCGCGCGCGATCGAAAAGGCCTCGTCGAGGTGCCGCTGGGCGGCCTCGCGGTCGCCCGCGGCCGCCGACACCGTGGCGAGCCCGACCAAGCCGTCCAAGACCCGACGCCGATACTCCATTCCCCGAAGGAACACGAGTCCCTCCCCGAGATGCTCTCCCGCGGGTTGAACGTCACCCATCGCAATCTCCGTCATGCCGAGGAATCCGAGGGCGACCGCGAGCCCGCCCAGGTTTGTGTTGTCTCGGCCGCCCTGGACGGCCCGCTGCAGGAGATGCTGCGCGCGATCGAGGTCTCCCCGCTGTAACGCGTTGAATCCCTCGACCGTGTCGAGGAAGACCGCAAAGAAGACGTCGCCGAGCTCCTCTATGATCCGGCGCGCCTCGCCGCACAGCGTTTGCGCCTCGCCGAACTGACCGGCATAAGTGGCCGTCCCCGAGAGCCACAGCAGGGCCCACCGAGTGTTCAGCATGTCGCCCGCTCGGCGCGCGATGGCGAGCGATCGCTCGAGGTGCAGTCGCCCCCCGGCAAGATTCGCCGCGCCCAAGTCCACGCATCCCAAACCGATCAGGGCTGGGCACATGAACCATGCGTCACCACTCGATTCCAACGCGGCGAGCGCTTCCTCGAGACGCCGTCGCGCGGCCGGCGGATCAGAGAAGACGGCTTCCCAGGCCGACCATCCGAGCGCGCGGCCGACGATCCTGTCCTCGCCGAGCGAGCGTCCGAGCGCGAGCGCCTCCTCGCAGCATCGCCGGACGGTGTCGAGCTCAAGCAGAGACATCGCCAGCCCGGCCACGGTCACCAGCGCCCGCGCCCGAGGAAGGTCGGAGCTTCCCTCACGCTCGAGGGCAACCAGAGTGCGCTCGCGCCATTCGGCGGGATGTGCGAGGACGAAGAACACGTACAGCGCACCCGAGATCCGAAGCGCCTGGTTCGTCGCGTTCGATCGCAGCGCCCACTCCACGGCCGCGCGGAGGTCGTCGTGCTCGGCCCTAAGGATCCCGACCCATTCGCGCAAGCCGGCCGACCCCAGTTGTGGCTCGGCGCGCTCGGCGAGCGCGACGAAGAATTCGAGGTGGCGACCTCTCACAGCGGCCGCTTCTCCGGAATCGGCGAGCCGCTGCCGCCCGTACTGACGCACGGTCTCGAGGAGCCGGTACCGAACGGCCGCGTCGCGCTCCTCGACCTGGACGAGCGACTTGTCGACGAGTTGTGAGTGGACGTCGAGAACTCTCATCGGCTCTAGACCTTCGCCCGCGCCCACCGCCTCCGCCCCGTCCAGCGTGAACCCGCCGGCGAAGACCGAGAGCCGGCGCAGCAGCGCGCGCTCGTCCTCGTCGAGCAGCGAGAAGCTCCAGTCGACGGACGCTTCCAGGGTGCGCTGGCGCGGCAGCGCGGTGCGCGCGCCGCCGGTCAGCAGCGCGAACCGGTCGTGCAAGCCGTCGGCGATCTGGTCGAGCGTGAGCACGCGCACGCGCGCAGCCGCAAGCTCGATCGCCAGCGCGATGCCGTCGAGCCGCC
>JBKKBZ010000103.1:0-10335 GCA_046713235.1 Actinomycetota bacterium | reverse complement strand
CTCGTAGGAAAGCCGTTCGGCTCGGCGCTGGCCGCCGGGTGGCCGGTGTCGGGTGGGGCATTCGTGCTGAAGTCTTGGACGCGGGGCTTGGAGTTGGTCTACGAACGGAATGCCCGCGCGTGGGACGAGCCTGCATTGCTCGACCGGATCCGCGTTCGCATCGTGCCCGACGTGGTGACGGCGTTGCAGCTACTGCGCGCCGGGAAGGTGGACGTCCTCGGCCCGTATCCCGGAGTCGACGTCGCGCGGCGCGGCTCGGCGGTCGGGGGCGCGCAGGTGACATCCGACGAAGGAGATACCTGGGCTGCACTGGTGCTCAACACGCGGGCTCGAGATCTCGCCGACGCTCGGGTCCGGCAAGCGCTGGGATTCGCGCTTGATAGGGACGCCCTCGCCGACGGGCTCGTGCGTGCGGAGGGAGACGCGCTCGAGTCGTTGAACGCGGGTGCGGAGCGTCCGCTACCGGTGTTCGGGTCGTTTCGCCGGGACCCGGCGGAGGCGCGTCGTCTTCTCGGCCGGGCCGGCCGGGAGTCGGTGACGCTGACGATCGCGACGGTGGGAGCCGACGAGCTGACCGGCCGCGTCGTGCGGGCGATGTACGCGCAGGCATTCGAGGCCGGCTTCGATCTCCAGGCGGTGGGGCTCGACGCCGACCGGCTGTGGTCGGACTGGCTCCGGGGTTCCCGCTTCGAGGCGGCGCTGCTGGTGCTGCGGGATCCGCCGGGAGGCGGGCTGCGGTCGCGCTACGAGTCGGGGCGCCGTCCGGCGGCGGGGGAGAACTGGGGCGGGCTGTCCGACGGCGGGCTCGACCGGCTGCTGGCGGCGGCCGACGAGGCCGAGCCGGGTGGGGAGTTGCCGACGGAGGCCGACCTCAAGCTGGAGCGCCGGCTGGCCGAGCTGGTTCCTGCGATCCCGCTGTGGCGGGTGCGGGTGACGCTGGTGGCCCGGGGCGGTATCGGGGGAGTGGCTGCCAACGCCTCGGCCGACGGCTTTCTGTGGAACGCCGAGGAGTGGTCCAAGACGGCGTGAAGCGCCACCGGCAAGGCCGGCCGGGCTGGTATCCTTCGTCCCCGCGCGGGCGTGCTGGAATTGGCAGACAGGCATGGTTGAGGGCCATGTGTTCGCAAGGACGTGGAGGTTCAAGTCCTCTCGCCCGCACCACATCTGACCAGCAAAAATACGGAACCCCCGGCCTCGGAAGCCGGGGGTTCGTGCGAAGGAGTCCGCGCTAGAATCCGCGCGATGTGCTTGGTACCAAAGTGGGCATGAACTAGGCTAGAGATCCAGCCCCCGAGGATATCGCGTCGGCAAACAGAGCATTACTAAGGGACAGGGCTTCCATACTAAGGGACAGGGCTTCCATGAGCAGACGGGCAATCACGGTCCTAATCGGCCTGATCGCAAGCCTCGGCTTGGCCACGTGGGGCGCTGCTCTCGTCGGTGCTGCGCCTGACGGACAGGCGGACGTAGACAACGACCATGGTGCCGCCACCGGCGGCTGCTTGGAGGAGATCTTCTACACAAATGGACCCGGAGGATTCACGAGTCCGGAGCTTGCAATTACGCAAGATGGCGGCGTTGTTGCCGGACTCACCAAACGAACCATAGATTCTTCGTCCGCAGCCTTCGAACGCATTCTGAGCGACAAGCGTGTCGAGGCCTGGCAGGTAGATCGCTACGGAAGCGGTTGGGCCGTGTCCCACTCGATGGTTCCATCCACGTGCGGCGTCCCGCCGGAGGCGGCCGCCGAAGGCGAAGTACTCGATCCATTGCCGTTGCCCACGTTGACTCTCACACCCCTACCAACGCTTATCCCGAACGATGGCACGGCCACACGAGAACCGCCTGTCGGTCGCTGTCCCTCGAGCCAATGGAAATACTTCGAAAACCCTGCCGTGCACTACACCCTTTGCCTGCCGCCGGAGTGGGGATTCACGGACTACGACAACGCTCTGCCGCTCCGAACCATCTCCCGAGACCGGCTCGGTCAGCTGGCGGCCCTGAGTAAGGATGGCTTCCCCTGGACGGAGGCGCGCGGGGAAACGATGTACCAGGATCTTGCTAGCTCCAAATTCGTGGTGTTGTCGCTATCGGCCATCACCTCGGAAACCGCACTCGATAGATACTGCAACCCCGGCAAGACAGCAGATTGGTCGAATGTGCACGCCACCTGGTGCGAAGATCGTCTCAGCACAGATCCATACAAGGGGCCCGATAAGCAAGGGCCGATCCGCCGGCTCGTGGTCGTGCTCAAACTGCAGACCCCTTGGAATACCGGGAACCCAAGCGACGTGCCTCATGACAAGCTCATCATCACGGTCAAGACGGGCGCTTCCAGGTACGAACAGCAGCTGGATCTTTACTGGCAGGCCGTGCGCACTCTGAAGACGACCTAAGGTGGGATCTATGCGGGGAAGACAAGGGCGAATCCGAGCTTGTTTCGTGCTCGTGCTGACAACGTTTGCATGGCTTACAGCGTGCGGAGGGAATCCCGCTTCCGAGAAGAAGGCGCCGGCACCGGCCCCTTCGGCGTCGCAGTCGCCCGGTCGGGTCGATGGGGTGGCTGTTCCGGACGTGGCGATCCTGCAAGAGCAGAAGGCCGTGGCACTCATCGAGTCGGCAAAACTCCGAGCCGTCGCTAACCGCGATGAGAGCTGCGCCGGAACCACGCGCGCGGACATGCGCTACGTTTCGGGTCAGGAGCCTGCGGCCGGGAAGCGGGTTTCGAGAGGCACTCGTGTCTTCCTGCGCATCTCGTGCAGCCATCCAGACGGACCATAGGGACCCCTGCAGGCGCGGAGGTACCATCGTGGCATGACAAGACGGCAGGTGGTCGCGCGGAGATGGGCGATTGTCGCCAGTCGAAACCGAAATGACCCGCGAGGAGATCATCGCTGCACTAAAAGACGGGGAGCACAGGCGCCTGAGCATTTCTGCGGCGGAACTCCTGCGCCGCTATAGGCAAGAGGAGTTCCAGGATCCCGGTTCGGTCGCCGATCTTCTCGTCTTGGCCGATCTCCCGACCGCCAAGGCGAGCCAGCCAGGCTATCCAGCGCGAACTGATCGCGTCGTCGTCCGAGCAGACGACCGACAAGTCGACTTGGGAGCCGTGAAAATGACGGAAACCGGGTTGCGGCTGCTGGGCCCGCACGACTCGGGCCCCCGTGCCGTCCCGACTCGTTGCTCCGTCGAGGTTGACGCCGGCAGAGAACCCGGCCGTCCGGAGCGTGTGCGCGGCATCGGATTCAGCCATACCGACGACGCTGGGAACGATCGCGCGAGGGATATCTCGAGGACCGCTGCACGCCGTAATAACCACCAGCAGCCCGGTGGCCAGCACCTTCCACGGAGACGGTGGTGGCACGACGCACAGCATACGAGCGCGGGTTTGCCAGCGGGCCGAAAGGTGAAGGGGCCGGGAAAGTTCCGGCCCCTTCAAGCGCTGGTGCCTGCCGAGTTAGGGTCCGCCGGGCAGCGGAATCGGATAGGGGACGATCTGGCCGTTGGCGAGCGCCCCCGTAACCTGAGTCGACCGCGTGCCGGCGAAGATCCCGATGCCGGACTTCATGAACGGATCGATCCAGATGTGCGTGATGATCCCCGCCGCTTCCATGTTGGCCCCGGTCGAATCGCCGGTCGCGGTGTTGGCTCCGGAGCCGGAGTCCCCCGGGGCAATGTAACCGTTGAACATGAAGTGCCTGGCGCCCCAATGGATCGCCTCCCCGACGCGCGGAGTGCCCCCCGGCGCGCTCACCGCAAGGCCGGTGACGAGCGTGTGCGCTCCCAGTCCGTGGCCGTAGTGCACGATCGTCTGAGCTAGGGCCGGGTCGGGCGTGACGCTCACGGTGGGAGGCCGGCCGTTGCGGGGAATGTTGACCGCCGCCAGCGAGCCGGTTTTGGTATACATGCCGCGCGGGCCGCCCCAGAAGCACATCGTCGGCGTGACGAGCGACTGCCATTGGGGATCGATGTCGATGATCGCCCAGTCGTCTCCCAGTCCGTTGTTATGGGACGTAGAGAACTTGCCGAAGTCGAGCAGGATCGGGTTGAGGGTGCCGGCGCGGTTGCCGAGCGCGGCGATCACCGTCGCGGTCTCTCCAATATTGCCGCAATGGCCGGCGGTGCTGATCTTGTATGCGCCGGGTGTTCCGTAGACGTGCGCCATGCTGCACCAGCCGATCCCGCCGCCGGTGAGCAAGAGCAGGAGTGCGCCCGGCCGGATGCCGAACCAGCCGACGCCGGCGAAGGAAGCCGCCGTCGGCCCGAGTGTTCCGGCCGGCTGGGGCCCGATGACGCCGCCGAGATCGATCCTCTCAGTACGTCCATCCGGATGCACCATCGTAGGGACCGGGTACCGCTGAGCCTTCAGAACCCTCGACGACGGCAGGCCCATGCGTGCGAGCTGAGCGTCCGTGGGCTCGAACTTGAGGGAAGCCCAGGACCCTGCGGCGTGCCGAGCTCCCAGCGAGGCGATGAACTCGTCTCCAACCGCCCGCAGCGTCTTCTCGGGCACGAGGAACTCGCGAAGCGTCACTTCTGCCCGGCCGGGCTCGAAGGAGGCCGACAGGCCCCGATCTTCTAGCCGGGCACCGGATGCGCCGGCCGATCCGGACACGACGAGCGCGAGTAGCATTACCACCGCTTTTCGCATTGCCCCTCCTTTCGGCGGCCGTGCTCGGTCGCCTGTCCGAGCGTCTTCCCCCGACCCGGATCGGGATCGAAACGCGCTTTATGAGGTTGGCGGCAATCATCCGGGATGGGCATCACATGCACCGTACCAAAATATTGCCCAAGCACCCAATTCAACGTCGGCGGCCCGAATATATTTGCGCTCGGGGTGTAGAGGGGGTACAACGTTTCGGCGCGGCTCCACCGTGGGCCGCGCTCCGCGTGCTGGCCCGGCAAGTGACCGGGGTGCCGAGAGGGGGTGGGATGTACGAACGTCCAACGAGTGTCTGCCTCGTATCCGGAGCCGCCGAAGGTGACTCCGAACTTACCGCGTTCGACAACGCCCTCCTCAAGGCGGGCATCGGGCACCTAAACCTCATAGCCGTCACCAGCATCTTCCCGGAGGGCGCGGTCCTCGCCCCGCTCCCCGAGATCCCGACCGGCACCCTGACCCCGACCGTCTACGCCAGGATCGTCGGCGAGACGCCCGGCGAGACGATCTCGTCCTGCATCGGCGTCGGCGTGACGTCGCGCGGCGGCGTCCTGATGGAAGCGCACGGCCCCTGGTCGGCCGAGCAGATCGAGCAGCGAGTCGGCCGGATGGTGGCCGAGGGCATGCGCGTTCGCGGCCTGGAGCCATACGAACTTCATTTCGCAACCGCCGAACACACCGTTGATCGCATCGGGTCCGCAGTTGCTGCTGCCGTTCTCTGGGGGAGGTGAAGGCGATGAACGCTCTGGGGCGTCACTTTCTCGTCGACCTGTGGGAGGCGAAGAACCTCGATCAGCCGCCGGTCATCGAGGAGGCGCTGAACGAAGCAGTGCGTGCCTCGAAGGGCACGCTTCTCGATACGAGGATCGTCCCGTTTCCGAACGGGGCGTGCTCCGGTGTGGCGATCATCGCCGAGTCCCATCTCTCCATCCACACCTGGCCGGAGTTCGGCTACGCGGCGGTGGACCTGTTCACCTGCTCGCCTGACATGGATCCCGACGCCGCGCTCGACGTGCTTCGCAAATACTTCGAGCCCGGCCGGATCCAGGTGGTAGAGGTCAAGCGCGGACTGACGGCGTAGGCCGGTGCGCTTCTCAGAGAGCCCTATCGCCGGGCTGGAGATCGCCTACGACGGGAAGCTCCTCCACAAGGAGCAAACGCCGTTCCAATCGCTCCAGGTGTTCGAGCATCCGTCCTTCGGGCGGATGCTCGTCCTGGACGGCCTCGTGCAAACAAGCGAACGCGATGAGTTCGCCTACCACGAGATGCTGGTCCACGTGCCGTTGCTTAGTCACCCCGATCCCCGGCGCGTGCTCATCATCGGCGGCGGGGACGGCGGAACGCTTCGCCGGGTGCTGGAGCACCCGTCGGTCGAGCGCGCGGTGATGTGCGAAATCGACGAGCGCGTCGTGGAGGCCGGCCGGACGTTCCTTTCTGCGATCTCCGCCGGGGCCCTAGACGATCCCCGCGCCCAGGTGCTCGTCGAGGACGGTTTCTTGTTCGTTCGCAACTCCAGCGAGGAATTCGACGCGATCATCGTGGACTCGTCCGATCCGGTAGGGCCCGGCGAGATCCTGTTCACGAGCGATTTCTATGGCGCGTGCCGGGAGCGACTGGGCGAGGGGGGCGTTCTCTGCGCTCAGGCCGGTTCCCCCACGTTGATGGCCGGCGATCTGTCCCGTCAGTACGCAAACGCCTCGGCCGCGATCGAGGACGTCCGCATCTACACCGGATTGGTGCCGGCCTATCCAGGAGTGACCTGGTGCTACCTGCTCGGTGGGAAGCGTCTCTTCGTCGATCCCATCGATGCCGGCCGGCGAGCCGACGAGCGAGGAATCGTCACGCGCTACTGGACCTCGGAGGTCCACGGCGCGGCCTTTGCGCTGCCGGCGTTCGTCCGGCGGGCGCTGGCCGGCGAGCCCGGACTCTTCTCGGCATGACGGTGTTCCTCGAAGCGCATGCATCCCCGAGCGAGGCGCAGGTTTCCATCCTCGGGCTGCCCTACGACGGCAGCGTGTCGTGGCGGGCGGGCGCTGCGGAGGCACCCCCGGCGATCAGGCGCGCTTCGGACTCGATCGAGTCCTACTCTCCTGCGACGGGGCGCGACCTTCGGGACTTGGCCCTCGCCGATCTCGGTGATCTGGATCTGTCAGGACTCAAGGCGCGTGAGGCTCTCGACACGATCGCCGGCGCCGCCGAGCGTGTTTTGGGAGAGGGCCGGTTTCTTGTTTCTCTCGGGGGAGACCACAGTGTTTCGATCGCTACGACGGCCGGTGCGGCGCGGGTGTTTCCCGGCCTCATGCACCTGGTATTCGACGCCCACTTCGATCTGCGAGAGTCCTACGACGACAGCGATCTTTCCCACGCGTGCGGCACCCGGCACATGGCGCGGTCCGGCGTCACGGCCCTGCTGGGTGTGCGATCGGGCTCTCGCGAGGAGTACGCCGAGGCGCCGGAGCTGCTGGTGTACCACGCCGAAGACATTATTTTGCCGCCGGAGGTCCGCACGCGCTTTGAGAGAGCCCCAGTCTTCCTGAGCATCGATCTGGACGTTCTTGATCCATCGACGTTTCCGGGGACGGGAAATCCCGAACCGGGCGGGCCGGGCTATCTCGAGCTACGGCGCGCGCTGCTCGGCTTGCGAGGGCTCAACATCGTGGCCGTCGATCTCGTCGAAACAGCGCCGGGACTTGATCCCACCGGTGTCACGCCGGTGGTGGCCGCGGAGCTTTGCAGAGACCTGGTGCTCGGGTTGGGACCGGGGGCGGAAGCGCCGATTCTTTGAGGAACGATCGGGTGACCTGATCGCCCGATGATCCCGGTAGCATGGAGCCTCGATGCTCTCCGTGTTGGCGCTACTCAGGCGTTCATTTCTCATCCTCACCGTTCGCGACCTCGAGCTCCGGCTCCATGCAACGTGGGTTCCCGCCGTGGCGGGGCTCACCTTGCTCGCCCGGCTCTGGATCGTGCCCGATCTGCTGCCGGGAGCCGGGCGGCCGACCGCGTTGATCCTCTCCCTTGCTTTCACGGTCACGTTTACGTTCTTCGTTCTCACGCATGAGATATCGCACGTACTCGTCGCGAACGCCTGTGGCTTGCGCGCACGGCGCGTGACGCTGTTCCTGTTCGGGGGGCGTACCCAGATCGCGCGTGAGGCGACCGACCCCAAGCAGGAGTACCGGATGGCCGTCGCGGGACCGCTGGCAAGCCTCGGCTCAGCCGCCCTGCTGCTGTTGATCGCCCGCCTGCTGCATCCCGGAAGCGACGGGGTGCCGGGATGGTGGGGGTTGTTTGCCGCCATCAATTGGGCTCTTGCGATGTTCAACCTCATGCCCGGTCTCCCGTTGGACGGCGGCCGCATCCTGCGCAGCGCGCTGTGGGCCGCGCTGGGCGACCGGGGGCGGGCGACGCGATGGGCGGCCGTCGGCGGCCAAGCGGTGGCGTTCGGCCTTGGGGCCGGAGGCGTGCTGCTTCTGGTGTCGTCGCCGGACGGCGCTCGCAGCTCGCTGGCGGGGTTCCTTTGGGTGCTGCTCGGGTTCTTCCTGTACGGGGTTGCCGGGAGCGCGGCGGCAACAGAGGGCTCGGTCGACGCTCTCGCCGTCAACGACGTTCCCCGGCAGCAACCCCGCGTGAACCTGAAACCCCCCGAGCCGGTCGGGCTCGTTGCGACTCCACCCGCCCCACCCGCCGCAACCGCCCCACCCGCCGCAACCGCCGCGGAGAATCTGCAGCCCACGGCGACCACGGCGCTGGGTGGGCGCGCTCTGATCTGGTCCGCGGCCGTGACGGTACCCGCTCGGTCCCGCCGCAAACCCGCCAAGGGGAAACCGGCCCGCCCCGCACCGCGCACCAAACGCGCCGCACCGCGCACGAAACGCGCCGCACCGCGTCGAATGCCGGCGAAAGGGGTGCGCCGGCCGCGGGTGGCGACTAAGGTGATTGCCCGTGAGGGTCACGCTGCGTCATCCAAAGCGAGTCGTGGAGGTGGCCGGACCAAAGCGAGTGCGCGAGCTTCTCGCGCATCTCCAGCTCAATCCGGAAACCGTCCTCGTCATTCGCGCCAACGATCTGGTGACGCGCGAAGAGCGACTCGAGGACGCCGACGAAGTTGAGATCCGCCCCGTAATCAGCGGAGGCGGGTTGTGAGCAGAGGAGGGCCGGGGCGAGCCACGAAGTGCCGGCGGTGCGGTGAGCCGGCAAAGGTGGAGGTCGCCCGCGTCAACGCGGCGTTTTGTGCCGGGTGCTTCCTGCGATTCGTCCGCGGCCAGGTGACGAAGGCCATCGAGGATCACCGCATGTTCTCGCGTGACGACCGGCTGTTGGTGTGCGTGTCCGGCGGGAAGGATTCACTGGCCCTGTGGGACATCTTGCTCGACATGGGCTACGACACCACGGGGTACCACATCGTGCTTGGGACCGGGGAAGAGTATGCGAGCGAGTCGCGCGTGATGTGCGAGGCATTCGCCGCCGAGAGGGAGGCGCGGCTGATCGTGACCGATCTTGCGGCCGAGGAGGGTTTTTCGATTGCCCAAATCGCACGCGAGGGGCGGCGCGCCCCGTGCAGCATCTGCGGCCTGACGAAGCGGTACCTATCGAATCTGGCAGCCGTCGAAGGGGATTACGATGTCTTGGTGACCGGTCACAATCTCGACGACGAGGCTGCGACGCTGCTCGGAAACGCGTTGCACTGGGAGACCGAATACCTCGCCCGGCAGATGCCGGTGCTGCCCCAAACCCACGCGAAGCTGAAGCGCAAGGTCAAGCCCTTGTACCGGCTGGGGGAAAGGGACATGGCGGCGTATTCAATTCTTCGGGGGATCGACTACGTCGTCGAGGAGTGCCCTCTGGTCGCAGGAAACACCGCCCTGCGGTACAAGGACGTGCTCAACGAGCTCGAGCGAACGTCACCCGGCACGAAGCAGCAGTTCTTCTTCGGGTTTCTGGACAAGGCCGCTCACGCGTTCACGGAAGAGAATCGAGTGGAGCTGCGGTCTTGCACCGAGTGTGGGATGGCCACCCCCGGAGACGTGTGCGCCTATTGCCGCGCGAAGGCACAACTCCGAGGCAGGGCGCGCAAGGCCCCGTCCCCGGACGAGGTGCGTCTCGAGGCCGTAGGCGAGGACATTCTCCCGGCCGAGGTTCGGCAGGCGTGAAGGGTGCGCCGGCATGAGTGTGCCGTTCGAGCCGGGGGAGCGCGTACTCCTCGTCGATCGCCGAGGCCGCCGGTACCTGCTGACGTTGCGGGTGGGCGATTCTTTCCACTCCCACCAGGGACACGCGCCGCACGACGCGATCATCGGAGCGGATGAGGGCGTCCGGGTGACGACGTCGACCGGCGCGCCACTCATCGCATTCCGTCCATCGTACGCGGACTTTGTGCTGAAGATGCCTCGGGGTGCGCAGGTCATCTATCCGAAAGACGTCGCGATGATCTTGATCGAATCCGATATCTATCCCGGAGCCGTTGTTCTGGAGGCCGGCACGGGATCGGGTGCCCTGACGATCGCCCTCGCCCGCGCCGTCGGCCCGGCCGGCCGGGTCATCTCGTGCGAAGTTCGTGAAGACTTTCACCTGCGCTCTAAGTCGAATATCGAGTCATTCTTCGGCAAGGTTCCCGACCAGGTGGAATTACGGAACACCGACGTAACGGCCGCGGAGATCGCAGCCGGATCGGT
>JBKKBZ010000102.1:0-10745 GCA_046713235.1 Actinomycetota bacterium | reverse complement strand
CCCCCCGCGCCCCGCCCCCCCCACGCCACCTGCTCCCCCACCTTGTCGGCAAACAACGATCGTCCCTTCAGCACCGCCTCGGCACTCAGTGCCGAGGCGAGCACGCCGAAGAACGAAGCTGCCGAGGACGGGTCCAGAACAACGGGGAGACGCTCGGTCTTCGGCTTTGTGGCGCCGAGCAGCCTTGTCGCGTGATCAACGGCGGTCAGCACAACCCTTTCGAGTGCGAGATCGCCCGGCCGCCGGCCGAGATCGAACTCGAATCCAATCTGCGTCTCGTCGCCCTCCGTCGCGAGGACGGCGATCATGACGTGACAGTCGCCCCGCTCGACGACGGCCTCGACACCGGCCGTCGATGCGATGGCCATCCGCGCAATGGAATCCGAGTAGGCAGCGACATCGACTCCGGTGATGCGAGGGTCGGCCGCGCGGGCCAGGCGCTCGAGTTCCAAAGCCATTGCCACCTTGTCGCGTTCCGGAGTCGACTCAATCTCCTGCAACAGAATGCCTTCGAGCGGCTCCGCCTTCATCGGGGCCGGCAGGACGTTTCCCTCATCTGGTGACGCCAGCGTCGCGTTCGTGCGCGCGCGCTCGACGAGGTCTGCGATCTCCTCCATGGCCGGATCCGCGGCGTAGGCGTAACCGAGGCGTGATCCGGAGATCATACGAATCCCGAGCCCGCGAGACTCGGCGCGCGAGAGCGACTCGACTTCGCCGTTGAACGCCTTGACCTCCAGCTCCCGGCCCCACTCCGCGAACGCCTCGACGTTCTCCCCCGGCCGCGCGGCTTCGAGCGCCGCGCGCGCCAAATCCAGGAGGTCGCTCACGACGCCGTCCCCCCAACCGTGATCCGCGCGATCCGGACCGTCGGCATGCCGGCGCTGACCGGGACGCCTTGGCCGTCCTTGCCGCATATCCCCGTCCAGGACTCCCAGTCGCTGCCGACTGCATCGATTCCCTGCAGAACGGCGGGACCGTTGCCGATCAGATTCGCCCCGCGGACAGGAGTGGTCAGTTCACCGCCTTCGATGAGATACGCCTCGGTGAGACCGAACACGAAGTCTCCGCTGGCGGTATTGACCTGACCTCCGCCGAATGACTTTGCATACAGGCCGCGTTTTACCTGTCGCACGATCTCCTCTGCGTCGTCAACCCCGGGGACGAGAAACGAATTCGTCATCCTGGGAATCGGCAGATGTTGGTATGACTGGCGTCTCCCGTTCCCGGTCCGCTGCAGTCCCATCGCTCGCGCGCGAAGCAGGTCGGTCATGAATCCCGTCAGGATGCCGCGGTCGATGAGGACGTTCCGCCGCGAGGGCGATCCTTCGTCGTCGTATCCGAAGGACCCCCATGCGCCCGACTCCTCACCAGAATCGATCCCCGTGACGAGGTCGCTGGCAATGCGTTCCCCCTCACGGCCGCGATAGAGGCTGGCGCCCTTGTGGATCAAATCGGCTTCGAGACCATGCCCCGAGGCCTCATGAAACAGCACTCCTCCACCTCCGGGGGCAAGAACCACAGGCATCTCGCCTGCAGGTGCGGGAACGGACGCCAGCATGGCGACGGCTTGCTCGGCTGCTCGCCGGGCAACCATCTCAGGGGAATAAGTATCGAACAGCTCGAAGCCGGTGCTTGCACCCGGCCCAAAGTGTCCGCTCTGAATCACCTCGCCCCGGGCCGCGACGACGTTACACGACACGCGAGTTCTCGTTCGCCGGTCCGTCGCGAACGTGCCCTCGGAATTCGCGACGAGAACCTCCTGCGTTCCTTCAGAAAACGACACCGTGACCTGGCGGATCTCCTTGCCGACCGCGCGCGCGGCTTCGTCGATCCGGACGACGGCGGCAACCTTTTCCGTAGCCTCGACGGAGTCCGGCGCACGGCGCACCGGATTGAGCACTCGCTCCGGTGACCGGGTTAGATTCAGCACGCGAGCGCCGGGCGTGTCGTGCATCGCCGCCGCCGCCGACTTCGCCGCCTCGATGAGCGAGGTTCGATCTAACCGGTTCGTGTACGCGTAAGCCGTCGATTCCCCGCGGATCACTCTGATGCCTGCACCGCGGTCGCGGCCGCTGGTCACATCCTCGACGCGACGGTCTTCGAGACGCACGCTCGTCGATGCGCGATCTTCCGAGTAGAGCTCCGCAAAATCGCCCCCGGTTGCCAGCGCGGCCGCCAGCACGTCGCGCAGAACGCCGTCGTCGATCACGTCTGGACCTCCTCGATCACCAACCGGTGCAGGGCGGGCGGCATCCTAACCGATAGGCGGCGGCCGAATAGACTCACCCGTCATGGCGGTTCGTCCGGCGTGCATCGCCCTCGCGATGTGGCTGGCGACGGGCAACGCGATCGCTGCCGGGGAAGCACCGGCGACCCGGCGTGCCGGAAATGTCACCGTGATCGCCGTGGACGGGACCACGCTCGGAGACTGGCTGCTCCAGCCGCGGCTCAGCGAGCTCCTAGCATCCGGCGCGGCCGGTCTGCTGAGCACGCGCGCGGGTGAAAGCCCGAGCGAAGCCGGCGACATCGCTCGAGCCGCCTACGTCACGCTGGGAGCCGGGGCGCGCACAGCCGACGAACGCCGCGCGACGGCCCTGTCGGACGCGCTGCGATCCCGCGCACCACTCCAGGTCGCCGATCCTGCCGAGACGTCCTCGCTTCCGGCTCATCTAGTGCGCGGCGTGCTCGGCGCGGAACCCATCTCGCGAGCCGAGGTCACCGACGGCGCATCCGGAATCGTGCCACACGGCCCCGTATGGGGCTCCACGATCGCAGAAGCCGACACGCTCATCCGTCGCGTGCGGGATCGGATGGGTCCCGACGACGTGCTCATCGTGCTATCCGCCTTTGCCCCCGCCCAGCGTCATCGAGCACGTCGCTTTCTCGCTCCGATCGCGATAACCGGCGCCGGCATCGAACGCGGCCTTTTAACCAGCCCGACGACGCGGCGGACCGGACTCGTCTCGCTGGCCGATGTCGCACCGACGATTCTTCATCTCCTCGGGCGCGACGTACCTACATCGATGCGCGGCCGTCCGATGACCGTCGAGCCCGGCCCCGCGAGTGCCACGATCCTCGTCGACCTCGAGCGCGATCTCCTCCACGCCGCGAGAAGCCGAAGCCGGCTGCTTCGCGGGATGCTCGTGGCCGCAATGCTCGCAGCGGGGATCATCGCGCTCCTGCTCGTTCGCCGGCGGCGTGTCCCGGCGCTGTTTCCGGTCGTGCTCTCGGCCGTCTCGGCCGCACCGCTCGTGCTTCTGCTCGAGCCGCTCTTGCCCGGCACGGCCTCCCTTCCCGTCACCGCGCCGGCCGTCGCCGGAGCCTCACTCGGCCTCGGCGTCGCCGCGCGCCGGTGGCTCGGCGGGGGGCGCGCTCCTGCAGCGCTCGCCCTCATCGCGGCCCTGGCAGTCCTCGCCGATCTCGCATTCGGGGCGCCGCTGGCGGGGCGGTCGCCGGGCTCCTACCTTCTCGCGGAGGGAGCCCGCTTCTACGGCATCGGCAACGAGATGATGGGCGTGGTGATCGGAGGTCTCCTAGCCGGCTCGACGATCCTCGTTGCCCGGTTCCGCTACCCAGCGCCGATGCGCGCCGGCGTCCTTGCCGGAGCTACGGCCCTGATGGCCGCTCCCGGCATCGGGGCGAAGCTCGGATCCGTCTTTACCGCGGTTCCGGCGTTCGGATTGTATGCAGCCACCACGGGTGGACGGCGCGTCGGCAAGCTCCTCCTCGCGGCCCTCGTCCTGGTAACCCTGACGGCCGCGGGAGCCGTAGTGCTCGCAGACCGGCTGAGCGACGGCGCATCCCACATCGGTGGGGTTGGCGGACCCGGCACGGACGAAGTGCTCACACGAAAGATCGGAGCGGCGCTGCGGCTGCTTGCCTTCTCAATCTGGGCGTGGGCGTCGTTCCTTCTCGTCGCCGCCACCGGCATCGTGCTTGCGTGGCGCAGGGATCTCGCCCGCCGGGCCGCCACCCTTGGGCCGGCGCTCCGGGCCGGCGCGGTGGCGCTCGTTCTCGCAGTCCTCACGAACGACGCCGGCGCCGTGGCGGCGGCGTTCATCGCCGTTCCCCTGGCTTCATCTTTTCTCTGCGGTGCAGCGGAACCGGAGAAAGAATCTCCCCAGTCCCACGAGTGGAACCCGGCGCGACCGCGAGCATAGACTCCGTACGTGAGTCGCGCGGCGTTCTTCGATCTCGATAAGACTCTGATCCCCGGATCCAGCCTGTTTCTGCTCGCTCGCGGGCTCTACCAGCGGGACTTCTATCGGGCTCGCGACATCCTCAGGTTTGCGTCCAGTCAAGCGGCCTTCGTTCTCTCCGGATCCGAGCGCCGCGCCGGCATGAAACAGAGCCGCGATGCGGCACTCGAGTTTGTCCTGGGCCGGTCTCAGGACGAGCTTCGCGCGCTCGGGCGGGAGATTGTCGAAGAGCGCATCCTTCCGCGCGTCTACCCCGACATCGCCCGCATCATCGACCAGCACCGGCAATCCGGCGACGAAACCTATCTGGTCACGGCCGCCCCGGTGGAGGTAGCGGAGATCGTTGCCGCCGGTCTCGGGATGACGGGCGCGCTGGGCACCCTCGCCGAACTGGACGGCGCCGGCCGCTATACCGGTCGGCTGATCGGCGAGATCCTCCACGGCCCGGAGAAGGCGAAAGCGGTCGCAGAGCTCTCCGCGCGGCGTGGGCTCGATCTGACTTCGTGCGCGGCGTACTCGGACTCCATGAACGACCTGCCGATGCTCGAATCCGTCGGGCACCCGCACGCGGTCAACCCAGATCACGATCTTCGCAGGACGGCGCGGGCGCGAGGATGGCCCGTGCACGAGCTGAGAATACGCAGGCGGGCGCTGCTGATCGGGATACCTTCAACCCTGGGTGGCGCAGCGATCTTTGCCGGAGGTATGGCCGTCGGCGCTTGGGCGGCACGGCGACGAATTCGTCAGGGCTGAGAGCCGGACTCTCGTTCGCGCTCGATCGGAACGACGACGCGCTCCTCGAGCCACCCCAGACCGAGCACGACGAGCAGCAGCAGTACCGGCACTGCGAATACCCAACTGATCAAGGTCCCGCCTTCCTCCTCGCCGGCGCCAGGCAAGTATCCCTCAAATTGGCCCCGGTCATGCGCAAGCAAGAGGAGTCGAGTACGGAAGCGGTGTGGATCTAGGCGACGACCGGGGTGACCACGGTCGCGAGCGCTGTGCGGTAGGTCTCCAGGCCTTCGTCCCTGCGGCCGGTCATGACGTAAAACTCCGCCAGCGCCTGGAGCGCACGCGCGAGCTGGTCGGCGGCGCCTGCCTCCTCGAATCGTTGGGCGGCCGACCGCAGAAGGGTCTCGGCCCGTGGCTCGGTCCCCAGGGCCAGCGCCAGAACGAGCGCGCACTGCGCCTCTTCCAGCGGGTCCTGGAGGCCGCGCAGCAGCTCGAGAGCCCGCTCCGCGATCTCTCGCGCATTCTCTTTGCGTCCGGCCGTGAGCTCGGAGCGCGCGTGCTCCGTCTGGAGACGAGCCGCCTCCAAGGTTGCCCCGGCGTCGAACAGCACCCTGACGGAGGTCTCGAGAAGCGGAGACGCCTCGTCCGGCCTTCCCAGCTCGATGAGTGAGTACGCCCGGGCGCCTTCGAGTCGCGCGAGTTCGATCGTCACGTGCTGCTGCTCCATGAGGGTCCGCGCGAGTGACAGGTGCTTGAGCGCATCCTCTGCCTCTCCGAGGTGTGACGCGTTCCTAGCGCGGGCCCAGTGAAGCACGGCCATCGTCCGTGGGTCCCGAAGCAGCCGGGCCTCCTCATTCACGGAGTCGAGAACCTGTCGGGTCCGACGATGGTCGCCGCGCTCGGCGAGGGACATCGCCAGCTGGACGGCCGAGCGGACGGCATGAGCCTCCCAACCGACGCGCCGGGCATGATCGAGGGACCGCTCGAGGATGTCAACCGAGTACGAAAGGTCGCCGGCGGTGCGGTATGCGCGACCGAGCGAAATCTGGATCCGGATCTTCAACTCTTCCGACTGGGCCAACTCTGTCGCCCGGGCATACCGCTCGAGCGCGCCGGTCACCTCGCCGGTCACCTCCTCCACTAGACCGATGCCGAGCAGGGCTTCGGCGCGGAAGTCCGGAGAGCCGGCTGGAACCGATAACTCCTCCAGCCGCCGATAGAGCTGCATCGCCTGCTCGAGGTGACCTTCGTCGAAAGCGGTCGAGGCCTCCTGGCGCACCATCTCGAGCTCCAGGCGCACAGAGGGCGGAACGGAAGCGCTGAGCTCCTCGGTCGTGACCCCCAGCCTCTCGGCGAAAAAAGCCAGAGCCTCGGCCGAGGGAAGCCGCCTGCCCGCCTCGATCTGGCTCACGAACGAGCCGTCGTACGAGGACGAGGCCAGCTCACGCTGGCTCATCCCCCGGCGCAGCCGGAGTTCCCGGATCCGGGCTCCGATTAGTCTCAAATTCTGGGTTGACATTCTGATCTGACGGAAGTATACATGGCTTGTCAACATCTTCAAGGTCTTCGAGGAGGGAAGGGGCGGATGGTCAAGAGCTCGGGATTTGCCCGACGCTTGCTGATACTCGTCGCAATTGCTGCGGTCTCCCTCGCCGCCGCTCGGGGATACCCTAATCCCTTCTAGCAAGCGATCCCGGCCTTACCCCGCCCCCCTCTTCGGAGGGGGGCTCCTCTTTTTTCGGGTCTTTTTTCGGGTCTGATCGACCTGCGTGTGTGTGAACGACGACCCGGGCCCGATGCGGCGCCGTTGCCGCAGCGGCTCGCTGCCGCGCGGCTGATGCGGAGGCTGGAGCACGCGCGCGTCCCGTCGGGGAATTTTTTTGGTCTCAATCTTCTCGCGCCCGCTGATTCGGTCGCCACATGGCCGTTGCTGTCACTTGCTCATGCTTGGATCGACGAGGTGATGATCGAGCGACTCGAAGAACTGACGGGAACGCTGCGTGAGGTCGTGGCCGGCCTGGACGGGCCGGCGCTGCACGCCCGCACGGCGATGCGCCTCGTGGAGCTTTTCGCAGGCATCGAGCGGCTGGCGAACGCCGGCCGGACGATCTCGGCCGATCGCGTGCAGCAAACTCGGGCGTGGCGGGCAACCGGGTCGTCTTCCGCCGCCGCGTGGATCGCGGGACGCACGGGGTCGACGCTGATGGCTGCAGCCGCGTCGCTCAACACGGCCCAGAACCTGAAGCGGCTCCCCAAGGTGCAGGATGCGTTCGTCGGAGGACTGCTCTCGCATGAACAAGCCGCCGAGATCAGCGCTGCAGCCGCCGCAGACCCGGCGGCGGAGGAGAATCTCCTGCGTCTGGCAGAACGCGAGAGCTTCGCCGCTCTTCGTGAACGTTGCCGCGACGTTAGGGCCGCCGCAAGCGGAGACGAAGACGCCTATGAACGGATTCGACGCGGCCGGTATCTGCGGCATTGGAACGCCCGGGACGGAGCTCTCCGACTCGACGGGCGCCTCGCTCCCGACGATGCCGCACCCCTGATCGCAGCCGTCAGGGCCCGTGCCGAGCGGCTCCGCCTCGAGGCGGCGCGTGCAGGTCATCCAGAGTCCGCGGAGGCACATGCCGCCGACGCGCTCGTCTCCCTCGTCGACGGCGCCGGTGCACCCAAGGCCGTCGTGAGCGTGCATGTCTCGCAGACAGCGCTCGAACGCGGGCACACCCAGGCCGGGGAGACGTGCCGCATAGACAATGTCGGACCGATTTCGGTCGCGGCGGCGAAGAGGTTCGCCGATTCAGGGGTTGTCAAGCTTCTGGAGGGCGACGGAATAGACGTTCGACGGGTTGCTCACCCCGGCCGGACGATCCCGGCGCGGCTCCGGAGCGCGCTCGAAGCCCGGGATCCGACCTGCGTCGTGCCCGGCTGCAACCGGCGCCATGGTCTGGAGATCGACCACGTCACGCCGTTCGCGCTAGGCGGCCGCACCGCGCTCGAGAATCTGGCTCGACTCTGCCGGTGGCATCATGCGCAGAAGACGCATCACGGGTGGAAGCTCCTCGGGCGCCCGGGAGCGTGGATCTGGGCCCGAAAGCCACACGGCGAGCGGACACCGGTGATCAGAGGTCCCTGAGCGAATTGCCCAGAACTCTAATGATGAAATAGGTCTAGCCTTGCCGGTCTCCATTCGATCCCCAACCAGGATCGTGTGGATCCGCGTCCGAGGCTGAGGCGCTGATGGCCGGCACGTCGCCGGGGCCACCGGCCCGTCTCGTCTGGCTCGCAACGCATGACGCCGAACTTGGGCCAGCGCCTCAGCCAATGGGGTTTCTCCTTCCACGGCCTGAGCGCACCATAGAATGTCCGGCAGACCCGGCCCCTACCCGCGGCCCCCGTAGCTCAACGGACAGAGCGCTGGTTTCCTAAACCGGAAATGGAGGTTCGATTCCTCCCGGGGGCACTCCCACTTAGAACCACGTTTCCGCACGTTGTTGCGCATTTTCGCCGCCAGATGCGGACGACCGTTAGAGACCGCTAAGGTCCTGGGAATACCGCCCGAACAAGGGGCGAATAAGGGGCAACCACCCTGCCGGAGGGCTCGCATACTCCTCGGTCGGGTGTTGGATTACCGGCGACAACCATACGGAGGAGGAAGCGGCGTGACACACCCAGCGCGGTCAGGTCAGTGCCGTCACCACGCCAAGGGTCTCAGATTCGCTTTCGCCTCTGCGTGGCGGAGTAGAGGACCAAGAGAATTGCAGAAATGCCGATCGGAACCGAGGCCATACTCGTGATGCCGCCTATGGCAATCAGAAACAGGCCAAGGGAGAGGAGAATCCACTCGTGGATGACTTCGCTAGTCATTGCCAGTACACCGTCCCTGTGATCGTGCCGTCAGGGTAGAGAGTTGCATCCACTGAGGGATATCGGTACTCGAAAGTGGAACCAACTTACTGGCGAAACTCCCAATCGTCGCCGATTCGTAGCGTCTGTTGGTTCATCACACCGCGCCAACCGCTGCAGCCCATGTACATCCATCGCCTGCTCCTAACCATCGCCTTGAGGTAAGGATAGCGTGCCGTGTGCAAACGTCCGGCGGGAATCATCGGCGAAACTCGCGTGCTTGCCGGACAGCGCGAGCGGATCACCAACCAGTAGGGAGGGTCTTTCGACTTCTGTACAGCTGGGGGCACAGGTGGCCGGCGCAAGCGGAAAGATCACGATCCGACTGGAGCCCGCTCACCGTTCAGCGTTGCTCTGCACGTCGAGTGCGGGGAGATCCCCGGCGTTCCGAAGCAGACGTCTGGACGAGCGCCCAAGACGGAGATTGGCCTTGCGGGGCCGGACCCGGAAGCCGTCGCTCTCGAAGGCCGGCTCACCCAAACCGAGCCGTCCGTCAGGACGCGGGTCCGGTATGGAACTCGATCGCGATGTCGTCGGGATCGCGGGCGTTCAGGTGCAGTCCCGACGGATCCTCTTGAATCCCGGAGTGCTTCACGCCGAGCTCGTCGAGGCGGAGGCGCCATGCGTCGAGCTCCGCGGCACTCTCAACGGCAAAAGCGACGTGATCCAAGCCGGGGTTGCGATGATCGAACGTCCCCGATCCACCGTGCGCGCGAAAGCCGAGCATGAGGTCCCCGGCCACACAAACATGGAACGGACTGATGGCATCGGAGACGTCGACGACGTTGCCGTCGAAGAGCTCCCGGTAGAACTCCGCGCTTTTCTTCGAGTCCGTGACGCTGAATGCCAGATGCGAGAACCCTTGCACGACCGGCATCTCATCCTCCTGTAGGCACGCGATCGATCCTTCCAGCAACGCTCTCCCCGCCACCGCCTGACCTGGAGAACAATCGTCGGGCCCGGGGGATGGGACCGCCGGAGATGTCGAGGACCCTAGGTCGCGGGGAAAATGTGGATGATCGACAGAGGCGAAGGATAACCGACGCCGACATCTGCCGGGTCGAGGTGTGAGTAGTTCGAGTTGATCTGATCCGCGTCGTGATAGTTCGGGGTTCGGAACCGCGGGAGGTTGAGCGTGGACGCGTCGTCGTTCATGCAACTGGCGCCGAAGATCTGCGGCAGGCGGTTGTGCTCGAGCCCGAGCACATGGCCGACTTCCTGGCACAGGACATGATCCCGCGCCCGCGCCGTGTTGTATGTGCCCTTGAAGTAAAAATCGTTGATCTGAACGGCAGCCGAGATGATGTGCCCCGTCGCCGGCGACACGTTGATCGTCGACGCACCGAACCAGCCGTTGGCCCCGAAGTCGGCGATGTCGATCGTGAATTTCTGGCCGGCGGACACGGCCTTGAAGTTAAAGGCGTCGAGAGTTCCGGGCTTGTACTGGTACACGTTGCCCCACTCGTAAGTCACCTTGTTGACGAGCGTTCCCCACGTCGTGGGGTTGGCGATGCTGACCTTGTACGGGAGAACGACCGGATTGGCCGGCCGGGGCCAGTGATAATTGACCCAGGTGTGGTGCGCTCGCCCGGGCATCCCGACGACCGTCACCGCCAGGAGCAGACCCGCGGCAAGCATCAACCGGGACCGCTTCATCTCCTCGTCGCCTCCCCAAAAGCGGAGCAAACCGCCTGTGACGCGCATGCTACACCCATTGCCGGGCTCTGATCCATCCCGATCAAGCGGGACGCCTGCTCAGGACACTTCACGGGAGTAGATTCGACGCGGGGAAGGTCGGTCCCTGCTTAGGGACCAAAACATCCTGAACCGGTAAAAGGAGGCGGACTCTATGGGCGCCGGCGCCGGCCCTGGCGGGTGGGGGCGGCCGCAGGGACTTCCTCGGTCGCCCGAAGC
>JBKKBZ010000101.1:0-66743 GCA_046713235.1 Actinomycetota bacterium | reverse complement strand
CGCGGGTTTTGGGGGGGCCGGGGGGCCAACCCCGCCCGGGCCGCCCTCCTCGCACTGGGAGCCGTCGCCGGCGCGGTGGTCGGTTCGGCGCTCCCGTTCATCGCCGTGTTGTGGGCGATTCTCACCGGATCGCTTGCCACCGCGGTGATCCGGCTGCGGCGCCTCGATCGCGCTTTGGCCTCGAAGCCCTTGCCGGAGCTGTTGCAGATGCAGATGATCGAGCCGCCGCCGGCCGGCGTGCTCGACGAGGAGTCCCTCGATGTCCTCGCCCGCTGAGGGGCTCTTCGTGCCCGCGGCGCAGCGCGTCTCTATCGCGCTGGCCGGAGGTCTAGGGCTCATCCTGGTGGCGGAGCACCGCCACCTTCGTGATCTCGCGAGACGCACGCTGTTTCTGCGCTGGCGCACCTGGGCGATCACGGCGCCGCTGTTCGGCGCGGCAGTGATGGGTCCATTGCCCCTCGCTGTGGTGTTCGTCTCTGCGCTCTCGCTCCAAGGCATGCGCGAGTATTCTCGGCTCGTCGGCTTGCCGAGGCACTACCGCATCGCGCTCTACGGCGCCGGGATCGCCAGTGCCCCCGTTGCCGCGCTCTCGCTCACCGTATGGCGCGGCATGCCTCCCGTGCTTCTCGTGCTGGCGACGTTGCCTCCGCTGTTCCGTCAAGATGTGCGCGAGGGTGTGCGCCACCTCGCCTACGCTGCGCTCGGCTTCGCATACATCCCATGGCTGCTGACGTACTTCATCCTCGTGCGCGAGCACATCGCCGGCGGTGCCGGCATCCTCCTCGCACTGGGTACCGCGGTTGCCATCAGCGACGTGGCGGCGTTTTGCGCGGGCAAGGCCTTCGGCCGGCGGCCGCTCGCGCCCGAGCTGAGCCCGGCTAAGACTTGGGAGGGTGTCGCGGGAAATCTCGTCGGAGCGGTCCTCGGCGTCCTGCTCATGGGCTTTGCCATTCCGCCGGGACTCAACCCAGTCGTCCACGCGGCGCTGCCGCTGGTCGTCGCCTGCGGGTCGGTATGGGGCGACCTGCTCGAGTCGCTGATCAAGCGCCAGTTCGGCGCGAAGGACGCAGGATCCTGGCTCCCGGGCTTCGGGGGTCTGCTCGATCGCATCGACTCCCTGCTGGTAGTGCTGCCGCTGGCGTACACGGTGCTGGTGGTGTGGGGCTGATGGTTTCGGCGGCAGAGTCGCTTGGGTACGAGCCGCGGGTGCTTCCGGCGTGGCCGCGCCGCCGATGGGCCTGCGCGCTGCGCGCCGTCATCCAGGCGCTCCTGCTGGTTCCGATCGTGCGCTCGGTTTGCCGCCCACTCCGGGTGCGAGGTCTCGACCGGCTGCCGGAGGGCCCGGCCGTCTACGTCGCGAACCATGCCAGCCATGCCGACACCGCTCTCATCCTCGCGGCGCTTCCGGGGCGGTTTCGCCGCCACCTCGCTCCGGCGGCCGCCGAGGACTACTTCTTTTCGTCGCGTGCGAAGGGCCTCGGCGTCGAGCTGGCGATCGGTGCGTTTGCGTTTCCGCGGTCGGGGAGCGACGGAATCGCTCGCGCGCGGCGTCTGCTCGGCGCCGGCTGGTCGGTGTTGATCTTCCCAGAAGGAACGCGGTCGCGGACCGGCGAGATCGCGCGGTTCCGCAGCGGCGCCGGCGTCCTCGCCGGCCTCGGGTACCCCGTAGTCCCGGTGGGCGTGTCCGGTACGCGCGACGTGCTCGGTGCCGGAACCGATCTCCCGCGGCAGCGCCCCGTCGCCGTGGTGTTCGGCGAAGCCGAGTACCTCGACGCCGCCGGTTCCCCGCAGGATGTTGCGGTGGCGCTCGAGTGCTCGGTCCGCACTCTGGTCGCCCGGGCGGACCGGGAGCGTCCACCCGCCAGGGTCACCTGGTTCGAGCGGGCGCGCCGCCTCGCCACCTCACGCGCCGGTCTAGCGCTCCTGTTTGCGTGGGGAGCCGCTGAAGCGCTCGCCTGGCCGATCGTGCCCGACGCCGTCGTCGCGCTGCTGGCCGTGGCCGCCCCGCGGCGAGCGCTTGTGCTCGCGTCGGCTGCCGTTGCGGGTTCCGTCGCGGGGGGGCTGGGCGCGTACGCACTCGGATCGCTATTCGGCAGCGGCCTGCTCGAGCACCTGCCGATGGTCACCGAGCGGATGATCGAGGCGGTGTCCGGCTGGTTCGCAGTGGAAGGGGGTGCAGCGCTGCGTCACCAGCCGCTGTCGGGTGTGCCGTTCAAAGTGTTCGGTCTGCAGGCGGCCGACCACGGCGTGGGTGTCGGAGCGTTTGCGTGGGGCACCGTGCTCGCGCGCGCGCCGCGCATCGTGCTGGTCGGGGCAGCCTTTGGTGGGCTCGGCGCGATCACTCGTCGCCGGATGCCGCGGTTTTACGGCGTGTTCGCGGTGCTGTTCGCTGCGGTCTTCACCGCGAGCCTCGCGCACGTCGTGAGGTCATGGTCCTAGCCGTGACATCGGAGATAGGGCGTCGGAGTGTGGGGTGGGGGCGATATCGTGTCACGCATGACGCGCCGCACGCTCTCACTCGCGGGATTGGTCGCGCTGCTGGGCGCGTCCGGCATCACTCACCTCGTCAAGCCGGAGCCGTACGTTCGCATCGTACCTCGCTGGGTTCCCGGCGCGGAAGCGGCGGTCTTCTGGAGCGGCATCGCAGAGATCGCGCTCGCCGCGGCCCTCGCCCATCCGCGCACGCGGCGCGCAGGCGGGTGGGGAGCCGTCGCCCTCTTCGTCGCGGTGTTCCCCGCGAACGTGCAGCACGCGGTCGATGCCGAGTACGGCACGACCGAATGGTGGCTCACGCAGGCGCGCCTGCCGTTCCAACCGCTGTTGATCTGGTGGGCATGGACCTTCGTGCGCAAGCCCAAGCCATGCAAGCTGGTCGATCGCACTCCAGTCAGACGACGTCCGCGATGACCTCGTGGTAGCCGCTCGCCCCGGAGGGATGAGGTTGCCGTGGCACCGAGTCCTGGAGCCGTCCGCTTCCGTCGGTTGCCCTGCACAGGATTCGGTAGTTGCCCCGACCGGCAGGGGTCCACCGGTACGCCCACTGCGTCCACGCCAGCGGGGAGAGCGGCTCGCGAAGCTCGGCAGCCTGCCAGGTCCGGCCGCCGTCAAGGGAAACCTCGACGCGGGAGATGCCTCTGGCCCCCGCCCACGCTACCCCCGCGATCCAGGTTGCCCGCCTCGCCCGAGTATCCGGTTCACCGACGGTGTCGATCCGCGAGGAGGTTCGCACGATCGCAGAGTCCGACCAGCCGCGCTCGGTCCAGTAGTCGGCGTGGTCGCGGTTCACCAGCTCGATCCGCTCGATCCATTTCGCGTTCTTGACGCCGTAAACCGCCGGGGCTCGAACCCTGCAGGGAAAGCCGTGCTCCCAGCTCAGCGGCCGGCCGTTCATCCCGAGCGCAAGCAGGACGCTTGGATCTTTGGCCGCCGCCAGCGGGAGGGAGCTGGAGTAGCCATCGGCGCACCGGAAGACGACGTCGGCGACGCCGCGCAGCGGTCCCGCGTCGGCAAGCACGTCGGCGAGGCGCACGCCCGTCCAGCGGGCGCTGCCGACCAGGTCGCCGCCCACCTCGTTCGATACGCAGGTCAGGACCGAGTACTGCTCGACCAGGCGGTACCGGGCTTGCAGCTCCTCGTAGGACAGAGCGAGTGGCCTCCCGACCCGGCCTCCGACCACGAGTTGCCACCCAGCCGCCTCGACGACCGGGTCGAGCAGGTCGATGTCCACGACGTAATGGTCGGCGCTGCTCGTGACCTCGGGGCTGAGTCCGGGTATCTCGGGGAAGTCCGCGCGGTCAACGCCTGGGGGAGGCTCGTCGGCGGCCCGCAGCGGCACGGCCGTGTTGGGCCCGAGCAGCCGCCTCCCGAGCCTGCCGAGCAGCGTTCCGGCGACCGCGAATCCGGCCGCCGCCGCTCCCACGGCGATGATCGCTCGCCTGCGTGAGGGGTCGGTGGGCGCCGAGGTCTGGAGGAGCCACCGCAGCGAAGTGCCGTAAATGATGCCGCCGACGACTGCCATCGTGACGCTCGCGACCGGCTCGCGAATCATCGGCGCCGCCAAGTCCGCGGCTATCGCGACCGCGGCAACGGACGCTCCGGCCGCGAAGGGGCGCAGTCGATGGCCGAAGGACGTCAGTCGCGGCGCAGACGCGAACAACGCGAAGAAACCGGCCGCGGCGCCAAGCGTGAGCAGGCGCATGGCATTGTGCTTCAGGGTATCGATGAAGAATGTTGCGATCCCTCCAGGCGCGAGCCTCACGATGCGCTCGGAGAGCGCGGCGGGAGGAAACGCCGGGAAGGGCGGGATCTGGCTCGCCGCCCACAGGAACGCCAGGACGGCTGCAGCGGAAAGCGCACCGGCGACACGCAGTTGCCTTCGGGTACGAAGGCTTAGGCTTGCGTCGCCGGCTGTTGGATCCATAAGCCCCTTCCACTACATTTGTGTCGAAGCATACTGCTCGATCGGGGGGGTGAAGGCGCGGCGCCCGCGCCGACGCGCACGAGCTGCGCACGTTCGATGCCCGCACCGGAAGTCGGGGCTGGGGTTTCCGGCTGCCGAAAGACGGCGTCGTTGCGGCGGCAGCCGGCGGCGACATCGTCGCGGTTATCACAGGCCGCCTGGATCTCTACGAGCTGGACGTCGCGTCGGGAGAGTCGATCTCGTGTCTCGGTATCCCCGCGTACCCGCGAGATGTCTCTGTGTCCGTCCACGAGGAGACGATCCTGGTTGCTACCGCCGGGCACATGTTCTCGATCCCGTTCTGGCGCTTCTCGGAGGAGTTCCTGAACGAGTATCGGACCAGAGCGATCTTCCGGGACCCATGCCCGGGGGTGCGACTCAACTCCACACCACAATAGGTACTTCTCAACCCGTCGCCTGCGAGCCGACCAAGCCGGCGGGCGCCCCGAGGACCCCGTGAAACGGCGGCCGGCGCGGTTAGAATTCGCGTGTGACCACGATCGCAAGCATTCGCGCGCGAGAAGTGCTCGATTCACGAGGCAACCCGACCGTCGAGGTCGATGTCACGCTTGCCGACGGCTCGCTCGGCCGGGCCATCGTTCCGAGCGGAGCCTCCACCGGGACCAACGAGGCCCTCGAGCTTCGGGACGGCGACGAAAAGCGCTACCTGGGCAGGGGAGTGCAGCGCGCCGTGGCCGGCGTGAACGAGATCATCGCCGCCGCCCTCCAAGGACGCGACGCGACCGACCAGCGCGGCGTCGATCAGGCCATGCTCGACCTCGATGCGACCGACAACAAGCGCACGCTCGGCGCGAACGCCCTTCTCGGTGTGTCGCTTGCCACCGCGAAAGCGGCCGCGGCCTCGCTCCAGTATCCCCTATTCCGGTATCTCGGAGGGACCAACGCTCATCTGCTCCCGGTGCCTTTCATGAACGTCTTGAACGGCGGCGCGCACGCCGACAACACCATCGACGTTCAGGAGTTCATGATCGCTCCGGTTGGAGCGGCCTCGTTCTCCGAAGCCCTGCAGTGGGGCTCTGAGGTCTACCACGCGCTTCAGCGTGTGCTCAAGAAGGGCGGCCTTTCCACAGCGATCGGCGACGAAGGTGGGTTCGCCCCGAACCTTCGCACCAACGAAGAGGCGCTAGACGCACTCATGGACGCCGTCTGGGCTGCCGGGCTCGAGCCCGGTTCCGATGTATCGCTGGCGCTCGACGTCGCTGCGACCGAGCTGGCGGTAGGCGACGCCGCGTACGCGTTTCCCGGCGAGGGACGCAGCTACACCGCGGAGCAATTGATCGAGCGGTATTCCGGCTGGCTCGACCGCTATCCGATCATCTCGATCGAGGACGGCCTCGGAGAAAACGACTGGACCGGATGGGCCGCGCTCACGCTAGCGATCGGGTCTCGGGTGCAACTCGTAGGCGACGACGTGTTCGTGACCAACCCCCTCTTCCTCCAGCGTGGAATCTCCGAGGGCGTGGGCAACGCCATCCTCATCAAGGTCAACCAGATCGGAACTCTCACGGAGTCGATCGACGTCGTTCAGCTTGCCGCGCGCCACGGATACGCGTCGATGATCTCCCACCGGTCGGGCGAAACCGAGGACGCCACCATCGCCGATCTCGCCGTCGCTACCGGTGCGGGCCAGATCAAGGCCGGCGCGCCCGCGCGCAGCGATCGAGTGGCCAAGTACAACCAGTTGCTGCGGATCGAGGAAATCCTAGGAGATGCCGCACGCTACGGGCTCGGGAGGAGTCTGTGAGCGGTCGCGGTGAGAATGCCCGGTCCTTCGCCCCGCATACCGCAGTGCTCGGTTTGCTTCTCGCGGTGCTGGTGATCTCCGGAATCTACCCGCTGCAGCGCCTGGTCGCCGACCGGAATCGAGTTACGGCCCTGCGCGCGCGCTCGGCGGATCTCGATCGAAAGACCGATGAGCTCAGGGCCCGGAGGGAGGCTCTCCAGACCGACCCAGAAGTCGAGCGCATCGCGCGGGCCGATCTCGGGATGGTCCGGCGAGGCGAGCGCGCCTTCGCCTTGGTTCCTTCGGCGAGCCCCGCCGCCGCGGCGCCGAAGCCGGCGGCTTCGAAGACCCAGCAGCGAGACGAGACAGGACCCCTGGGCCGCTGGTGGGAGGCCTTCGCCCGCGCTTTCACCCTCAGCCGCGGCCCGTCCACCACCTGAGCGCTCGATTTCAGGCTCATCAGCCGTAGGAGCCATTGACCCTCTTCACGCGCCGGGCATACCATGGTGGTCGATCCCGGCAAGAGCCGGGCCGATCCCGAAAGGAGCATGGAAACCGGTATGCCACTAGAAGTTGGAGCCATCGTCGAGGGAACGGTCACCCGCCTGGCCCCGTACGGGGCCTTTGTTGCGGTGGACGGCGGAGAGACGGGTCTGGTCCATATCTCCGAGATCGACCGAAACTTCGTCCGCACCGTGAGCGACCACCTCCGCGAGAACGACAAGGTCACCGTCAAGGTGGTGGGGATCAAGGATGGGGGGAAGATCGACCTCTCGATCAAGCAAGCGGCTCCGGATTGGCAGCCGGAAGCTCCGCGTCGCGCGAGGGGAAAGGATCCTGAGTTCGAGCAGAAGCTCAAGAGGTTCATGCGCCAAAGCGAGGAACGGCTCGTCGATTGGCGGCGCCAGCGCGAGTCGAAGCGCGGCTAATCCGCGAGAATGTGGCGATAGAGAGCGGCCGCAAGGCCGCTTTCGCCATGAGGAGCGAGATGGACCAGACCGACGTAAGAATCGTTTCCGCGCAGATCGGCCGCCATCCCCGGGGCACTACTGAGGTCGCCGTTCGCTGCGCGTACGGCCTGCCGGCGGTCGTGCGCACCGAGCCCCGTCTCGAATCGGGGGAGCCGTTTCCCACGCTGTACTGGCTTACTTGCCCGGCCGCGGCGCGTGCTGCCGGGAGGCTGGAGGCGGGCGGGTTCATGCGCACGATGGCCGAACGACTTTCCTCCGACGAAGCGTTCGCCGACCGTTACCACGCGGCGAACGAAAGCTACGTCGCCGACCGCGACGGGGTATGCGAGCCGGGTGCATCGGGAGCGGGAGGGATGCCCGACCGAGTGAAGTGCCTTCACGCTCTCTACGCCCACCACCTCGTCGGCGGTGACAACCCCGTAGGAGCCGAGGCTGCCGCGCGGATCGAGCCCGTCGACTGCTCCGGTCCCTGCGTCGCTCCGTGAGCTTTCGGATCGGAGTCATCGACGTCGGCACGAATTCGGTCCGGCTGTATCTCGCCGAGCGCGCGAATGGTGAGCTGCGGCAAATCGAGCGCTCCCTGACTATTACTCGACTGGGTCAGGGAGTAGACCGGGACCGGCGGCTCCATCCTGAGGCGCTGACGCGAACCGTGGACGCCGTAGGGATGTATTGGGACCGGTGCGAGAAGGCCGGCGTGCGCCGTTCACGCATCGCAGCCACGAGCGCCGTGCGCGACGCAGGCAACCGCGAAGACTTTCTAGAAGCCGTGAGGAACCGAACCGGCCGGGCATGCGATGTGCTGTCCGGAGACGAGGAGGCGGCCTTGTCCTTTGCCGGTGCCACGTCGGACCTGGCCGGCCGGACGGGCCCATTCTGTGTGCTCGACATCGGCGGGGGATCGACTGAGATGGTAGTTGGGGTGAGAACCGTTGAGGCTGCGGTGTCACTCGACGTGGGCGCGGTTCGGCTGACGGAGCGATGCGCACTGTCGGATCCGCCGGCTCCTGGACAGCTCGGCGAGGTCGCGAAGATCGTCGACCATGCGTTGGAGGAAGCCGAGCGCGTGGTTGTACCGGCTCGCGCGCGAATCCTGGTCGGCCTGGCCGGGACCATCACCACGCTCGCGGCGATCACGCTCGGGCTGACCGGATACGACCGCGACGCCATCCACCATTCCTCGATGACTCTTGACGATGTGCGAGCGCTCCTCGCTCGCCTTGCGGCAATGACGTCGGAAGCCCGGAAGCGGCTGCCGGCCATGCCTCCGGGCCGGGAGGATGTGATCGTTGCCGGGACCGTGATTCTCGAGCGCGTCATGACCCGGTTTGGCTTCCAGAATCTCCTGGTCAGCGAGGCCGACATCCTGGACGGGCTCGCCGCGTCCTTGCTCTGATGGCAACTTCCGAGGCGAGCACCGCGTCGAGCAAGGTGGTTGCCGCGTTGAGGGGTGGCCGACATACTGGTTTTCTTCGAGTAATGCCATGAGGATTCCTCGCTCGTTTCGTTCGCCGATCCATGTGGCGCTCGTCGTCGCGATGGTGGTTTCTTCTGCGCTGGCCGTCATGCTGGCCTACGTCCGTTACGAGCCGCCGCCGCGGGCGCCGCTCGCCGTGTCGTCGCCGCTGGAGCTTCCGTCCTTCGAGCCGTCCCCGACCCCGTCCCCATCGCCGTCCCCGTCGCCGAAACCGTCCCCGTCGCCGAAGCTCTTCCTCAAGCCGTCGCCGAAGCCGGCCGTCGCGGCGAGACCGAGACCGAAGCCCAGGGCGGCTGCCGTCTCGGGATTGGATCTGACGGCCTTCCGTCGCCTTGCGACTTGGGTTGACGTCTACGACTACGGACTCGATCCCGAGGACTCCGCGGCCGCGATGCGGTCGAAAGGAGTCCGCGCCCTTTTCATCCAAACAGGGCGCTACACGCTGCCGGGAGACTTCAAAGACGCCGGCGCCCTGGCCGCCTGGGTGCGGGCCGCGCATGCGAACGGCATGAAGATCGTCGGCTGGTACCTGCCCGGCTATGGAAACATGGACCGCGACGTGAACCGAACGGTCGCCATCGCGCGCTTCCGGACCTCCGACGGCCAGGGCTTCGATGGGATCGGTGTCGACATCGAGGACAAGTGCGAGTTGAAGGGATCGTCCTGCGACGGAGTTCCCCCATCCCAGACCATGACGCAGGAGGACTGGAACCGCGGCATCATCACGCACTCGCTTCGCGTTCGGCATCTCATCGGTGCGCGGTTTCCGATGGCCGCGATAACGCCGCCACCGCTCGGGATGGCGATCCGTCCGGCACACTGGACCGGATTCCCTTGGACGGAGTTCGCCAAAGGATTCAACGTCGTCATGCCGATGTCGTACTGGTCCTATCGTGATGACTGTCCCGAGGTGCCCGAGCACTGCGCCTACGGCTACACGAAGGGAAACATCTCCGAGACGCGCAAGCTCACAGGAAATACGCTTCCGGTGAACATCGCCGGTGGGGTTGCCGACAATGTGGCCGACGCCGAGGTCGCCGATTTCGTGCGCGCCGCGCGCGAGATGCGTGTTCTAGGCGGGAGTATGTACGACTACCGCACGACCGAGCCGGCCGACTGGGGCCGCCTCGACGATCTCAACACGCTGTAACCTAGTGGGCGCGGCGACGGTCTATCTCGGTCAGTTCACCTGGGAGGCGTCGAACGCCATCGCCGCGCGCCTTGAGAAGGCCGGCATCACCTGGTGGCACAAGCAAGCCGGCGCCATCGCACGATTCGTCTTCATGGGAGATTGGGGCGTGCGGCTCTTCGTCGAGCGCGAGCGTCTGGACGAAGCGCGTGAGATCGTGCGCTCGGTGCTCGAATCGGCGCCGGACTGACTCAGTGCGGTCCGGGCCCGAGGTCGAGCTGGCCGTGGGTTACGCCCATGCACCGGTTCATCACCCACGTCAGCCCGCCCTCCTCTGCGATCCGGGCGGCTTCCTCGGATTCGATCCCCGTCTGCAGCCACAGCACCTTCGCTCCCATCGCCACCGCCTTGCGCGCGATATCCGGTGTCTCCTCCGACGGCCGGAAGACGTCGACGGCGTCCACCGGCACGTCGATCGCCTCGAGGGAGGGATAGACTTTCTCGCCCAAGATCTCGCCCGCCTTGGGGCTCACCGGGATGATCCGGAAACCCTGGCTCTGAAGGTACGCGGGGATGTTGTGGCCCGGCTTGTTTTCGTCGGTCGAGGCGCCGACGACGGCGATCGTCTTCGTATCGGCATAGATGTGACGCAGCTCATCATCGGTTAGCGCTTGCACGTCGTCTACCTCCCGGACTCGATGAACGCCTTCAGGTGGCTCTTCAACTCGGCGTGGTGCTCGCTGGTGTCGAATTCGAGCAAGGGACTCCCGGGCAACAGGTGTTCGTCTACCCGGCCCCCACGGCGCAGGTAGACCGCCGGATGAATGTCGCCGTCGGCGCCGGTTTCGACCGAGATCGCGACGGCGTCCGGTCCGCTCGCGTCTACGAAGTGCGCCAGCGGAAGGATACCCTCGTCGGCGATACCTTGATCTCCCAGCGAAAGCACGCGCGTGAGGTACGCCTGCTGATTCCACAGCTCGGGCGCGCGCGTTGCCTCATCGAGCAGATACGGCACGACACGGTCTGGCGGTACCGGCGTGCGATCCCGCTCGATGCCGAAGCGCGTCGCAGCCAGGTGGCGCGCCATCACCCGGGCGTTGTAGCGGAACCCGTGAACGGCCGCGGAGTTGCTCGGGATGCCGTACTTCTTCAAGCCGATCGCGCCCTGAGTGATCGAGCCGGCGAAGAAGATTCCCGGCACGGTGGCGCTCTCCCAGAACGGGGTCTGGGCCGGCAGACGTCCTTGATAGAAGGTCTTGACGCCGAGATCCGCCAGATCGCGTAACGGCGTGCCGAAGCCGGTCGCGGCGATCACCTCGTCGACCTCGAACTCGAGATCGCCCGGCCGGGTCGTACCCTTCGCAAAGACGCGGTAGCAGCCGTTCGTGCGCTCCACTCTTTCGATTGCGGCGTCGATCACCAGGTTGCCGCCTCCGAGGACGTGGTCCTCGTAGGGCTGGAGGTATCGCGCCCGGGCTCCGGCGGTCGAATGGATCAGCACGGAGATCCGGGCGGGACGCGGCGACCCGAGCACGATCTGAGTGGCCCACGGCAAAAGCGCGTCGGCGATCTCGAATCCGGAATTGCGCTTGCCGATGATGAAGACGCGCTTTCCCGCGAATTCGGGTGCCGGTTTGGTCTCCACATAGTGCGGCACAAGGTCGAGACCGGGGATGTCCGGCTTCCACGGCTCGGTCATCCCCACGGCGACGACCAGTGCGCGGCACCGGTAATCGCCGTCGGAAGTGTGCACCGCGAATCCGTGCTCATCCCGGCTCGTCGACTCCCAGCGGCAGCCGCTTCGCACGCGGATCCCGGAGCCGTCGGCGAAGGCGGCCAGCCCCTGCTCCATCTCGGCGCGAGCCGGAAAGTAGGACGTGCCGTCCATGAACTGCGGAACGAGGGCGCGTTGCTCCGGCTCCGCGGCGATTAGGCTGTTCCAGTCGTACCACTCGTAAGCGCGCGTGCCGCGCTCGGCCGGAGCGTAGAGCTTCGTCCATGTGATGAGGCGCTGAAACAACGGGAAGCGGCGGAACATGCCTCCCGGTGCCTCGTCCTCCGACAGCAGCGCATGATCGACGCCCAGGCGACGGAGGTCGTAGGAGACTTGCAGCCCGCCCGGGCCGCTGCCGAGGATGACGACCGGATAGTCGCCGGGCGGGAAGGGGGGTTCGGTCAATTGCGCCACTGGATGTTCGAACGAAGCCGGCGTGCCTCGGCCTGCAGCATTCGGAGCATCACCTGCGGCTTGGAGGTCAGAAACACCGGAAGCTCCTCGCCGGAAAGCACCAGACAGCGGAGCGGTCGCAACGCGACGACGTCGGCCGTCGGCGTCTCGCCGAGGAGCGCGGAGATCTCTCCGAAGAAATCCCCGCGGGCAAGGCGCGCCGCTTCGACGCCGTCGATGTTCACCGCGGCTTCGCCGTCGAGGATTACGTAGAACGAGCTGCCGGCGAAGCCCTGGCGCAGGATGCGCTCGCCCTCCGCGAACATCGCCTCGTCGAACGTGTGGGCGACTTGCTCCAGCTCCGGACGAGACAGATCCGCGAACAACGCGAGGCCGGCGATGATCGATACGACGTCGTCTACGCTTTGCATGCCGTTCTCCCTTCGGGGTGACCGGCGAAGCCTAGCGGCGGTGACGAGCCGGCGGCGAGTCGCGCGGGGACGGAAGGCGTGGTAGGAAGGTGCGCCGTGGCTAAACCGACCGCTGCCGACCGGATAGAGCGCCTGCGCTCTATCCCGTTGTTCGGTGGGCTCACCGACCGTGCCCTCCGGCGCATTGTCAAGCTCGGAACGGAGTTCGAGGCAGCGGCCGGGCACGTGCTCGCCGAGGCTCGCATGGAGGGTTCGGGACTCTTTGTGATCGAGGAGGGTGAGGTCGTCGTCGATCTCCCCGGCGGCAAGAAGCTGGAGCACGGCCCGGGGGAATTCATCGGCGAGCTATCGCTGCTCGCCGAGGGCATCCCGCGGACGGCGCGGGTCCGGGCCAAGACCCCGGTGCGCTGCCTGGCGATCAGCCGCTTCGATTTTCATACGCTGCTCGAGGAAGAGCCGAAGATCGCGATCGCCATGCTGGCGGAGCTGGCCCGCAGGATGGCAAACGCCGCGACGTCCTAGCAGCGGCTCGGCCGTCGTGCGGCCGCCCTATACTGCTCGCCATGTTCCCAATACATGCCGGCCGGGGGCCGTTCGGTTCGCGTCTCGATGTCAAGGGCCGCAAGCTGCCGCGTGAGGTCATTGCCCGCGCGCTCAGCTTCGCCAAACCGTACCGGAAGCAGATCATCCTGTTCTTGCTGATCACGGTCGCCGGGTCGTTTCTTGCCGTTGTTCCACCCCTGCTGCTTCGGAGCCTGATCGACCATGTGCTACCGAAGCGGGACTCCGCCGGCCTCAACTGGCTGGCTATCGCGGCGATCGGTGTGGCCCTGGGGTCGGCCCTGCTGTCGCTCGGCGCGCGGTTCTTCTCGTCGCGGGTCGGTGAGGGACTCATCTTTGATCTGCGGTCCTCGCTCTTTGCTCACGTCCAGCGGATGCCGCTGGCGTTCTTCACCCGGACGCATACCGGAGCGCTGATCAGCCGGCTCAACAACGACGTCATCGGGGCCCAGAACGCCGTCACCGGAACGCTCGGCAGCGTCACCTCCAACGTCATCAGCGTGTTCTCGACGCTGATCGTCATGCTGGCTCTGGAGTGGAGACTCACGGTCCTGTCGCTGGCCATGCTCCCGCTGTTCATCCTCCCGACACGCCGCCTGGGCGAGCGCATTCAGTCCGCGACGCGCGAGCAGATGCAGCTCAACGCGCGGTTGAACAGCATGATGACCGAGCGCTTCAACGTCGCCGGGGCCCTGCTGGTCAAGCTGTTCGGCCGGCCGTCGCAGGAGAAGGAGGACTTCCAGGGTCGCGCGCGCGGACTCCGCGACATCGGAATTCAGATCGCGCTGTTCGCACGCAGTTTCTTCATGATTTTAGGGCTGGTGGCCGCTGTGGGCACTGCGGTCGTGTACTGGTTCGGCGGGAGGCTCGTGTTCGACGGAGCCATTCAGGCCGGCACGGTGGCGGCCTTTGCGGTGTACATCGCCCAGCTCTACGGCCCTCTGACGCAGCTCACGAACGCGCGCGTGGATCTGCTGACGGCGTTTGTGTCCTTCGAACGGGTCTTCGAGGTGCTCGATCTCCCGCATCCGATCCGGGACCGCAAGGGCGCGGTGCCGCTGCAGCGGCCGTCCGGAAAGATCGAGTTCGACGGGGTGCGGTTCCGTTACCCGCCCGGTGCCGAGGTGTCGATTCCCTCGCTGGAGGAGGGCATGACGGAGCTGGAATCCCGCCCGTCGGATTGGGTGCTGCGCGATGTTTCCTTCGGGGTTGAGCCGGGCGAGACGGTGGCGCTCGTGGGTCCTTCGGGTGCCGGCAAGACCACGATTTCCATGCTGATCCCGCGGATTTACGACGTCACGCAGGGCGCAGTACGGATCGACGGCATGGACGTTCGCGACGTGACGATGACTTCGCTGGCCGCCTCGATCGGGATCGTGACCCAGGATCCGCACATGTTCCACGACACGATCGGCGCCAACCTGCGCTACTCGCGGCCGGAGGCGACCGACGAGGAGATCGTCCAGGCGTGCAGCGCGGCCCAGATCCACGACCTCATCGCGTCGCTGCCCGACGGTTACCGGACCGTGGTGGGCGAGCGCGGCTACCGGCTGTCGGGCGGGGAGAAGCATCTCCTGGCGATCGCGCGGGTGCTGCTCAAGGACGCGGCGATCGTGATCCTGGACGAGGCGACGTCGCATCTGGATTCGGAGTCCGAGGCGTTGATCCAGCGGGCGCTCGGCCATGCGCTGGCGAGCCGAACGTCCATCGTGATCGCGCACCGGCTGTCGACGATCGTGGCGGCCGACGAGATCCTCGTGGTGGACGGCGGCAGGATCGTGGAGCGCGGCCGCCATGCCGACCTCGTCGGCGCCGGCGGCACGTACACCGAGCTGTACGAGACCCAGTTCAGCCGCGCCGCGATCTAGCCGCGCGGCGGTCGGGTCGCCGGGTAGCATCGAGGCCGGCCCGGGTGGCGAAACGGCAGACGCGGCGGACTTAAAATCCGCTGCCCCTCCGGGGGCGTGCAGGATCGAGACCTGCCCCGGGCACTAACGACCAGACGAGTTGTAGTTTTCACGATCTGGTGTCCTTCGGTTGAGTGCGTGGGCTCCTGGCCGCGGGATCTAGTGGAGAGAGCGTGCTCCCTCCGTATGAGACCGCCAAGCGGTCAGTTGACCCACAAGGGGCACCCGAGCCGGAGCCTGCGAGGATGAGTGTACGCCCGAGTGTCGCAGAGATCCTGTCCGAGCACGTCACCTTGGAGGTCGAGGCGTAAGCCGGCGACGACACGCTCTGGTCAGTGCTCCCCCTTGGCGCACAGGGCGCGTTCTCGCACTCTTCCGCTTCTTGACGCGTCCTACTGAGGCTCCCAAGATCCGCCCATGGATTCGGTCGCAGGTCGACTGCGTGTTGTCGCCCGCGATGATGTCCCCGAGCTCAGGGGCCGCGTCGTTCAGCGGCTGCGCGCGCGGCACTACAGTCCGCGCACCGAGAAGGCCTAACTCCACTGGATCGGCCGGTACCTTGCCTTCCACCGCAAGCCTCCCCGCGATCTCACCGAGTCCCACGTGAACGCGTTCCTGTCGCATCTCGCGATCCAAGGGAAGGTCTCCGCCTCCACACAGAACCAAGCGCTCGCGGCGGTGCTGTTCCTGTATGAGCAGGTCCTGAACCAACCCTTGGATCGAATAGAGGGTGTGGTACGCGCGTGCCGCCCCGCGCGCCTGCCCGATGTGCTCGCGCGCGAAGAGGTGGATTCAGTTCTTCGGGCGATGGATGGAACACCCCGACTCGTTGCGAGCTTGCTGTACGGAACCGGACTCCGTCTGGGCGAGGGGCTCTCGCTGCGGATCAAGGACCTCGACTTCCAGCGCGGCGAGATCGTCGTGCGAGACGGCAAGGGACGGAGGGACCGCGTCACCATGCTGCCCCGGGCGGTGCGGCGGTCCCTCAGCGAACACCTGCTCTCGGTGAAACGGCAGCACCAGGCCGACCTTCGCCAAGGCCTAGGTCGAGCGCCTCTCCCCACCGCGCTCCGCCGGAAGTACCCCAACGCGGAAACCGACTGGCCCTGGCAATGGGTGTTCCCGGCGACGTCGCATTACCGGGACGCCGAGACCGGGTTGCGCCACCGCCATCATCTGCACGAGTCCGTGATCCAGAAGGCTGTGCGCGTCGCGAGCCTGCTGGTTTCCTCGAGCAAGCGGGTGAGCCCTCATACCTTCCGGCACTCCTTCGCAACGCACCTGCTCGAAGACGGCTACGACATCCGGACCGTCCAGGAACTCCTCGGCCACCGCGACGTCCGGACCACGATGATCTACACGCACGTCCTGAACCGGGGGGCGATGGGCGTCTCGAGTCCTCTGGACCGCCCAGGACCCCTCCGGCGCCTCTGATGCACGTTATCCCGACCCGCGCGCTATACCGACCGGCAGGCGGCATAACACGCCGAGTGCAGGGCCGCCGATACGCTGTTTCTGCAGGCTATAGGCGCTGCCGCCATGTCTGGCTCCCGACGGAATCGAGTGCTAGCCTGCGGCCATGTGCGCTATGCAGGTCAGCAGAAACAAGAGTTAAACGGACAAGTTCGAATGTCCTCGACTCAGCAGCCGCTCCCGTGGAGGCCAGCGCTTGCATTACGCGCAGTTGCCGGAGCAGTCATCCTCGCGGGCCTCCTCGGCGCCATCGCTCTCATGATCTGGGCGATCACCTCACCGGGATGGGGCGATTGGTTCGGAGAAGAATGGCCCGGCTGGGGTTTCCTGGCGTTACCAATCATCGCCGGTCCGCTCATCCTTCTCTGGCGCATTACGATCGTGCCCTACATCGAGGCCCGCGAGGAGGGCCTCTACATCCGCAATCCATTTCGCATCCTGCTCATCTCATGGCCAGAAATCCTCGATTGCGAGCCTGGCTACTACGGCCTCACCATCCGACGCGCGGATGGCGAAGAGGTCACCGCGGTAGCGGTGCAGAAGTGGAACGCAGCCGAATGGTTCCACCTACAAACCAAAGCCGATAGGGTTTGCGACTACATCAAGAGTCGAACACTGAAAGGCCCGGAGCGCGATGACGCCGTTTAACTCGCGACTGGAACAGACCAGGACGCGCGCTTCGCGCGCTTACCTGGCTGCTCAGCCGCCAGACCGTTATACCGATCCCAGGAGTGAACGCTGAACGAGCTCATTGCGCGCATCGGTGCTGCGCTTAAGGCCGTCGACTCGTCCGGCGAGGCACACAAAGCATTCCAGCCAGGCGCTGGTCCATTCGGCGAGCCGCAGCTTGTTGCGCGCATCGGCCGTGTGCTTGCCGGGAGCCATTCGGAGTACGCGCGCGCTCGCACCATGCGCCAGCCAGATCTCCTCATCCCCGGACACTGGGCGCTTGAGTTCAAGATTGTGCGGCCGTTCGGAGACAATGGAAAACCAGCGGAGCACTGGTCGGAGAACCTCTTGCATCCCTATGCAGGCAACGTGAGCACGCTCGGTGACTGCTTGAAGCTTGTGCAGCTTCGGGCAGTCGAACGCCGTGGTGTCGTCGTGGTGACTTACTCACACAACCCGCCAGAGGTCGACTTTGAGCCGCTGGTCCGCTCGTTCGAGTTGATCGCCACGGATGTCCTCGGTATCCAGCTCGGCACGCGCGCTTCATCTGATGTCGATGCGCTCATTCACCCAATTCACACGCGCGCTACCGTGTTCGGGTGGGAGGTAGGTTGCGCCACGGCATAACTCTCGGCTGGAACCGCCGCTCGGCTACGCCTCGCGCGGCTCAGCCGCCAATCCGTTGTACGGACCAGCCACCACCGCAACTGTAGGTGAAGGGCGATGAGATCACGCGTGAAACGCGATTCTGTTTCAAGGAGCTGGGATAACGAATACCGACTCGGCCGCTATGCGAGTGAGCCGCCCTTGCCCTTCGTCCGCGATATCACCACCACCCTCCAGTCGCGGCCTCTCGTTCAATCGGGGAAAGGGCTGTACGTTGGATGCGGGAACGGCCGTAACTTCGTCCCCCTCCATTCTGCCGGATTGAATCTGGTTGGAATCGACAGCTCACCGGAAGCCATCGCCCAATTGCGGTCGAAGCTGCCGCCCGACGCGGACGACCGGTTGCTGTGCGTAGACTTCGTTAACTTCTCCAGTCCGCATGACTTCGACTACCTAATTGCGATTCAGGTCTTCCAACACGGGACTGAGTCCGAAGCCTACGCTTATTTTGAGAAGGCACAGCGGCTCCTTCGTCCACGTGGACTATTCTTCCTCCGCGTGAACTCAGTTTCGACGGAAATTGGGCGACGGCATGAGGTCCTAAGCCAGAACCCGAAGGGCGGTCTGGCGATTCGTTATCAGGAAGGATCCAAAGATGGGATCCCGATCCACTTCTTCTCACGCCAAGAACTCGAAGCACTGACGCACGATGGATTCGGGCCCGCGTTGGCGCTGCGGGAGGTTGCGACCCTACGTGAACAGCCGCAGACGGGCACATGGGTGCAGTGGGAAGGAATCTGGGAACGGAGTGCTGGACGGCCAACCCAATGAAACAAGGTGTTAGGACTTCGGTTCTGATCGTCGACGCAGACCGGTTACTCCTTGTGCGCGAAGTCGACCCGCGGACTGGTGATGAATACTGGATACCGCCCGGTGGTGGGCTCGAGGAACCTGACTCGACCCTATTCGCCGGCGCCCAGCGCGAGGTGTTTGAGGAAGCAGGGCTTCTTGTAGAGATCGGCCGGCTTATCTACTTGCGCGAGTTCTGGGATTCGATTCGTGATACTCGCTGGCTTGAGCTCTATTTCTTGTCAGACGGACACGAGTCCCGGCAACCCGGATCCCAACGAGATGTCCCCAATGACCTTCAGCGGACCACGCGGTGGTTTAATCAGGATGAGCTCAGGGACGTGCTCGTCTATCCTGAGATCTTGCGTGACGACTTCTGGAAGGACCTACACGAAGGGTTCGACGATGTGCGCTACCTCGGCAGTTCTGCCGATTAATGGGCCGTACAACTTGCGGCTGGAACCGACGGCGGTCGCGCCCGACCGTATCGGAGCCGATGCTTTCGCGGCGCGACGCGCCGCGGCTCAGCCGCTAATCCATTAGACGGACTTCATGGATTCCCTAGTGCTCGTCGGCGGCATCATCGTTCCGGTCACGGTATTTGGGTTCTTCGGGATCCTGATTCGTCGACGATTTCGGCTTCGGAAGTTGCACCCAGGCTGGATTGAATGCGGCCTGAGGGTCGCCTCCGGCGAGGAACGAGGTTTGGCGCGCCACTGGCGAAACGGAATCGGATGGATGGAGAACGGCGTGTTCGTCTGGACACGAATCCCGATACCTTCGAAGTATGTCCGGCTGAAGCTCGTTCCAACGTCAGCGGCCCCACGACAACCCAAATTGAAAGAAGCGTGGGGCATGAACCCCGACGCTGTCGTCGAGCTTGCCAAGAGCGAGACGGCTGAAATTGAGATCGGCGTCCTTGAACATGATTTGCAGCATCTCCGAAAACTACTACGCAGCACCGCCGAGCATCGGGACACGCCCGCCGCTGAGTTCATACCTTCCTACCATCCAATCCGCGACCTTCTCATAACCTTGGGTTTGTTTGTCGGCTTGCTGTTCGCCGGTGCGGCGCAGGACAAATTCACGTCATCTGATCCGGTGTCTTGGCCAGAAGCAGTCCTCGTCGGAGGGCTCCCGTGGGCCTTAGGGATAGCTGTGATTTCAGCATTCCTTGGGTATCGTCGAAGAAAGAAGGCTCTTGAACGGGATAGGGACGACAGATGAGATCGCCGAGAACTCTGAACTGGGCGCCGTCTAACTTGCGACTGGAACCGACCGCGATCGCGCCCGATGCCCCCTCGACCTCGGCTTTGCCGGCGCGATACGCGGCGGCTCAGTCGCTAATCCGTTGTACGGACCAATAGAAACGGACACCCGGGACGCGGCGTCGACTCTGGTGCCTGGGGAGCGCCACCGGACTGCCCGAAGGGTCATGGACGTGCGCTGTCCACTGGGGGAGGATGCCCATATGAACCGACGAATAGCAATAGCACTCGCGGCGATGGGTCTACTGTCCGGGCTCGCCCTCGCCTTGGTACCGACACACCACACCTACCCGGCTGGTGAGACGAAAGGCGCTGGCTATGTTGAGGAGCAAATCGTTTCGTGCGGGATAGTCTTCGCTCCAAAGAATCCGCACGTGCCCGGACACGACGATGAGTGCGACGCTGAACACAACCGTCGCATGGTGTACGCCTTCCTCGTTGCTGTAGGTGGACTCGCAGCCGGAGGGGCCGTCGTAGTTGTCTCACGCGCTATCCTCAGATGGCCTCGGACCTCGACACCGTAGCGGGGGTCAACAACGTGCCGTACAACTTGCGGATGGAACCGACCACGATCGCGCCCGACGCCCGTTCATCTTCGGCTGTGCGGGCGCGATGCGTGGCGGCTCATCCGCCAAACCGTTAAACCGATGAAGGCTTGCGCTTGAGTTTCGTCATTCGGGCTGTCACGAGTGCCGAGAATCGTGAGGCCCTGGAGAGGGCAGCTGGGCTCGCTAGCAAGAGCGGGTTGGAAATCCACGTTGATCCCCGGCCCCGATTCTTCAGGGACCGGGGTTTGATTCGAGGCGTCTTGTCCACGGACGGCGACTTTCTCCCCGCGGAGGTGGACTGGGACGCGCCGAATTGGACCCTGCGATCGGAGATTCTCGAACCCCTCGCCATCGCCCTCGAGACCCTCGCGTCCGAGGGGCCGGCTGATTTGTGGATCGAGGCCATGTGGGATCCTGCTGAACCAGCGGAGACCGTTGCAGTAACCCCCGCGGAACTTGGGCGCCTGACTCGAGAAAACATGTTAGGAACAGGGACGAGATATGAGATTCGAATCAGCGCCACGGTTTAACAAGCGCGTGCAACGGACGCTTCGCGCCGCTGACGCGCCAAGTCGTTAGGCAGACCATGGAACCTCATGAGATTCGGAGGGCAGTGCGGGAGCACATCCACCTTCTTGCCCATCCGTCGGGGCAGCTGAAATATGAGCAAAATGTCCCGATCGCGTATGTCCCTGGGGAGTTGGTCGACATGTTTTGTGCTGACCTCTACCACCCGAAGAGCCCCGCCTTCCTCGCTGCATTCACCGAGGACGAGTTGAAAGACCTGGCTCGTCTCTATGGGCTGCTTGTTGAGGCTTCCGGGTCTGGAGTCTCAAGCGTCACGGATCTACTCAAGCTACCGGAGTGGCGGGAGGTCCTCAACCTTGCGCAGCACCTCGATGCCCAATACCAGAAGGAGTCGGCATGACTTGCTGCCTAACAAGGCGCTGCAACGGACGGACGGCTGGCCTTCGGCGAGCCGCCGCCGCTGAGCGCCAAGTCCGTTGTGCGGACTGCTAGTTCGTGAAACTCATGTGGCGCCGGCCGCGAGTCATCAGTCTCACTGTCTTGGCAGCCGTCGGATTCCTCATAGGTTCTTCCAGCCCTGCCCATGCCTGCTCGTGCGTTCGCGGGTCTGTCTCTGACGTGGTCACCGAGGCCGACGCGGTCTACGTCGCGCGTCCCCGCTCTATCGATCTCTTTTCCGGCGCGAGCTTCCGCGTGCTTCGGGTCCTCAAAGGTCCTGCCCGTTCGAATCTGCGAGTGAAAGTGGCCGGCGGCGGTGGGGACACCTGTGGAACGAGTGTCTCGCAGGTCGATTACGTCATCGTCTCGCAGCCAAACGGCAGCCCGCAGCCGCTGAATCTCTGCACGGAGTATCTGCGCGGTTCGACCGCTGTTCGGGAGGCCGAGTCCGTGCTCGGCGCCGGCACTCCTGTCCCTCGAAGACCGGACCCAGGGTGGCTCGCGCAGTGGGCGCTCCTAGTCGGCGGTGCCTCGCTAGCGATTCTTGGGTCGTGGCGTCTCGCGAGTGCGATGGACAAGCCGCGTGATCCGACCGCATCATGAGTCCGATCGCGTCACCGGAGGAGAATCCGTTGTGCAATTCCAAGGCGCCTGATCGGTCGCCGCACAACTTGCGGCTGGAACCGACGCTCGCCCTGCGGGCTCGCGCGGCTCAGCTCCCAAGCCGTTGAACGGACGGACGGCGGGAGTAGAATGCGGGTATGACGGTTCGCTACAAGATCGCTCTCCACCGTTCGGATGAAGGCGTCGCTGTCTCCGTGCCCGGTCTCCCAGGATGCTGGTCACAGGGTAAGGATGAGGACGAGGCTATCGAGAACATCCGCGACGCGATTCAGGCCTACCTTTCGGTCGCCGACGAGCAGCTCGAAGGAGCGGAAGTTCGGGAGATCGAAGTCGCCCTCTGATGCCCAGCATTCCCGGCATCTCGCATCAGCGTGCGGTTCGAGCTCTTCGCAAAGCAGGCTTCGAAGTCATTCGCGAGGGGAAGCACATCGTGATGTCGGATGGCCGCCGCATCTTGACGATTCCGCGCGCGAACCCAATCAACGCCCTCACGATGGGTGGAATCGCTCGGGACGCTGGCCTCACGATCGAAGAGTTTCGGAAGCTGCTTTGAGGACTCCCGGCCGTAGAACTCGCCGCTGGACCCGACCGGCTTCGCCGGCGGGTCAGCGCCCAAGTCGTTAGACGGATCATGACGCGGTCGTTCGCAAAGAAGATTCGACGATCCGAGCCGAATCTCTCCGAGTCCCTTGATCCGCTAGCGCTTCGACTTCGCGAAACGATTCTTTGGTGCGTGAAGCATGTAGATGTCGCGCATCCGGCGGAATGCTTACGTCGAGACGAAACTCGTCCGCGGGTTCTGGAAGCAGACTACTTTTCGGCGGTACGGCATGTTGGAGTCCTACGGAGCCATCAAGTGTTGCGCTCGACTGAAGTTCCTCGCGCATTAGACTCTGGACGCCTGCTGGTCTATTTCCCCAATGACGAGCTCGCTGATGGCGCTGCGCAGGACTCATCGGCTGGCTTCTTTGATACGCATAACTGTCCACCCTGGGACACCTGGGTCGCAATGATCGAAGAACGGCGCGAACTACGACGCTACCCAAGCCCCTATCTTCTAGCCTGGGTGCCCAGAGAGCTTGTTGAACACACGACCTGGGGAATCGATCAGAACCCGGAGGGATGCATCGTCTGGCTGGAGGACTCTAATCTTGCGATTAGCGAAGTGTTGGCGGGAATCTCCACCGTCTAACTTGCGACTGGAACAGACCGCTCGCGCGCTGCGCGCGCTCCCGGCTGCTCAGCCGCCAAACCGTTGGGCGGAGCCTGCCTAGTATTTGAAAGTGAGCCTCGCTTGCCCGAAAGGACATGCTCGGGACTGGGCCACAGCTGCTATTGAGGGCCATCGGGTCAACTCACTTGAGGTGCAGATGCTCATGACATGGCGGACCGTGATCGCAGTCGGGCTCTTGCCTATAACACTCGGTGCGTGTCCATCGTCTCGAATCGAGGGCCGACCTTCCAGTCCTCGCACCCAGACATCCACGACGCCGACTCAGGCGCCTTCGGCAGCCTTCACGCTAACGCCCGGCCCCGCGCCCGATTGTCCCAAGGGCTCAATCGACTGGGGAAACTCCGAACACGACACGTACCTAAGTGAATCCGATTCAGGGAAGACGCTCTGTCTCGTTGAGACAACCCGCTTCGGCATAGACCTCGACGAGGCACAGCACCCGTTCAAGGAACTCATGCTCGGTAACTGTCGTATCGGCTACGTCTCGAACTACGGGCCCGGCAATCAATACCCGACCGGCTATCAAGCGCTTTCTGATCTCAAGCCCTGCACTATTCGAAATCGCGATTGGTGGGTTAGGTTGGTCCCAGCATGAGCTCGAGGGGCCCGTATAACTTGCGGCTGGAACCGAACCCGTTATGCGTACCTCGACCGCGAACCGAGGATAAGGAGCACGATGCCACCCCCGATTGCGGCCGGGGATCTCATGGGCGGATGGTGAACTGGATCGCCTCGGACCACCACGTGACGGTTCCCGACGCCGTCTCCACCTTGAGCGACGCGCGGGCGAAATAGCGGCCGGCCGTCACCGTGGGTGGAGCCCCAGGGCAGTTCGAGGATTGGTCCCACGTCACGTCCTCGGCCCGGCTGTCGCCCGGCGCGAGAGACTCGATCAAGGCCTCCCGGGTGTAGAAGCCGCCGGCCTTGCTCTTCGTCCAGATGAACTCGTCGCCGCGGTAGATCCACAGATCGACCCAGTCGCGGCCTCGATAGAAGCCGACGGCACTCGGCCCTCCGTTGCGGAGGCTTACCGTGAAGCGCAGCTCTTCGTTTCGCCCGAGCGTGGCCGGCTTCGCGTGCAGGGTCACGCGAACGCCCGGCGGAGGGTCGGCTCGCCCGAGCGCCTCGCGGCACGGAGTCTCCGCCGGTGATGGAGTCGGAACGGCCGGCGTCGGATCGGCGACGGGGCGGGTCGCCGGGCCGTCGGAAAGCGTGGTGCGTTACTTGCAGCGGTGGAGATCTACCTCGGAGCGCAGGTCTGTGAGGACCGGCTCGTCGTCCGTCCAGTCGATCGATCCGGCGGTGATGTGATGCACGACGCCGAACGCCACCTTGGAGCCGTCGGGCGCGGAGCCGTTGGCGTGGAACGTGAACGTGCCGTTGTCAACGTTCTTGTTCTGGTTCTCGCCGAACCACACCGTGTAGCGGCCGGTGTACGTCGGCAGCGCCGGGTCTACCGGGTCTGCGATGAACTGCCCGACAAAGGTCCCGGTGACGTGCAGGCGGCCGTCCTCGAAGAACGTGCCGTGGAAGACGCCGTCCTCGACGATGCTGATGACTGCCTCCTGCTCCACTCCGCCGATGCACGCGAGATCGGTGAAGGTGTCGGTGTAGTCGTCCTGGTGCTCTGTGAACGTCTCCGGCCTCTGGCCGGCGGCCATGGCCGCTGGGCCGGCCGCCATGAGCCCTCCAAGGACGACGACGACTACCGCGATACGAAGAAGCTTACGCATACCCCCTCCTTCCGGGACCGTTAGATCCCTCCCCGGACCGCTCGATGAGTACGAGCAGTCACTTAGGGTGGGAACACTAGACCAAGGCGGCAATCCCGGCAAGTTGGGCTGGACCCGCTCGCCGGAGGCGTTTACCATCGCTTTTGGGCCGCCGGCGTGCGGCGTGGGGGGGATTGTGGCCGACCATCACGCACAATCGGGGAATGTCACCGAGACCGGCGTGCCCATCTGGCTCGAGCCGGTCCGCGGAGGCTACCCCGATCCCGTCGCGTTCGGCCTCTCCGGGCTCGAGCAACTCCAGGCGGGTCTCCGGGGCCACGGCGTGCGGCCCCCGATGTCGCGTCTCACGGGTCTGCTCCTGGCCGGAGCCGAGGAGGACCACTCGGTCTTCACGCTCCCGGCATCCGAGTGGTTCCTGTCCTCCCAGGGACAGATTTCGGCCGGCGCGCTCACCATGCTTGCCGACGCCGCGCTGGGAACCGCGGTTCTGATCGGCTTGCCGGCGGCCACCCCGATGACGACGTCCGAGCTGTCGATGAGCTTCCTGGCGCCGTGCGCCGCCTCCGGGACACTCCGTGCGACCGGCCGGCCGATTCACATGGGACGGCCGTTGGCACTCTCGCAGGTCGAGGTGGCGGACGATCGCGGAGCGCTGGTCGCTTACGGAACGTCTACGTGCTTCGTGCAACCGCCGCTTGAAGGGTTCGAGCGGCCGGGCGAACTCCCGATCGTCGTCGAAGACGAAGAGAAAACTCCGGATCCATACCGGCGCCCCGCTCGGGGAACGATCGTCCCTTGGGACGAGTGGCGCAACATGACCGGGGAGCGGTTGCTCACGCGACAGATCCAAGGCGAGGTCGACCACCCGCCAATTCATTATCTGACCGGCATGACGCTGCGTGAGGTCGCACACGGGAGCGTGACGTTTACGATGCCGGCAAGCCGGTGGCTGACGAGTCCGATGGGGACGATCCAGGGCGGCCTGACGGCGATGCTTGCTCACGCCGCGCTCGCGACGGCGGTCGTCTCCACGCTGGAAGCCGGGAGCGCCTACCGGCCGGTGGACGTGAAGGTGAACTTTCTCCGTCCGGTGTTTCCCGGAGACGGTGATCTGGTTGCCAAGGGCACCGTCACGCATCGGGGACGAAACCTCGCCGTCGCGGTAGCCGATGTGTTCGCCATCGACGGGAAGAAGGCGGCGACTGCGACCGGCTCGACCATCATCCTCGGCGCACGACCGGGTACCGAATGAGCGCGGGGTTGTGCTCAGCGCCTCTGCCGCGCAACTAGACGCAGAGCGGGCTGTTGACGAGCGCGTAACCTGTTGCGATTTTGAGGATCTTGGCGATCCGCGTTCCGTAGCCGAGAGGCTTCGGAACACCGGGCACGAGGACTCCCACATGAGTGAGATTCCCCGCTGCTTTCATGTTACCGACCCGGACGGCGCTTCCCGAGTCGCCGGTGGAGAGGACACCGGCCCACTCGTACCACGCATTCATCCACACGGTGCTCACACCGGCGCGCGGTGTTCCGCCGGTTCCGATTCCGAGACCGTGGCCGTAATGGGCGACGACCTGCGTCGCGCTGCCGGTGTAGCGCCCGCACGGGCCGCCGATGGCGGCGATCGTCGGGCTGACCCAGCCGTAAAGGCTCGGATAGATCGAGACGAGGGCAAAGTCGTTGCCGACACCTGCGCTGGCGCGAACTAGCACCTTGCCGACGTTGACGAGCACGGGGTCCGAGCCGCCTGGTGCCAGCGTCAGAAGGGTCACATCCTGGCCGATCGTGTTCGTGCAATGGCCGGCCGTTCCGATGGCGAGGGTGGAGCCGCTTCGGAAGATGAAGTTCATCGTGCACAGGTAGGGGGAGATCATCCACGATCCCGGGCGGATGCCGACCTCGCCCGGCAGCGGCGCATCGGCCGGTGCGGGCGTGGTCGCCGCAGGCGCGGCGAGCTTGGCCTCCAGCTCGGGCGTGAACCACGCCGGGCGAGCAGCGCGGAGCGGCCGCACAGTCGGCGATTGGGCTACCTCGTCCTCGGCTTGAGCGCCCGCGCCCAACCCGACGCAGGCGGTGCCGCCCATGGCCAGAGCAAGGGCCACGATAAGAGCCTTGCGCATGTTGCCCCCTAATGATTCGTCGCCCCTACAGTATGCGAGCATCCTGGACAATGGGCAAGAGTGACTTGCCACACATTTCCGCCTTCGTTGAACGGGCCGGGGACGAAACTCGGGCGACTCGGCAAGCACGGCGAGCCCGCGTCCGCGATCGGCTAGGCGCCGGGATCCTTGCGCGCGCGGGCGATCGCATCGAGCACCCGATCGACCATCGCCTCGGTGGCAGTGCGCCCCATCAGCCCGATACGAATCGTGCGTCCGGCAAGCGGCGCGAGACCGCCGGAGATTTGCAAGCCGTCCTCGAGCAGCCGTCGCTGGATTTCCGGCCCGTCGTCCGCATACGCCGCGATCACCATGTTGGATTGCACGTCGCTTCTCGGGACCGCCGGAAGCCCGATCGACTCCAAGCCCTCACGGCAGCGTGCGGCAAGCGCGGCCCGATCCGCGATCCATGAATCCAGACCGAAATTCAGGATGCGGTTCACGCTCGACAGCAGAGTCAGCACGAGGCTCGTCGGCATTGTGACGGGATGCGGGTGCCATCCCCACTCGCGCCGGTACCAGTCCCACCGTCGAAGGTCGAGATACCAAGACCGCACCGCTGTTCGACGACTCTCGAGTCGCCTTCGTGCGGCGGGGCCGAGCGCGACGATCCCGAGACCCGGTGGCGTTTCCAAACCCTTCTGCGTGCTCGTCACGAGCGCATCCACGCCCATGTCCTCGAGATCGAAGGTTTCGCCCCCGATCGAGGCGATGCCGTCGACGACGAGCAGGGCGCCGGATTCATGCACGGCACGCCCCACTGCGGCGATCGGATGACGAACGCCGGTAGAGGTTTCCACGTGCGTCATCGCAACGCCGGCCGCGCCGGTCGAGGCTACGGCGTCGGCGATAGCCCGCGCGTCGGCCGGTTCGCCCACCGCGACGGGCACCTCGACCACGTCGAGCCCCACCGCGGTCGCAACCTCTGCGAGGCGGACGCCGAAGAAGCCGGTTCCGGCAACGACGATGCGCTCGCCGGGCTCGAACAGGTTCATCAGCGCAGCGTCGAGACACGCCGTGCCGGACCCGGGAATGACGTACGGATCTTCGGGGGCGCCCAGCAGGCGCGCCAGGGCACGGACGGCGTCGTTGTGCGCCTCGACCCAGGTGTCGCCGTAGTGTGCGATGACTTGCTTGCCCAGGACGGCGAGGTCCTCGTCGTGCAACTCGCCGGGACCCACGATCATGAGCTCCGGCATCTCGGGAAGATCTCGAGGATCCAAGGCCGCCTCCTTCGTCGCTATTCGGGGCATGATGACATACGCGCGCGAGAACGCGCCGTCCGGTGCCGCTTGCCCCGAGCGCGCAGGTCCACGTACGGTTCGGTCGCCGGAGCGGCCGAGGGGGACAGATGGACTTCAATCACAGTGCCAAAGTCGAGGATCTGCGAAAGCAGCTGATCGATTTCATGGAGAATCACGTTTACCCGGCCGAGCCTGTGTACCGCGACCAGTTGCGTGCTTCGGGAGACCCGCACGCTCATCCTCCGGTGATGGAGGAGCTAAAAGCGGAAGCGCGGAGGCGCGGCTTGTGGAATCTTTTCCTGCCCGACGACCGCTGGGGTGCCGGACTTTCCAATCTCGAATATGCGCCCCTTGCCGAGATCACCGGCGCCAGCGCCGCGATTGCTCCGGAGGCGCTCAATTGCGCTGCACCCGACACCGGGAACATGGAGATCCTTGCGCAGTTCGGCACGAAGGAGCAGCAGGAGCAATGGCTGACGCCGCTCCTGGAAGGTGAGATCCGTTCGTGCTTCGCCATGACGGAGCCGGAAGTTGCCTCGTCCGACGCGCGCAACATCCAAAGCAGGATCGTGCGGGAGGCCGACCACTACATTGTCAACGGTCACAAATGGTGGACGAGCGGCGCGGCGAGCCCGCGGTGCAAGATCATGATCTTCATGGGGGTCACGAACCCCGACGCCGGCGGGTACAACCAGCAGAGCATGATCCTGATTCCTCTCGACACTCCCGGGGTTCGCGTGGTTCGATCGCTTCCGGTCTTCGGCTACGAAGACGTTCCCGGACACTGCGAGATTTTCTTCGAGGACGTTCGCGTTCCGGCAGGGAACCTCTTGGGCGAGGAGGGTGGAGGATTTGCGATCGCGCAAGCACGGCTCGGGCCCGGCCGCATCCATCACTGCATGCGCGCGATCGGAATGGCCGAGCGGGCGCTCGAGCTGACGTGCAAGCGCGTGCTTTCCAGGACGGCCTTTGGCAAGGAGATCGCCCGGCAGGGCGTGGTCCAGGACTGGATCGCAGAAGCGCGCATCATGATCGAGCAGGCCCGGCTGCTCACGCTGAAGGCGGCTTGGCTCATGGACACCGGCGGCAAGGAGTCCGCACGTGTAGAGATCTCCGCGATCAAGGTCGTCGCGCCTCGAGTCGCGACCTGGGTGCTCGACCGCGCGATTCAGGCATTCGGCGCCGCGGGTGTGTCCGACGACGTTCCCCTAGCCTCCATGTACGCGCACGCACGCACGCTGCACATCGCCGACGGGCCCGACGAGGTGCACAAGATGGTGATCGCGCGCAGGGAGCTGGCGAAGTACATCCCGAAGGAGCTTCTCGAGCGGTGAGTAGCACCGGCACCGACGAGCTCGTCGACCCCAAAGGCCTCCGGTCCTACCTCGCCGGGCACGCGCCGGAGTTCGGCGGACCGTTCGAGGTGGAACGGCTGGGGGAGGGCCAGTCTTGCCTGACCTTCCGCGTTCGCGGTGATGGATGGGAGGTCGTCCTGCGAAGGCCGCCGCGCGGAGATCTTCCACCCACGGCCTTCGACGTGACTCGCGAGTATCGAGTGACGCGCGCGCTCTTCGATCACAAAGCGCCGGTTCCGGTCGCCCGGCCGATCGTGTTGTGCGAGGACCGTTCGGTGATCGGCGCTCCGTTCTATTTGATGGAGCGCGTCGACGGGCATGTCGTGAGGGCCACGGTGCCCGATGCGCTGTCCTCACCGGAGGATCGAACGAGCATGTGCGAACAGCTCGTGGATACCCTCGTCGCTCTACGTCGAGTGGACTGGCGCGCCGCCGGGCTCGATGGGTTCGGGAAGCCGGACGGCTATCTCGAGCGACAGCTTCGCCGCATGCGCCAACTGTGGGATCTCGCTCGCTTTCGCGACATCCCCGAGATCGAGGAGGTTGGTGGCTGGCTGGAAGCCAACATTCCATCGCCGGCCGCGGCGGCGATCGTGCACGGCGACTTCAAGCTCGACAACGTCATCTTCGCTCCCGAATCTCCGGCGCGCTTGGTTGCCGTCGTGGATTGGGAGATGTCCACGATCGGTGACCCGCTCGCCGACCTCGGCTGGATGCTGTATTTCTGGCGCGATCCCGGCGACGATGGTTTCGGACTGGCCGTCTCGGCCGCGATGGACCAGGAGGGTTTCCTGCGGCGGCGACAGATTTTCGAGCGGTATTCGGCGGCGATCGGAGTGCCCGACTCGGTCGCGTGGTACTCGGCTTTGGCGGGCTGGAAGATCGCGATCATCATGGAGGGCTCGTACCGCCGGTTTCTGGCGGGCATCGCCGATCACCCTCTGTTTGCTCAGCTCGAACACGGGGTGCCCTTCCTCGCGCGGCGCGCCGCGCAGGCCATGCGCGGCCGGCTCGGTTTCTAGTACGTCTCCCGGTGCCTAGACGCGATCCCGCAAGGCCCCGCGATCAAGTTTCCCCGTCGGTAGTGTCGGAAGCTCATCCAGGACCAGGAGATCTTTAGGTCGCTGCGCGCTCAGGAGGCGAGTCCTGGTCCAGGCGCCGATATCCTCGCGCGCGCGCTCGTCGGCGACCACTGCGGCACACACCCGCTGGCCCCAGCGGTCGTCGGGAACCCCAAACACCGCCGCCTCAGTGACCGCCTCGTGTTCGAGAAGGATTCGCTCGACGACCGCCGGATACACATTGACTCCTCCCGAGATGATCAGGTCCTCACGGCGGGAGGCCAGGGTGAGGTAGCCGGCATCGTCGACGCTGCCGAGATCGCCGGCCGTGAACGAATCTCCGTTCCATGCCGATGCCGTGCGACCGGGATCTCGCCAGTACTCCCAGCGTGCGAACTCCGGCGCGCTCACGAACACCTCGCCGACGCCGCCGGCGTCCGGATTCGCGATGGTGAGGTGGCGTCCCGGCCGGGCTCGCCCCACACTTCCCGGCCGCTGGAGCCATTCCTCCGGGGAGATCGCGGTGAACTGGCCCTCGGTTGCACCGTAGAACTCCCACAGCGACCCCGGCGCAAGCCATTCCATAGCTCTGCGCTTCAGGTCCGGAGGGCAGGGTTCACCGGCATGCAGGGCGCGACGGAGTGCTCTCGGGCGCGGGGGCTCGCCGTCTGCGAGCAACCGCCGGAGGTGGGTCGGGACGAGAAACGTCACCGAGACGTCTCGCTCGGCCAGAAGACGGGTCACGGCAACCGGGTCGAAGCGCTCGGCGAGCAGCACCCGGGCGCCGGCGACCAGCGCCGAGGTCGCCAGACGGTGTCCCGCCGAGTGATACAGCGGAGAGCAGACGAGCACCTCGGTTCCCGGCCGGGGTGCCCACAGCTCGGCTTCGTCTGCGGCCCACTCTGCGGCGAGATCCTCGGACAGTACCCCACCCCAGACGCCCTTCGGCCGGCCGGTTGTACCCGAGGTGTAGAGGATCGGGCGGCCGAGCGGTAGCGCGGCGAGGTCTCGCGCCGGCGGGTGATCCCAGGAGACCTGGTCGAGGTCGCTCACCGAAAGGACTGGTTGAGCATCGTCGACGATCTCTTGACGTTCCCGGGGAGCAAGCGAGGGCCCGACTAGAACCGGAAGGATTCCGGCGCGAAGCGCGCCGAGAGTCAGCGCAAGAAGGCGCGGCTCGTTCGGAGCAACGACCACGACACGATCACCACGTTGGGCGCCGCGGGAGCGCAACCACGCGGCTGCCCGCGCGCCGAGATCTTCGATCTCGGCGCGCTCGACAACGTGTACCGCGCTCAGACGTCGAGCAGGAAGCGACGTACTCGCATGGCACCGATCAGAAGCAGGATGCTTCCGGCCAGTGGTGCGGCAAGCGAGCGCTCGAACAGCGAGAGGCTGAAGCCACCCGACGAAGGTGTGAGCGTAATGATCGTGCTCGGACGCTCAACACTCGGGGGGCCGACCGACAGCCCGAAGTACGGAAGCGTGGGCTTGAACGAGCCCTGGTAGAACTCCTCGATTCCCTCCCACCGCAGATCTTGGGGCAGCACCGGTGCAACCGTCGTGGGGGCGGCAGGCTTCGGACGCGCCGGGGCCGGCGTGCTGTTTGCCGGTCGCGGAGCAGAAGGCGGCGGGCTCAGCACGCGGGGTGCCGGGTTGAAGGGCACGACGCTGCCGCTGGGCTGCTCGTCGGACGGTTGTGTGGGAGCCGGCTCGTTGCCGCCGACCAGCAGGGACGCTGGATCGGTCGGCGTGACCTGGACTGGTCCTGTGCAGGTCTCGCCGGAGATCTGCACAGTGACCGAAGGGCATTCCGCCGAAGCCGCCGCGGTCAGTGCGGGGATGATGACGATGACGCCGGACGCGATCGCCAGTGACAACAAGCCCTTGGCCATCGCTCGCTGCGTCCGTTTGGACGCGCTCATGGCAACCTCCACTAGTCTCGGCCTTACGTTTGCTCTTCTCACTATAACTACGAAAGCCGCTTTCGCCACTTACGGCTCCCCGGGAGAAAAGAGCAAAATCCGGCGGTCGGGCGGGATCTTCTGCCGTTTCGAGCCTTATCCTGGGGTTTCCTAAGTCGAGGAGGGGCCAATGTCCGATCCTTATGCCGCCTACCCCAGTCTCCGTTTCGAACGGGTGGGGCCGGGCATCCTGCGAATCGTCATGAGCACACCAGGCCGGCTGAACGCCGCGGGGCACGAGATGCACCGAGACCTCGCCGCCGTGTGGCAGGAAGTCGATCGCGACCCGGATACCCGGGTCGCGATCATCCAGGGTGAAGGGGAGGCTTTCTCCTCCGGTGGCGACCTGGATCTCGTTCGCGACATGGCCGAGGACTATGCGGTGATGATCCGCGTCCTCCGCGAAGCCCGTGATCTCGTCTACAACGTGATCAACTGCTCCAAGCCGATTGTCTCGGCGATGCGCGGTCCGGCGGTTGGTGCCGGGCTCGTCGTGGGTCTGCTCGCCGATGTGTCGATCGCGTCGCGCACCGCGCGCATCATCGATGGGCACACCAGACTCGGAGTGGCTGCCGGCGATCACGCAGCGATCGTGTGGCCGCTGCTGTGTGGCATGGCGAAGGCCAAGTATCACCTGCTGACCTGCGAGCCGGTGTCGGGGGAGGAGGCGGAGCGGATCGGCTTGGTGTCTTTGTGTGTAGAGGATTCGGAGTTGGAGTCGCGCGCGCTGGACATCGCTCGCACGCTTGCGTCCGGCTCGCAGAGTGCGATCAGGTGGACGAAGTACACGCTCAACAACTGGCTACGGTCTGCCGGACCGATCTTCGACGCGTCGCTCGCGTTCGAGTTTCTCGGGTTTGGGGGACCCGACGTAGTGGAAGGGATTGCGTCGCGCCGCGAGAAAAGACCGGCGTCGTTTCAAGGTCCTGCATCCGAGTGACGCCGCCAAAAGCGAACGAGCCGCCGATGTCGGCGGCTCGTTCTGTCGAAGCCGTGGTTAGAAGAGCCCGCCATCCGTCGTAATGAAGAGCTTGCCGTGGAACTTGAAGCCGGCTCCGTGAGGAACCATGTCGCCTGTGACCGCAAGGGTCTGCTCACCGGCGAAGTAACGGGTCTTGTGGTACACGGAAGCGCAGGTCGCGTTGGTTAGGTCCGACGGTCCGATCTCCTGGCCGACTTGATCGGCAAGGGAGCCACCGCGGTCCTGGCAAAACGTGGAGTACACCAGCTCACCGGCGCTGTCCCACCACTCGAGCGTGACGAAACGCGTCGGCCCGAAGTCGGGGAAGAAATGGTGAAAGTGTGCGTGCGTCTCGAGGTTCGAGACGAACCCACTCTGGGCGAGTGCGAACGTGGCCGTGCACGAGCCCGCTCCGTTGGCTGCGGTGTAGCCGTAGCACTGGGCCAGAGTGCCGCTTCGGGGCAATTCGGCCCGGCTGCCCAGCGGCATCACGACGATCGCGATGAGCAGAGCAAGCAAAACCGCAGCCCTAGTCTTTTCCCTCATACGGGCCTCCCCCTATCTACCGGCCGGTCGCCCTAACGACCTGCCTGATTCTCTGGATTCGACACTTCGGTCCCTTTGTCCTGCCCGCCGAGCGGTCCGAAGATTCCGGCCGGTTCTCGAAAGCGACCTACGCCAGGATAAATCCGGCAAAAGCAAATGTCAAGAGTTGAGGGGGTGCGTGCGTACATGTGCTGTTGATCGGGCATGAGCGAATCGTAGGTCCTGTGCCGCTCGGCGGCTCCCGAGCCAGCGCGGGCTCCGGGGAGTAGCGAGAGGGTACAGTTCCGCCGCCGCCGGAGAGACCGGCGAGTAGGTGAGCGGGGAACCGTGGGTCTGGACGGATGGATCACGCTCGTGGTGGCCGTCGCCACCATCGTCCTGCTTGCCACCGACCGGTATCCACCTGCACTCGTGATGGGAGCCGCGGTCACGGTCTTGCTGGTGGCGGGGGTGATCGACGAAGAGGGAGCACTGGCGGGGTTCTCCAGCGACGCGCCGGTCACCGTGGCTGCTCTATACGTGCTTGCCGGCGCCGCCGAGATTACCGGAGCGCTCGACCGCATCACCGCCAAGGCTCTGGGAAACCGACCGGTCGAACAAACGCGCGCCGCGCAATGGCGGCAGCTCGGACGCATCTCGTATCCGTCGGCCGCCGCATCGGCTTTCATCGCCAACACGCCGCTGGTGGGAATGCTCGCGCCCCGTGTCGTCGCATGGTGCCGGCGGACCGGCCGCTCGCCCTCTCGATATCTCATGCCGCTCTCCTACGCGGTGATCTTCGGCGGGTGCACGACTCTCATCGGCACGTCGACGAACCTCGTCGTCGATGGGCTGCTGAAGAAATCCGGGCAGAAGGGCCTCGGCCTTTTCGAGATCACCGGGGCAGGCGTGGTGATCGCCCTCGTCGGGGTGACGATGATCGTTTTCCTCTCGCCGAGGCTGCTGAAGGCGCGGCAGGCGCCGACCGAAGGGCTCGGCGAACAGTTTCGCGAGTTCACCGTTGAGATGCAGGTCGCTGCGAACAGCCCGCTGTCCGGGCGAAGCGTTGCCGACGCGGGTTTGAGAAACCTAGAGGGCGTGTTCCTCGTCGGCATCGAGCGAGCCGGGCGCACGATCGCTCCCGTCGCGCCCGATGAGGTGCTCGTCGACGACGACCGGCTGATCTTTGCGGGAAACGTCGGCCGCATTCTCGATCTCCAGCGCACGCCGGGCCTCGTCTCGGCGCACGACCGTCATTTCTCAGCTTCGGATAGCAAGCTCGGTCAGACGTTCTTCGAGGCGGTCGTCGGCGAAGGGTCCTCTCTCGTCGGGTCCACGCTGAAGCAATCGGATTTCCGTGCAGCCTACGGCGGGGCCGTAATGGCCATTCACCGCGCCGGCGAGCGTATCGAGGGAAAGCTCGGCGAGATACCGCTGCGAACCGGCGACGTGCTGCTGCTCGTCGGGGACCCCGGTTTTGCCCGGCGATGGAAGGAGCGACCAGATTTCCTGATGGTCGCCGGCCTGACGGATGACAAACCGATCCGGCGGGACAAAGCGAGGATCGTTCAGCTGCTCACTCTCGGTCTGATCGTCGCGGCCGGAACCGGGTTGCTCGACCTTCTTCAAGTGTCCCTGGTTGTTGCCATCGCGCTGCTGGCGCTCGGGGTCATCACACCCTGGGAGGCGCGGAAGTCGGTGGACCTCGACATCATCTTGCTGATGGCGCTGTCCTTCGGACTCGGCGTGGCGATGGAGCAGAGCGGGCTGGCGAAGGAGGTTGCTCGGGTCGTCGTGACGGCGTTCGAGCCCCTGGGCGACGTAGGCCTGCTGGCCGGGATCCTGCTGGCGACGATGTTGATGACGGAGCTTTTGTCGAACAACGCGGCCGCCGTGTTGATGTTCCCGGTGGCGATGGCGACGGCGTCCCAGGCCGGCTTGCAGCAGAGGCCGTTCGCGATCGTGATCCTGTTCGGGGCGACGCTTTCGTTTCTCACGCCGATCGGCTACCAGGCCAACACCCTCGTGTGGGGGATGGGGGGGTACCGGTATCGGGACTTCACCAGGCTCGGGGCGCCGCTCACCGTGGCCACGCTGGTGGTGACGGTGATCGTTGTACCGGTTCTTTTCCCGCTACGCTGAGACCTCTGCCGCTTCGGGCGGCTTGTCCCGGTGACGCTCGGGCCGGCTCGGGCGATAATGTTTCGGGTTCATACACACTGAAAGACCGATGGGGGGAAACCGACGATGCGCAGGCTTTGGTCCGTCAGTGTCTCATTAGGAATGTTGCTCGCTCTGTTCGTCGCCGCAACCGGCTCGCCGGCCGGCGCGATCACCGCCTTCGGCACGCCGAAGGTGGTGAGCAGCGACACGGACGATAGCGAGCCATTCATCGTCACGACGGGCTCGCAGGTGTACATCACGGCGATTCCGGGAATCTCCCTTCCCATACCCAGCCCAAGTCACATTTGGCGTTCGACGAACGGAGGGGCTTCGTTCGTGCAGACGCCGGTGAGCCTTCGCGCGCTCGCGCACGGAGGTGGAGACTCGCACATGGCAATCGACCCGAACGACGGAACGTTGTACTGGACCGACCTCTGGCTCGGTGACTCGACGGTTGGTCAATCCAAGGACAAGGCGAAGACCTGGATTGTGAATCCCTTCGGCGGCCCGCCCGTGCACGACCGCCAGTGGATCGCCACGCCGGGCGGGGGACGGGTGTATTTCATCCAGAACCAGCTGCCGGGCGGTCTCATCCTCTCCCGGTCGCTCGACGGCGGTCTTACATACCAGCCGGTGCGCCATGCGGCGACGCTGTTGGATCAGACCGGCTGCATCTGCCCGCCGGGCTACATGGTGGTCGATGGGACAAGCGCTCTCAACGACAAGGTTGCGATCATCTTTGGAACGTCCCTCGGAGGCGTCAAGGTCGCGCGGTCGCTGAACGGCGGATTGACGTTCGAAGTAACGGAGGTCAGCCCGGGTCAGGGTGGCGTCGACACGGTGGCGTCGTTCCCGATCGTGGCTAAGGCCGGCGGAAGCAGGCTCGTCGCCGTGTGGTTGGAGGTCCTGAACAATTCGTCGCGCGTCAAGATGAGCAAGTCGACGAACTGGGGCGCGACGTGGAGCGTGCCGAGGACGATCGTGAACTCCGGTACGCCGGTCTTCCCGTGGGTGGCGGCGAAAGGCAGCAAGATCGCCGTGTCTCTCTTCCACACCACGACGAGCAACGCCCCGAGCAAGGTGCCGGAGAGCACACAGTGGTACGAGGCTTACCTGGAGAGCACCGACTTCGGAGCCACGTTCAGCAGCCTCGTCACGGTCGACCCGACGCCGGTGAAGTCCGGTCCTATCTGCACGGACGGTCTCGCCTGCGACCAGGACCGCGAGCTGGGTGATTTCCAATCGCTTGCGCTCGACTTCCTCGGACGGGCGCATCTCACCTGGGCGCGGTCGGTGGACAACGAGAGCGACACCGAGATCCGGTACGTGCGCCAGGTCTGACGGTGCGTGCCGTCGGGATGGTGCTGATCGGTCTCGGGATCGTTCTTCTTGCCGTGGGCGGGCTGCTCGCGATGGCGAGCGATCCCGCCGGTCCGGTGTCGCTCGCAGGTGAGACCTACCTGCTGGCGATTCCTCTCGCGTCGGGCGCCGCGGCCGTGATCGCGGGGATCGCGCTCATCGGCTTGCGCCGCCGGCCGCTTGACTGATCAGGACCAGAACTCGTCCCAAGAGCGCGCTGGCGCAATCGAGCGTGTTCGAGCGCGCCGTGCGGTCCTCGTGCGGCCGGGATCCGACGCTGTCTACTTGACCAGCCGCGACAGCCTGCGGTCGGCGAGGATCTTGCCGCCGGTCTGACACGCGGGGCAGTAAGTCACCTCGTGGGACTCGTAGGACACCCTCCGCAGGTCGCCGCCGCAACGCGGGCAGGGGTAGCCGTACTTGCCGTGCACGGTGAAGTGATCGCCGATCTTGGCCGGCAGACCGCCGGGGCGGCGCCGCTCGATCTCGAGCGCACGGGTGAGCACCCCGCGCACCGAGCGCAAGAGAACGTCGCGCTCGCCCGGCGCCAATGAAGGGAGCGATGCGTACGGAGAAAGCCGCGCGGTGTGGAGGATGTCGTCGGAGTACCCGCGGCCGATACCGGCCACCGTCCGCTGGTCGCGGAGCAGTGTGTGGATGCGCCTCCGGTCCTCGCTCGAGCCGATCAGATTCGCGAAGGCGGCGTCGAAGGGCTCGGGACCGAGGACGGCAAGCGGTCCGTCGTCGCCGGGCGCGAGCACCCACCAGCCGGCCTTGCGTTCGGTGCCGAACTCCTTGACCAGGATCGACGGCCGGTCCGCGAAGGCGAAACGCACCACTCCCTGTTTCGGGCGCGTCGTCTTCGACGGGTCTTCCACGCCGAGGCGTCCGCCCTGCGAAAGATGCACCAGGACACGCGGGCCTCCGAAGTCGAAGACGAGGTACTTGCCATAGCTGGTGATGCGCTCGATCCTTGCTCCGGCGAGCGAATCGGGACCGGGCTGCACGGTCTTGATCGCGCTGAATTGAATCGGCACGGCGCGCTCGAATACCGCGCCGCCGCAGACTGTGTCCAGGCGCTCGGCCAGCGCGCGGATCTCCGGAAGCTCGGGCATGGTTCTCGAGCCTAACCGTGCAGCGGTGTCACGCGGAAGATTGCGCGCTCGATGCGGCCGAAGGCGCCCTGGGTCCCCGCGATGAGTCGCTTGGCGTCGAGACCAGCCACGTCCTTCACGGCGGCACTGCCGAACCGCACGGCCGGCCCATCGGCGAGGGTGGCCTCCACGCACAGGAGTGCCCCGCGCGCCGGCTGGCGATGGCCGGCCGACGCCAGATGCTCTCCGACTGTTTCCGCAGAGTCCTCTAGAGCGGGACAGCGCAGCGCGAGCCTTCCGAGTCTTGCGACGACCTCGTCGCAGCGCTCCCCGGCGCCGGTCTCCACGGTGAGGTTCTCCTCGTCTACAAGAATGTCGCGTGCGTCCCCGTGGGCCTCCCCGGTTCCGAGCTTGCGTCCTGCGAGCGCTGCCGAAAGTCCGCGCGCGAAGGCCGGAAGATCCGGCTCGTCGGTTGCAGGCGGGGGCAGCAGCACACCGGGATTCATCACGCCGCGCGGGTCGAACGCGCGTTTGATCGCGCGAAACGCCGCGATCTCGGGGGCACCAAACCGCCGGCGCATGTGCCGCACCTTCTCCGTGCCGATGCCGTGCTCACCGGTCAGCGTGCCGCCGAGGTCGAGGGCGGCTTGCGCGATCTCGTCGGCCGTCTTCGCCATCGCGTCCGCCTGTGCCGGTTCGTAGAGGATCACCGGATGAAGATTGCCGTCGCCCGCGTGAGCAGCCACGACGAGATTTACCGAATGCCGCGCCGCGACTTCGCGGGCGCGCAGCGTCATCTCCGGAATGCGCTGCCGAGGCACGGTGACGTCACAGACGTATTGCGAGCGGCCGGTGGCGATGGTCGCCAAGCCGGCTCCTAGACGGCCCGCCCACATCGCGCGCCGCTCGTCCGGGGTTCCGGCGATCCGCACGTCGGGGTCGTGTTGACGGAGCAGTGGTTTGAGCATCCCGGCTGCGACGGCGACCTCCTCAGGAGAACCGTCCAGCTCGGCAAACAGGATCGCCCCGGCGTCGAGCGGATAGCCCGAGGGTTGCCACGCTTCGATGACCTCGATCATGCGATCGTCGCAAAGCTCGAGAGCCGAGGGCTGAATGCGCGCCGCGATGATGGCAGAGACGGTCTCCGCGGCCTGTTCCACCCGCTCGTAGGCGCAGAGGGCCGTCCATGCCGCGGGGGGAATGGGACGAAGGCGCAGCACCGCGCGGGTCACGACGCCGAGGACGCCCTCGGATCCGATGGCTACGCCTAGAAGGTCGACCGCGTCGTCCTCGCGCAGCGTCAGGATCTCCCCGCCCGGAACAGCGAGATCGATCTCGGCGACGTGATGAAACGTCACGCCGTATTTGATGCACCCGGGCCCGCCGGCGTTCTCGATGATGTTTCCGCCTATGGTGCTCATCGCCGACGACGCAGGGTCCGGGGAGAAGCGCAAGCCGAGCGGCTCTAGCCGGGCTTGCAGCGCCGCGTTGATCACCCCGGGCTCGACGATCGCGCGACGCGCGTCGGGATCGACGTCGTCGATGCGGTCCATGGAGGTCATGTCGAGCAGGATCGACTCGGGAGTCGGCACGAAGCCGCCGCAAAGGTTGCTCCCGGCCGCACGCGGGACCACCGGGGTGCCGTGCCGCGAGGCGAAGGTAAGTACCGCGGAGACGTCGGCCGCCTCTGCCGGGCGAACGACCGCACCGGGGGTGCCGCGCTGCATGACGAAATCCCGACCGTAGGGCGCGGCGAGAACCGGGTCGGTCACCACGGAGCCCCCGCCGAGGAGGCGCTCAAGGTCGGCGACTAGTGCCGGTTTCATGTGGGGCGGATCGTAACGGGCGCCCCCGTGGGTCGCCTCATGCGGCCGCGTGGCATCAACTGGTAGCCGTCTAGATCGCCCGCGCGATCGCCAGCACCCCGCCCGCCGCCGCAAGCGCGAGCGTGGTGGTGCGCACCGGGCCGTCGGGAAGACGCTTGGCCAGTAGCGTGCCGGCTACCCAGCCGGCGGCCAGACCGAGGAACGGCCCAGATTCCACCACGGGCATCCCGAGCGCCAGCAACGTCACGATGTTCAGGGCCAGGAAGTACGTCTGCAGCGTCGCACGGGTTACGGCCGGAGGCCAGCCGGCGTTGACCGCGTAGACGGCCGCGGCCGGCCCGCCGATGCCGGCAACGACGTTCATCGCCGCGCTGACGACCCCGGCGCCGGCGGCTCCCACGGGACCGACTAACCGCGCCGAACGCACGCCGACGGCAAGCGCGGCCGCACCGGCGATTGCCAGCGAACCGGCGGCGACGGCGAGCACGTCCGGATCGGCTCCCCGAACGAGTCGAGCGAACAGCGGTAGGGAGGCCGCAGCCGGAATGAGAAGGGCAAGTGCATAGCGAACCCGCGTAGCGCGCCACTCGGGCAGGAGCACCATCGCGTTCACGATCGCCGACAGAAAGACCGTCATGCGCACGCCCTCGCGCGCGCCGAGCGTCGTCACGAGAAACGGTCCGCATATGAGGGCGAATCCGATCCCGGTGACGGCCTGCGCCGCAGCCCCCAGCGCGACGAAGCCGGCGACGAGCGCGCTCACCCCCGCATCCGATTCATCGTGGAATGAAGGGCGATCGTCCCGGATCTCCAATCTCCGGACAACCGATCAGACTGGTTCACAGTGGTCGATCCGGACCCCGAAAGATGGCTCCAACGGGCTATGCGTTCCCTACGTGCTCGGTACGACTCAAGTGGATGTACGGGTAACCACGTAGTCATTGTCAGCCTCGCCGCCACCGACGGCCCTCGCCTGGGGAGTAAGAGACAATGCATCAGAGGCGTTCATCCAAATTGATCGTACTCGGCGTCGCCGTCTTCGTCCTCGGATCCGGGCTCGTCTTCGCGGGCCTCCGGTCGGGCGGTGGCGATGCACAAGCGCAAGGCAAGAAGTCCGCTGGGGCGCCGGCCGCACAGAACCCGCAGGCGCAGCAGACGCCGGCCGGGACGCAGATCGTCCGAACCACCGGCACCGGCCAGAAGCCCACGACGTTCACGATCCCGACGGGGAAGCAGGCCGTCGCGGTGGAGCTGCCGCTCGTGCCTGCGCTGGCCGGTTACGCCAAGGCCGGGGATCTCGTGAACGTGTACGCGATGGTCAAGAATGCTCCCGCGGCGGCAAACGTCCGCCAGCCGCAGTCGAAGCTCTTCCTCAAGGCCGTCCGCGTGCTCGACGTGAAGTACCCGACGCCGGGAACGAGCGGTGGCGGTGTCTTCCTCCTCGCCCTCGATGAGCAAGAGGCGGAGAAGCTCATCTTCTTCGGGAAGTTCGAGGCTCTTTGGATGACCCTCGTTCCGTCGGGTCAGTCTCCGCGGACGACGACGGGTCGCACCTACGAGAACGCTTTTTAGGTGGCGGCCATGAATGTTCCGAAGATCCTGGTACTGGACCGCAACGACGAGCTGGCGGAGCAGATCCGGCGCATCGTCGAAGACCGCGCCGAGGTTTCAGCCTGCACGCGGGTGGGCGCCAACCACATCAACGAGCACGAGGGGCCGATCTCGGTGTTCATCGCGGGGCCGTCCCTCGCAAGCCGGGCGGGGTTGCGTCGTCTGGCGGTGCTGCACCGGGAGTTGCCTGCGTCGTCCTTCCTCATCGCCTTTGCCAAGCGCCCGACGGCGAGCCTCCGGGATATCGTGCAAGTCGGCGCCGACGATCTCGTAGAGCTGCCGGTCGACGATCTCACGCTGCGCAGCTCTGTTCTCCGGTGTATCGAGCTGGCGGAGCAGCGAGCAGGAGTACTCTCATCCGCCCCGGAACCGTCGCAGATGCCTGCCTACTCGGCCAATGGTGAGGTGGCAGAGCCCCGCCCCCTCGGCAAGGTCGTCACGGTCAGCTCTGCCTCGGGCGGGTGCGGAAAGACCTTTTACGCCACGAACACCGCGTACCTGCTGTCGCAGGCCGGAGCCAGGGTGGCGCTGATCGATCTCGACCTTCAGTTCGGCGAGGTCAGCACGGCGCTTCGGCTCCAGCCGACCTACACGATCGTCGACGTGCTTAAGCAGGATGAGAGCGGGGACCTCGCCTCCCACATCGACGAGTACCTAGTCTCCTACGGCGATCACTTCAAGGTGCTCGCGACGCCGCGTGATCCCGCGGAGGCCGATCGGATCACGCCGGTCGAGGTCACCCGGATCATCGAAGCTCTGCGCACGCGGTTCGACTACGTCATCGTCGACACGCCGGCCGCCCTCGCCGAGACGGTCCTTGCCGCCTTCGACGTCTCCGAGAAGCTCTACGTCATGGCGACGCTCGATCTGCCGTCGGTTCGCAACCTGGGCATCTTCCTGCAGACGCTCGAAAAGCTGCGGATCCCGTCGGACAACATCTCGCTGGTACTCAACAAGGTCGAGAGCGACGTGGGGATCTCCGTGGAGCAGATCGTCAAGCTGTTCCCCCAGGGATTCCGCTCGACTCTGCCGTACGCGCGCGAGGTGTCCAAGTCGATCAACATGGGTGAGCCCGTGCTGTCGACGCATCCGCAGTCCGAGGTTTCGAAGAGGCTCGTGGCCGGGCTGACCGATCTGCTGCCGGAGGGGGCACGCTCGACCGTGCCGGCCGAGCGCGGGCCCAAGGTGGGCCTGCTGTCCCGATTCTTCAAGCGGCCGGCGCGCGCTGTACCTGGTGAGCCGGTGCACGGAGGCACCCGATGAAGCTATCCGAAAAGCTCGCCGCCCTTGCCGCGGCCGAGCAGACCGAGAACAAGACGTCCGCCTCAGAGCCGGGAACACCCGCGCGGCGAACCCGTGGTACGCGCTCAACGAAAGCCGAAGGGAGCTGGGAGCAGGCGAAGCGGAAGGTTCGCGAGCACGTGCTCGCGGAACTCTCCCCGAAAATGACGGGCCCAAAGGCGCTCATCGGCGAAGCGCTGGAGAAGGAAGTCAAGTCGACGCTCGATCGCATCACCCGCAGGGAGGACGTTCGAGTCTCCCCGATTGAACGCCAGAAGTTCGTCGCCGAGGTAATGAGCGACACGCTCGGTTACGGGCCCCTCGACGAGCTTCTGGCCGACCCGACCGTCACGGAGATCATGTGCAACTCGCACGAGGAGATCTGGGTCGAGCGCGGCGGGCTCATCGAGCCGACAATGGCGTCGTTCGATACCGACGAGCACTACCGTCAGGTGATCGACAAGATCGTGTCGGCCGTCGGGCGCCGGGTAGACGAGTCGAGTCCGATGGTTGATGCGCGCCTTCCCAACGGCTCGCGGGTAAATGCGATTCTTCCGCCGCTGGCCATTCACGGATCCGTGCTGACGATCCGCAAGTTCGCCGAGACGCCGTACACCGCCAAGGATCTCGTCAACTTCGGGGCGATCTCCCTCGACTTCGTCCACGCGCTGGAAGCGTGCGTACGCGGCAAGCTGAACATCCTTGTGTCCGGCGGGACGGGGACGGGAAAGACGACGCTGCTGAACGTCCTGTCTTCCTTCATTCCGGCGAAGGAGCGCATCATCACCATCGAAGACTCCGCCGAGCTCCAGCTCCAGCAAACGCACGTGGTGAACCTCGAGTCGCGGCCGCCGAACGCCGAAGGCGCCGGCGAGGTGAAGATTCGCGATCTCGTGCGCAACGCGTTGCGCATGCGTCCGGATCGCATCGTCGTGGGCGAGGTGCGCGGCGGGGAAGCGCTGGACATGCTCCAGGCGATGAACACGGGTCACGAAGGATCTTTAACTACCGTCCATGCAAACTCGGCGAGAGATGCACTGAGCCGACTAGAAACAATGGTGTTGATGGCCGGCTACGACCTCCCGGTCAGGGCGATCCGGGAGCAGATCGCGTCGGCCATCAACGTCATCGTCCAGCTCGAGCGGTTGAGCGACGGTTCGCGCAAGGTGACCTCGGTTCACGAGATCCAGGGGCTCGAAGGCGACACGATCCTGCTCCAGGAGATCTTCCGGTTCCGCCCGCAGGTCACCGCCGACGGCCGTCAGGTCGGTCAGATGGTATCGGCGGGGCTTCGTCCGAAGTTCCTCGACAAACTCAAGGCGGAAGGCATCGACCTCCCAATGAAGTTCTTCCAGTCGCCGACCGTGCCGCGCAACGGCAGGCCGGTGAGTCTTCGCTCCGGAATGATCACGCCGGGGAGCCGTGCGTGACGCTGATCGCGGCCCTGGCGGTCGGCGGAGGGTTGGCCCTGCTGGTCGTCGGTGCGCTCCTGCGCGTACGCGAGCGGGACGAGGAGATCGCCTCCGTCCTCCAACTGCCTTTCGGCGAGCAAGGACTTCCGCCCGAGGACCTTTCCCGGTCCGTGCTGCTGGAGTCGGGAATCGCCGCGGTTCATGCCGGCCTCGAGCAGCTCAAGATGACGGAGCGCATCAGTGTGACCCTGGCCCGCGGACGCGTGCCGATGCGGCCGGGGGAGTTCGTCCTGTTGGTTGCCGGGGCCTCGATTCTTGGTGCCGGATTCATTGGACTGTTTACCGGGTCGCCGGCCCTCGCAATGCTCGCGCTCGGAGTATTTCCCTGGCTTGCCTGGATGCTTGTGAAGGCGAAGGTCGAGCGCCGCCGGCGAGCCTTCGAGGCGCAGCTCCCCGACGCCTTCACGCTCGTGGCCTCGTCTCTTGAGGCCGGGCACACCTTCCTGCACTCGGTCGAGATGATGATCGAAGAGAGCGAAGCTCCCCTGAGTGAAGAGTTCGACCTCGTTCTGGCCGAGACCCGGCTGGGGCACTCGCTCGTCGATGCGCTGCAGCGTATGTCGGACCGAGTCGACATCACCGATCTCGGCTGGGCCGTCCACGCCATCCGGATTCAGCAGACCGTGGGAGGAAAGCTGGCGGACCTGCTCTCCACGCTGGCCGAGTTCATGCGGTCGCGTGAGGAGATACGTCGCGAGGTGCGCGTTCTCACGGCAGAGGGCCGCCTGTCGGGCAATATTCTCGGCGGGTTGCCGTTCTTCATGCTTCTGACGTTGCAGGTTCTCAATCCCGAGTACATCAAGCCGCTGTTTCACGGCAAAGGTCTGATCGCGCTGATCGCGGCGACGATCTCGATCTTCATCGGAATCGGCGTGATCCGAAAGATGGCGAAGGTCAATGTCTGACGCCGTGATCGCCCTCGGTGGCGGCAGCGCCCTTCTCGGCGCGTGGCTGGTCGTTGTCTTCGCGCTGCGAAAGCCGTCGATCGACGCCGGCGCGGTGCTGGCGGAGCTCGAAGGCAGTCCTTCCACCATGGACGCGTACCAGGAGCGCCTGGCCGAGCCTATCGTCGCGCGCCTGTTCAAGCCGGTGGGCCGCAGGCTATCGGGGGGTGTGTCCGCGCTGGTTCCGCGCAATTACCTGGATCAGATGCGCAAGCGCCTGATCACATCGGGGCTCGCCGATCGTTTCCGGCCCGAAGAGTTCGTCGTCATTCAGCTCGTGACGATTGCCGCCGGCATTCTCGGAGGGACGTTGCTCGGCCTCCTGATGGGCTGGAGCACAACCGGCATCCTGCGCGGACTTCTAGTCTTTGGGCTCCTGGGCGCATACGCGCCGGTGTCGTGGTCCGAACGTAAGAAGGAAGCCCGGCAGACCGAGGTCCGGCGGGACCTGCCGGACGTTCTCGACCTGCTGGCCATCTCCGTCGAGGCAGGTGTGGGATTGGAAGGTGCCATCGAGGTCGTCGGGCAGCACTTCACGAGCACGCTGGCGTTCGAACTCAATCGCACACTCCGGGAGATGGAGCTGGGGCTCTCGCGCCGGGAGGCCTTGCAGAACCTCAAGCGCCGCACCGAGGTTCCGGAGGTATCGAACTTCGTTCTCGCGCTGATCCAGGCCGATGCGCTCGGCATGCCGATGAGCAAGGTGCTGCGCATTCAGGCCGGAGAGATGCGGGCGAAGCGGCGTCAATGGGCGCGGGAGAAGGCGGCCAAGCTGCCGGTCAAGATCCTCTTTCCGATGTTCCTGTTCATCTTCCCGGCGCTGTTCGTAGTTGTCGTCGGGCCGGCCGTTGCCTCGATCATGAAGAACATTCTATGAGCCCGACGACCTCTCCCATCGCCCGCTGGCGTCGCGAAGAAAGTGGAGCCGCCGCCGTCGAGTTCGCCATCGTTTCCATCGTGCTCCTCGTTTTCCTCTACGGGACCCTCATGTACGGGTTCATCTTCGGCGTGGACAACAGCATCACGCACGCGGCGGAGGAGGGGGCGCGGGCGGCGATTTCCCAGGCGACGGGAGTGACACAGGTTGCGCATGCGGAGCAGGTGGCGCTCGACCGGCTCAGTTGGCTCGGCGGACGCATCTCCGCAAGCGACGTGACGGCGGAGGTTTTCACCTGCGCCCCGCCCGACGATGCCTACGACTGCATCCATGTTCGGGTCGTCTACCCGTGGAAGGAGCGCCCGATCATCCCGCCGATCCTGAACATCGGCGTCCCCGCAGAGATCACTGCCGAATCGATCGTTCAGCTCGACTAATGCGAAACCTTCTTCGTTGCGTGCACGCCCGCGTCGGCTCCGCCGAGCGCGGCGCGATCGCCCTAACCGCCGCCTTATCGATGGTCTTCGTGATCGGCGGGGCGGCGATGGGCGTCGATGTGGGCCATCGGGCCTGGCGCGACCGCAGGCTGCAGACGATTGCCGACTCGGTGTCCCTGGACGCCGTACGCGCGGTCGGGGATCGCCGGGTTCCGGGCAGCGAAGAGCTCTTTGCGATCGACCTCGCCCAGCGCAGCGCGGAGCGCAACAGCTACAACTGGACCGACACGGTGGCGGGTCACTCGCTTCTCGTCGAGGTGGGAATGGCCCAGGGGGCTACCCGAACGTTCGTCGCCCTTCCCAGTGGATCGGCCATGGGGTTGGCGAATGCCGTGCGCATCACGATTACCGCGGCCGTCGAGAGCCATTTTCTACCCGGGACCACGCTGCTGACGGCGGAAGCCGTCGCGCTGGCCGATGAGTTCGGGGTGGCCCCGAACTCGACACCGACCGCGTCGCCGACACCAACCGCCTCGTCGTCTCCTCCATCTTCGCTCACGACGACCGACGGCTTGGGCGGCTTCTCGATCGGATCCTTCGGCGCGCGTTCGAGCCCCACATTTGCGCAGACGGCAAATCAGGCATTGGGAGGTTTGGTCAACGGGACGATCACGCTCGACGCAGCCGGGTACCAGGGCCTTGCCGACGCGACGATCACCGTGAATTCCCTGCTGACCACGCTGGGGTTCATGACCGGTACCGGCTCACCCGAACAAGTCCTGTCGGCGTCGGTGAGCATACCGACGCTTCTCCAGGCATCCATCCAGGCGCTGGCGGCCGACGGTTCGCCGGAGGCCCTGACCGCCGCCGCTGCCCTTGCGTCGATTGCCGCAGTCGCGGACGCCGACCTGACGCTGGTGATCGGAGATCTGCTCGACATCAGTGCTTCCACCCCGGGTCAGGTCGGCAAGGCCAAGCTCAAGGTGCTCCCGTTCATCGTCGCTGCGGCCGAGATTGCCAACAAGAACCGCTTGATCACGTTCAATCTGCCGGCGAGCGTTTCAGGGCTCACCGGAAGCACGCTGTCGGTGGGGTTCATCGAAAAGCCGGCCATGGCGCTCGGGCCTGCAGCGGTGGGCACGGACGGTCTGTGGGTCACGCGAGCACGCACCGCCCAGGCGCGATTTCAGCTCACGATGTCGCTCACCGATGGGGTTGAGATCTCGGGTGCCGTCTACCCGGTCACGGTCCCGGTGTACCTCGAGGGCAACGCCGCCGCCGGCTCGCTGACCGCGACGGACTGCACGAACGGGGGTGTCGGGATTCACGCCGAGACCGACGCGCTCCGGGCCTTTGTCGGGACGGTTGGCTCTTCGGCGATGACGGACGGCTCCACCCCCGCTACGGTGAGTCCGGCGACCTTCGTGGACGCGCCCGGTGTGGTGACGGTGACCGGGACGGGCGAGGGAACGATCAACGGCGCCGTCGCGGATCTGATCTTTCCGTGGGCGCTCCCGCCGGGAACGGCTCCGGCAAAGCAGACGGTCGGAGCCACGGCGATACGCATGGGCGATCTGCTGGAAGCAAGCGTCACCGCGACGGCAACGACGGCCCTTGGGCTTCCGCTCCCCGGCGTGGACGCCGCGGTTCTCGCGCTCGTGAAGCCGATGCTCAAGGAGCTGGACACGATCATGCACGACGCCATGGCCGTCCTCGGGCTCGGCCCGGAGACGGGCACCACACTGGCCGGCGCCGACGTGGACAATTTCTTCTTGAGTTGCACGCCGACGACGAGCGGTGGCGGGGGCGGCTCCGGCGGCGTAGGCGGCTCCGGCGGTGGCGGGCCCGGCGGAAACGGCAATTCCGACCGCGAACGCCGCCGCCTCATCGGCTAGGGAGTTTTCGCGCTTCGATCCGCTACGCTCCGCGGCGTGGATCGGATAACCAGCACACATTCCGCGCTGTCACCTGAGCGCATCCGGTCGGCGCTCGCGGGATTGCCGCCGGCGGAGGGGTATGAGCTCCACGTAAGGCCGCTGCGCTACCGCTCGCGTCCGCACCTCGGAGCCTGGACGGAGTTCGAGGAGCACCGGATCACCATTCAGATACCGGAACCGTTCCTGCCTTTCGGGGAAGTGGTTCCGTATGCGGCGAAGCGGCTGCCGGCCCGAGGGATGCGCTTTGCGTGGATGTCCGAGGGCATCACCTTTCGCACGCGGCGCGAGGTCCTGCGGTTCCTTTACTGCCACGAGTGGTACCACTGGTTCTTGCACGAAACACTCGGGCGGAAAGGCGCGGGGGAGACGGCCTGTGACCGCTTCGCGCTCCGCAATTACCGCAAGCGCGTAGTGACCCTGGACGACGCACGTGCTGCGCTTGCTCCTCCCGGGCGCCGACGTCCTCAGCCGGTTTTTTTGAGATAGCGTTCGGCGACCCAGCCGGTCTTCTTGCCGTAGCGAATCTGCATCCATCCCACGGCGTCTATGTCGCGAAGTACGCCGTCGCTCGTTACCTGATAGCCGGGGCCCAGGCAGTCCACGACGTCACCGTCGAGCCCCGGCGATTCGCGCACGCGCAGGCAGTTCTCCGACACCGTGACTTCGTAGAACCCGGCAGCAGGGGTTGCCGACGGAGTCGCCGAAACCTCTACGCTCGCCGACGCGGTGGGTGTTTGGGTCGCGGCTGTGCTCGGGCGCACAGGCTCGTTTCGCATGCGCGAGATGAGAAACCACGGCACCAACGTGAGTACGGCAAGGGGAACGAGGAACGCGAGAACTTTCCCCAGGATTGGTCCACGGGGAGGCCGCGGAAGCGGAGCATCCGCAGACAGACGCTCGAGCGCAGTCAGGTCGAGACGTTCCTCGGGCCGGTCGGAATGGTCTGGCACAGCGCCATCATCTCATGCCGGCGTGCCGAGGTCTGAAGCGCGTTGATGCCGCACGGGCGACGTTAGACTTGGAGGTAGCCGCTGCGCGTGCGGAATCGACCATAGGGGGATCGGGGCGACCGAGCCGACGGACCCGCGTGAGGTGTGGAATCTCGTCGAGCGAGCGGACGAGTTCGGGCTTCATCGCCATCGGGCGATCGCGGACGCCGCCCAGGACTCCGACTACTGTTGGAGAACTAAGGGGTAAACGCCACATTCGGGAGGAGCCATGAAGCAGCCGGCCAGGCGGGTGGACGCATCAAGCGCTTCTCGATGCTTGCCGCCGCGACGCTCCAGTCGGCCTGGCTGCTTCCTGGTGTCGCTTTCGCTGCTTCTTCTGCTCGCCTCATGCGGAGAACAAGAAAACCCCGGGCGTCTTCCGTTGCTGGTACCAACGCTTCCTACCCTGCCTACTCTCCCGACGCTGCCCACCGCTTTGCCAACGGAACCATCGGTTCCCACCGTAGCTACAGCCCCACCGGGTCGTTGTCCGAGCGGTGACTGGAACTATTTCCGAAACACCAAAGTTGGGTACGGCTTTTGCTATCCGAAGGGATGGGGATTCACTGACCTCGACAAGCCGCTGCCTTTAGCCTCAATCCCTGTCTCTAACCTTTGGAATCTCACGCTGCTAGCCGCAAAGGGTTTCCCCTGGGTTGGCTCTCAGAACCTGTTCGACGCGGTCATTGACCGTGATTTTGCCGCGGTCCGCTTCAATGTGTTTCCGCCGAACGTCAATGTGATTGATGATGGCTGCACCCCGGACAAGGATGCGGCGGTTCCTGGAACGGAAGCGAAGTGGTGCTCCATTCGTTTCGATCCCAGTACCAGCAAGGGCTCTGCGAGCGGAGACCTCAAGATCCTGTATGTGTTGGTGCCGCTAAGCAAGGCGCCGAAACCGCCTTTGTACGGTCTCGGATCAAAGATCCTCATCGAATTCCTGATTGGCAATGCATCCTACGACGAAACGTCGCCAGAGTTTTGGCAACTAGTGCGAACTTTCCGTAACGAGTGACCACGGCCCATCACGTCCATCTGCCATAGCTCCATCGGACGCGCGCGTTCCCAGCTCTTCAGATGCATGGGTCGGGCTTCGTGCCGGTCCCCACTCGGGGTGTCGAGTCCCTCCGAGCCGCCCCACCGCCGGAGCGGCCCGTGAAGACCTACGTGCGATCATCGCCCTGTTCGTAGAACCGGTCGAGGTGCTCGAGATCCTTCGCCCGGCCTGTCGCGTGCTTGAGCCGCTCCCACATGGACACAGAGATGACGAGTGCTGTCGCGTCAGCGGCTTGGACGGGACGCTGCTCCGCGGAGTCGATCAGGTCGTCGAACCCTCGCGGCGCGCCGTCGGGCGCAAACACAAGGTCGAGCGGTCCGTAGTTCGTCATCAGGTGCAACGTGTCGTACTGGGACCACTTCTCGACCGGGTGACGCGGGAACCATGCGCCTGCCGGCTCTGCGGTCAGCAGTCCGGCATCGAGGTCATCGAAGACCTCCGCGAGCCGCGAGAGGTTCTCGACGTCACGCGCAGGCGTTACGTCGAGGTCCACCGTGGCCGGCAGGGGCAGGTCATGGACCAAAGCAGCGACTCCCCCGATGATCACGTAGCGGACCCCGCGCACGTTCAAGCTGCGGACGAGGCCGGCGATGTCGAGATCAGCCACGGCCGTCCCGCACCCGGCGGCGCCCGCCCGCCCCCACTCTGCGGCCCTCGGCGGCATTGAAGGCTTCGAGCTGGCCGGCCGGCAGCAGCGCCTCGGCCGTGCGGCGTGACGCATCGTGCGAGCCCGGCTCCACCGCGCGCATGCGCAGCTCGAGTCCCGCAGCCGCGAGAATCCGCGCGAGTGTCTGAACTGAGGGGGAACGCCGGCCCGACTCGTACGCCGAGATCGCCGACTGCGTGGTCGCCGCCCGGCCGGCGAGCGCCTCTTGCGTCAGCCCCGACCGGCGTCGCGCCATCCGGATCAGGTGCCTCGAATACGCTTCCATGCCCATGACCTGCTATTATAGCGGTACCGCTATAATTGCGCAACGGTGACCAGCGTCCTTCGGCGCCAGCTTGGTCATCCCATGAAGAAGGAGGATTGCCCAGCCCGTTTGCTCCAGACCAAACGCTTTCAATCGGGCGTGTGGATGAACGGGTTGACGACTGTGACCCCTCCCAGGTCATGCCCGTCTTGGAGGTCCTGGGTCAGATGGCGATCACACGATTGCGTGCGCGCTGCGGCGATGACGAGGGAGTCCCAGCAAGCCGGCCCGGGGCCTGCACTACATCGATCTTTGGACGCAACTCGGGATGTCTGAATCAGCCGGCCAGTTCCTCCGGCGTGACGGTCAGCATGAGCAGACCTCCGGCGCGAGCGACCACGATCGAGATCTGGCGACCGATTGCATGGGCGTCCATGAGGCGCTGCAGGTCGTCCATGCCTCGCACGGGCGCTCCCTCGACCTCGAGCAGGAGATCCTCGGATCTGATTCCGGCGCGTGCCGCGGGACTGTCCTCGACCACCTGAACGATTTCGACGCCGTGATCTCGCTCGATCTGCCGCGCAAGCTTCGGCGGGAGCGGTCGCGGCCCTCCGGCAACGCCGAGATAGGCGCGGCGCACGCGGCCGTCGGTGATGAGGGCGGCCACGATTCGCCGGGTCGCGTCGTTGATCGGCACTGCGAGGCCGAGCCCCTGCCCGAGACCGGGTCCGACGACGGCGGTGTTGATCCCCACCACCCGTCCGGCTCCGTCGGCCAGCGCTCCGCCGGAGTTTCCGGGATGGAGGGCTGCATCGGTCTGAATCACGTTTTCTATCACGCGGTTGACGTTTCCCGATCGCGTGGGAAAGGAGCGGCCGAGCGCGCTCACCACGCCGGCCGTCACCGAGCCTGCGAACCCGAAGGGGTTTCCGATGGCAACCACGAGCTGGCCGACCCGCAGGCCGGATGCGTCACCGAGCGTCACCGGGACCAGCTCGCCGCCGGTCGCCCGAACCACCGCAAGATCGGAGAGCGGATCCGTGCCGCACACCTCGAGGAAAAGCTCGCGGCCATCAACGAAAGACGCCGTACCGCCGTCGCAGCCGGCCACGACGTGGGCAGAGGTGAGGATGAAGCCGTCGGGGCTGATTACCACGCCGCTGCCGCCGCCGTCGGCATCCCGTCCTCCGCCGCGCCTGCGCCGCGTGACGCGGAGGTTGGCGACCGAGGGAGCGAGCCGCTCGGCAACTAACGTCACGATCCGGGAGTAGGCATCCAGCGCCTCTGCCTCGGAGGCCTCGCTGGGGTCTCCGTTGTTTTCGCCCGCGCCGTTTCCGAGCAGGGTGTCGAGAAACCTGATCTGGGCCATCCCGGGCTTGAACGCCGGGATCCTGCCCGCTATTCCGGCTGTTTAGCCGGTGCCGGTGGCGGGATGGACGGAAGCCGGAAAGGCTCTCCCCACCACGTCGAGAAGATCCTTGGCCAGGAACGGCTTCTTCATCGTCGTCTCGGCGTGGGCGGCAACCCCGGGGTAGGCCGTGAGGACGATGACCGGGATCGAGGTGGTGACCGGATCCTCTCGGACCCTGGCGATGAGCTCGTGTCCGTCCATGACCGGCATCATCAAGTCCGTGATGATGAGGTCGGGGACCAACTCGGAAAGGACTTCGAGCGCAGAAGCCCCGTGATTGGCTTCGATGACCCGGTACCCAGCGCTCCGGAGAATGACTTCGAGGACGAACAGGATGTCGGGTTCATCGTCCACGATCAGGATGATCCGGCTCGGCTGTTCGGATCCCACCGGGGCCCAGTCTTCCGAATCCGGGTCACCAGGATCGAGTTCCGTGCCGGTTTCAAAGCGCGATGCGTCCATGGATGATAGGACGCTACGAGACGAGTCCTACGACCGCCATAGCCAGCATGTGCTATTTGTGAAAGCCTGGACTGCCGAGTCGCGCCTGCGTCCTTAAGCGGAGTCTCCGAGACGGAAGTACTCCGCTGCCATTGCTCTGCGGAAGAAGTCCTCGCCGAACGCCTTGAGCATTCCCTCGATCTGGCTCACGTGCGCCTCGATGCCCCGGATCTTGAGCTCGAGCAAGTCCGGCGGAAGCTCGAAGCCGATCTCGAGCTCGTCCCGCGGCGTGACCGGGGGAGTTCCTTCCGCGAAGACGTTGAAACGGTTCATGATTGGAACGAACTCGTCGGCCCATTCCTTGGTGTACGTGGCGTAGAGCAGGCGTGAGCCCGGCTTCGCCTCCCGGCGGAAGGCCTCGCCCGTCCACGAGTTCACGGCCTTGTGGTCGGCATGATCTGTCATGCCTTCGGGACCGAAGGTCAGGACGAGATCGGGCTGCACCTCGGCTAGGAGGGGCTGCACCAGCGCCACACCCTGCTCCAAAGTCAGCCTTTCGCAGGTCCCGTCAACGACGTCGAGCCAATGATGCTCACGCACCCCGAGGATGGCCAAGCACTCTAGAAGCTCGGCTTCTCGGACCTTGCCCATCTCCGCGGGAGGCCAGCGCTCTTCGTCCCAGGATCCCTCTTCGCCCCGCGTGGCCGTCACACAGACGACACGGTCACCCTCGTGGACCGCCTGCGCCATGACGCCGGCCGATAGATAGGTCTCGTCGTCGGGATGAGCCCACACACCGAGAATCGTTCCGTACGCCCCCACGGTTCCCTCCTCCGTCGCGCCGAGATGTTACCGGAGGAGGAGCGCGGCAGAGCGCAGGTCCTTCGGGATGGACAGCGAGAGGGCGAAGTCTCCGTCCGGATCCGTCCACCAGTGAGCGATCTCCAAGCCGGCGGCGGCGAGCTCGGCTTCGACCGTCTCGCGGCGGAACTTCGCGCTGATCTCGGTTCGCATCTCCTCACCGTCACCGAAGGCCACCGCGAGCCCGAGTGCGGTCACACGCACCGTCTGATCGACGCTCGAGCGCAGCCACATTTCGATGCGCTCCTCGCCAACCTCGTACCGGGCGACGTGCGCGAAGCGGTCCGGGTCGAAGTCTGCGGCGAGCTCGCGGTTGAGCACGCTGAGGATGTTCTTGTTGAACGCGGCGGTTACGCCGTCCGCATCGTTGTACGCGGCCTCGAGCCTGCCCACGTCCTTCACCAGATCCGTTCCGAGCAACAGCGAGTCACCCGGCGACATCGCGGCAGCGAGCGCGCTGAGGAATCCGGCGCGGGTGGCGACCGGCAAGTTGCCTATCGTTCCGCCCAGAAACGCGATGAGACGCCGGCCCTCGCGCGGGATCGCCGGCACATGCCGCTCGAAGTCGCCGACGACCGCGTGGACGACGACGCCCGGATACTCCTCGCAAACGGCTCTTGCGGCCGACCGAAGCGTCGCTTCACTGACATCGAACGGGATAAAGCGTTCCAGCCGGCCCGCCTGGAAGAACGCGTCGAGGATGAGCCGGGTTTTTTCCGACGTCCCGGATCCGAGCTCCACGATGGTGTCGGCGCCGCTTACGGCCGCGATGGTGCGGGACTTTTCCCGCAGAATCGCGCGTTCGCACCGGGTGGGGTAGTACTCGGGGAGGCGCGTGATCTCCTCGAAGAGCGCCGAGCCTCGTCGGTCGTAGAACCACTTCGGAGGGAGTTCTTTGGGTGACGACGTGAGGCCGGAGAGCACATCGGAGCGCAACGCGTCTCCCATGTCGGTGGGCCCGAGATGCACGTCGACGCGGATGTTTTCCGCTTGCCGGTAGGTCTCCGTCATCGGGGAAATGCCGCGGCTAGAGGGCCTCGATCGTCAGCGCGCCGGCCTCGCCAAAGGCGACGGATAGCTCCGGGACCGGGTGCCAGGCGGAGGGCTCGTCGAGCGGTTCCGAGGCGAGAATGGTTCGTTTCTGGCCGACGAGGGAGAACAGCGAGTTTCCCACGGCGGTGGCCGCCACCCGGTGTCCGTCGGTTGCGAGGAGATTGAGCCGGCCGCCGGCGATCCTATTGACCAGCGTGACGACCGACACGAGAGCATCCTCGATTGGGACCCCACGATCGAGATGATCGAGGGTCAGTGCGAAAAGAATCTCCGAATCGGTGGCACCCTCCACTGCGGCGAGGCGCGGTGGGGAGACGCGGCTGCGCAGCTCGTCGCCGGCTCCGTCGAGAAAATGCAAGACCGATCCGTTGTGCGAGAAGAGCCAGACCCCTGCGGTGAACGGAGCGTTTCCGGCTTCTTCGATGGGCAGGCCCGGGGTCGCGCTGCGGGCCGCCGCAAGGATCGCCGTCGAACGCAAGAGCCCCGCGATCGAGGTGATCGAAGCGTCCTCCCAAATTGGTTCGGTGCGCCGGTACCGTGCCGGCTCGGGACGGACATCGAGGTCGTACCAGCCGACGCCGAAGCCGTCCCGGTTGATCATCCCCTCTCGCTGGTGCCTTGGTGCCCGTGACTGGGCGGCGAGCGAATGCGGTGCCTCGAACAAGAGACTCTTCAGAGTCACCGGAGGACCGAGGTAGGCGACGTGGCGGCACACGTCAAGCGTCCCGCGCGCAACGGAAGCCGGAAAAGATCTGGCGCCGGATTGGGAAGTCCCAGTTGCGGAAGGTCGTCCGCGCTGCTGTTGGGTGCGTCGCCCAGGATCCTCCGCGCAGAACCTTGAACCGGCTGCCGAAGAACACGTCCGAGTATTCACGGTAGGGGAAGGACCGGTACCCGGGATACTGCCGGAAGTCGGAGGAGGTCCATTCCCACACGTCGCCGATCATCTGATGGCAGCCGTAGGCACTTGCCCCGCCGGGAAAGGCGCCGATGGCGCTGGGGGATAGGAACCGCTGGCCGAGATTGGCCAGGTCGGGAGTCGGGTCGCCGTTCCCCCATGGATAGCGCCGTTTCGTACCGGTGGCGGGATCCCACGAGGCGGCCTTCTCCCACTCGGCCTCGGTGGGCAGCCGTTTTCCGGCCCACCGCGCGAAAGCCTCCGCTTCGAACCAGCAGACGTGCTGAACCGGCTCGTACGGGCGCAGAGGTTGTATCCGGCCGAAGCGCCTCACCGACCACGAGCCGCCGCCATCCGGCTGCCAAAACTGGGGATGCTCGACGGCGCTCTTCTTGCGCCACGCCCAACCCTGTTTGCTCCAGAATCGAGGGTCCTGGTACCCGCCGGCCTCGATGAATCGCTCGTACTCTCCGTTCGAAACCGGCGCGGTGTCGATCCAGAAGCCCTCGACGCTGAGGGTGTGGGACTTGCGTTCGTTGTCGTAGGCCCATGATTCGTCGTCGGTCCCCATGGCGAACGGACCGCCCGCAACGAACACCTCTGGGGGAGCCACCGGGGCCGACGGGAGCCGCGGCGCCTCCGATACCGCCGCCCACCGGCTGTACCCCTCGCCTTGCATGAGCTGCAGCGTCGCAAGCATCGTCTCGTCGTGCTGGTGCTCGTGCTGCACGACCATGCCGTAGACGTAGGCTTCGCGAAGGAGAGGAACGCTGGGATCGAACTCGACCGTCTCGAGGGTGTCGAGAACACGGCCGCGAATATCGGCAACATAGATCCGGGAATCTTTCGGCCCGAGGAGCGGGAGTTGCGGCCGCTCGTCTCGGGTGTGCATGAACGCGTCGTACACGTCGTCGTACTGGGTCCCGATCGCCGGAGCACCGATCGCGCGTAGCAGCCAGATTTCCTCGTAGTTTCCGACGTGGGCGAGGTCCCACACGAGCGGTGACATCAGCGGGGAGTGTTGTTTCAACTGTTCATCGTCGGGAAGGGGATCGAGCAGGCCGAGCGACCGGTCGCGGACGCCGGCGATCTCGGTGGCGATGCGTTCTTTTGTCAGGTCCATGTCGCTTCCTCAACGGGGCTTGCCATGAGCGCCGGCTGTTCTCGCCACTCCGCGCGCCGGTCGTCTGCCGGCGAACGTTCCCGTGCAACGTATCGGTCGATGAAGTCCTCCGTCGCATCTATGGTCTCCGGATCTGCGCCCACCCGCGAGAGAGCGTCCCGGGCAGCCGCGAAACACGCCGCCGCCGCTCGTGCGAGTACCGGGTGACGCAAGCCGTCGTGGAACGCTTCGATCCAGAGCTGCTCCGCCGCCCCGGCCGTTGCCCAACGCGCACGGTCTGCGGCCTCATCGTCGTCGAGAAGCGCCGTGCTCACGGCGGCCGCGACTCGCCACAGCGGATCGGGAAGGGCGTCGATGGTGCGCATCTCGAGCCAGCCCCGCGGGCGAACCGGTGGGAACAGTGTCGTGAGATGGTAAGCAAAGTCATCGAGTGTGGGATAGCCGAGATCGTGCCCGTTCGCCATCCACTGCTCGAACGAGACGGCCCTGAGCTGAGGGACGAAGCGGTCGTCGTCCAGCCGTATGAGCATGACGTTCGCGCGAAGGGCGTAGTGGAGCCAGGCTGAGGTTTCGTCACGGATCTCGTCGTCCTCGGCCGGGAACGTCCGGGTGCGGTCGATCTCCCACCAGTTCGCGAGGCGGGCGGACTGCCATTCGGTGGCACGGCCGCGAGCGATCGGGGAGTTCGCGAACGCGGCTGCGAGCGTGGGGCCGATCGCATGAGCCAGCCGCCAGCGGTCTCCGGCTCCGTCGGCGTCACCGATGTCCAGGTTCACTTGGATTGCCGCCGTACCGCACATCATGGTTCGACCGCTGGGGCCGCCGGCGTCGAAATACGCTTCCATGGCTGCGTACCGCGGTAGCGCGACAACGCGGCGATTCCTGCGGACCGGATCGAGTCCGACGCCGGCGAGCGCGATGCCCTCGGCTGCAAGCGCCGTCCGGGCCCAGTCGAGATCGAACGCAATCGCCGTGCAGGCCGCTCCCACGTCGTCGGCGAGCGGTGAGCTGAGCTCGAACTGGCCTCCCGGTTCGAAGGTGACGCGGCTTGCTTGCGGTGGCGCGCCGGCTCCGGCAAGCGCGTGCCCGACGAGGTCGAAGTCGGCATGGGTGTTCGGGTGGGCGACGGGTACGGTGAGAAATTCGACCTCGATCCCGACCCGGCGGTCGGAGGTGGGAGCGAAGCAGGTGTCTTGGACGTAGCGCCGGAGTTCACCGGCGGTGAGGGTTTTCCGGGGGCTCGGCACGGATCAGGGGTGACCGTAATGGGCGGCGACCCAATGGATGTTTCGCACGAGCCACAGCCGGAGGTTCATCGTCTCCCTTTCATCTGGTATGCCCTTCCCAAACGCCGCCGGATGCGAACCTCTTCCCGTAAGAGTCGAGCGGAAACTTCACGATTCCACAAGGGCGGGACCGCCGCAACCGCGCCCGCCGGATCGAAGGTACCCGTAGAGTGTCGATTAGTGCCCGAGAGACTGGTGGTGATCGGTGGCGACGCGGCCGGAATGAGCGCCGCTTCACAGGCGCGTCGCCGTCGAGACCCTCAGAATCTCGAGATTGTGGCGTTTGAACGCGGTCGCCATACCTCCTACTCCGCATGTGGGATTCCCTACTTTGTCGCCGGCATCGTCTCCGACCCCGACCGGCTCGTTACGCGAACGCCGGAGAAATTTCGAGACGGCTTTCATATCGACGCGCGAATCCGCAGTGAGGTGACCGGGATCGATCTGGCTTCGCGCACCGTCCGGGTGAGGGATCTCGAGGCCGGCCGCGACTATACGGAACCCTTCGATCAGCTCGTCGTGGCAACCGGGGCGAACCCGATTCGTCCGGACCTTCCCGGCTCGGACGCCTCGAACATCTTCACCGTCCAGACCCTGGACGACGGCGCTTCGATCCGCCGTCGCATCGATTCGGGTGACGTCACATGCGCCGTCATCATCGGTGGGGGATACATCGGCCTCGAGATGGCGGAAGCGCTCGTGGCTCGAGGGCTGGAGGTTTCTCTCGTCGAGCAGCTCCCACAGCCGATGTCCACGCTCGATCCCGATATGGGCTCGATGGTCGCCGACGCGCTGCGTTCGGCTGGAGTCGAGACTTTCCTGGGGGAGGAGGCGTGCGGCTACTTGGTGAGTGACGGCCGGGTGAGAGCCGTCGAGACGGCGGAGCGAACGATTCCGGCCGATCTCGTCGTTCTCGGCATCGGCGTGCTCCCCAACTCCGGTCTGGCCGAGGCTGCCGGCGTCCCGATAGGTAGCACCGGCGGGCTGGTGACCGACGCACGTATGCGTACCTCCGTCGACGGAGTCTGGGCGGCAGGAGATTGTGTGGAAACTTTTCACCGTGTTTCTCGCAGGCCGGTTGCCGTCGCCCTCGGCACTCACGCGAATAAGCAGGGACGGGTTGCCGGGATCAACATCGGAGGCGGAACGGCGACCTTCCCCGGAGTCGTGGGAACCGCGGTGTCCAAGATCTGTGACGTCGAGGTCGCACGAACCGGGTTGAACGAGTCCCAGGCGCGCGAGGCGGGCTTCGACATCGTCGCCGCCGCCGCCGACTCGACCACGCGCGCCGGCTACTATCCGGGTGCGGGACCCATACGAACGAAGATCGTGGCCGAACGAGGATCGGGGCGACTTCTCGGGGCGCAGATCGTCGGAAAAGAGGGAGCGGCCAAGCGCATCGATGTCTTTGCCACCGCGCTAACTTCTGAAATGACGGTCGAAGACATCGTCGGCCTCGATCTGTCCTACGCGCCGCCGTTCGCAACGGTGTGGGACCCCGTGCTGGTGGCTGCCCGCAAGGTATTGAGCCGGCTCAAGGAGTCCTAGTGTCGATCGTCTGTTACTACGACTACACGTGCGGATATTCGTATGCGGCGCTCCGTTGGTTCGAGCGTTTGCGGGAGGCGCTTCCCGGCCTCAACATCGAATGGCGAACGTTCTCTCTCAAGGAAGTGAACCGAGAAGGCGATGAGCCTTCGCTGTTCGACGACGCCGGAATTTCGAGTGTATCCATCACCGCTCTTGCCCTCGCGCACGCCGCCCGAGGCGCCGATTTCGATCGCTACCACCAGACGGTGTTCACGGCGATGAAGGGCGAGAATCGAGTGCTGGACCAGGATGATCTCCGCGGAATGGCGGCGGACGCCGGCGTGGATGTGTCTGCCTTCGAAGCGGCGCGAGCAGAATGGGTGGCTGCCGTGGCCGGCGAGCACCGCGACGCCGTCGAACGGTGGAAGGTTTTCGGTACTCCCACGGTCATCATCGACCAGGAGGAAGCCGTCTATGTGAAGTTCGCCGAATCTCCCCAGACTCCGGAGCGCGCTGCGGCAGTGTGGGAGGGCATCCGCGCTCTGGCCTTCGCGCACCCGGAGCTGATCGAACTCAAGAGGCCTCGCTGAGCGCCTTTGGCCGGCCGGGCGCGGATGCTGCGACAATATGCCGGGTGTGATCACGTTACGGATTGAGGAGGAACCATGAGAATGGGAATCGCCAGGACCGTCGCTCTGCTGCTTGGGCTGGCCTACCTTGCCATCGCGTTCCTCGAGGCGCTCTTCGGCGAGCTGAAGATCGGCAAGACGGTGCTTTTAGACATGCGCGGGATTCACAATCTCATTCACTGGGTGGTCGGCCTCGGAGTGCTGTTTGCGTATTTCGCCGGCGAGCTGGCCGCCAAGGCCATCTTGAAGATCACCGGTCTGCTCTTCCTCGCGCTCACGGTGTGGGGCTTAGTGTCACGGGCCTCGCTCGGAAACGTTCTCGGGTACGACCCCAAGCTGCCGTCCTCGTACAACGCCCTGCATCTCGCGACGGCCGTGCTTGCCCTGGTCGCCGGTTTGACGGTGACCCGAGTCTACGAGGTCGAACAGCAGGCTTGAGGTTGTCCGCCGGGCCACGCTGTTCTCGTTTGTCCCACTTGCGCGTAAGTGTGACGGCCGCTAGATAACGAGTCCTCGTCGAGACTCGTTAGACGAGGTGGGCCGGGCGGGCCGGCCCGGCATCGAGTTGAGGGGATCGCAAACCATGCGGACACGTATCCGGCGGCTGCGGTCGCGTGCCGGGCTGGGCGAGCGCCACCTCCGGCAACGCCTAAGGCTGGAAGTTTCCGCGGCATTCAATCCCACTCTTCGCTTGTGGTCCTTGCGACGCCGGCGCAGCAGTGTCGCGATCAGCCGGGCGCTTGCGCTGGTGCTCCTGGTCGTCGTCGCCGGCGCTCCCGTCGCCGACCGTCGCCCTCCGGCAGCACCGCCGGTGGAGCGCGGATCGGGCGCGATGCTCGAAGACTTCGAGGCGCATCGCGCGCTGCGCCTGCCGCCGGCCACCCGCGCGCCGGCCCCGGCGCCGGCCGAGATCGCGAAGGGGCGCCTGAAGCCCAAGGAGCTGTTCGCCTTCGTTCCATACTGGAACCTCGACCGTCAGGCCGGGTTCGACCTTCGAGGAATCACAACCGTTGCGTACTTCGGCGTGGACGTCGGGCCCGACGGCGGATTGCTGAAGACGGGAGACGGTCACGTGGGGTACCAGAGCCAGGCGCTGGTCGACTTGATCACCCGGGCGCACCGGGCCGGCATTCGGGTCGTGCTGACGGCGAAGAGCTTTGCTCCGAAGACGTTGGAGCGCCTTGCAGCGGACCCACGCGCTGCCGATCGTCTCGGCAAAGAGCTATCCGCCGCGGTTCGGGCCAAGAAGCTGGACGGGGTGAACTTGGACTTCGAGGGGTTCGGAGACTCGTATCGGGCCGGCTTCGCGCGGTTCGTCAATCGCGTGTCCAAGGTCCTGCGCGAGGAGAACCCCTACTGGCAGATCACGATCGACACGTACATGTCTTCGGCCGAGGTCGAGGACGGCTTCTTCGACATCAAGGCGCTCGCACCGGCCGTCGATGCGTTCTTCGTGATGGCCTACGACATGTACCGTGAGGGAGTCGCCTCGCCGAACGCCCCGCTGCCACGCTACAAGACCGCCGTGGCGTCATATCTCGGGCTGGTCCCGGCGTCGGCGCTGATTCTCGGGATGCCGTTCTACGGATACGACTGGCCCACAAAGGACCAGTCGCCCAACTCACCGGCGACCGGCCCTCCGAGGCCGGTGGTCTACTCGGAGATCACCGCGGCCGGTCATCCGCGCTACTGGGATGCCGTCGCGCTCGTGCCGTGGACGGCGTACCGCGAAGCCGGCCAGTGGCATCAGATCTACTACGACGACCCGTCGTCGCTTGCGCTCAAAGCTCGGCTCGTCGGCGAGCAGAGGCTTCGCGGTGCGGGGATCTGGGCTCTCGGGATGGAAGGAGGCGAGCGCGCCATGATCGACGCCGTGCTGGGCGCGGCTTCGATCGTGCTGGGTCCGCCGGGACCGTCGGCGTCGCCGAGCCCGTCGGCCTCCCCCTCGGCAAGCGCGCGCCCGAGCCCGAGTCCGTCGGCGAGCCCGAAGCCGCGCCCGAGCCCGTCGCCCTCTCCTTCTGAGAGTCCGGTGGCGAGCCCTCCGCCCCTGCCGCTTCCCACGCCGACGCCGACGCCGACCCTGGCTGCCTAGCCCGGCGTCGCGGCACGAGGCTCATGCTGATCGCGTACGAGGCCGTGAAATTCGAATTGGTAGACGAGTTTCGCCTCACAGAGGATCAGCGGAAGCAGATTCGCGCCTTGCTAGAAGTCTCGTTTCCGGATACGGGCTACGGCGCGTAGATCTTTGGCCGGTCGCAGCGCCGGCACGGATAGGCGGCTCGGGAGCCCAGGACGTCTCCAAGTGCGAGTGTGGAGCCCTCCCGCTCGTCGCCGAGAAACGCCCCGTACATAGTGAGCTGCTCGAACCGTGATTCAAATGGTGGATGGTCGAGACCGAGGACGTGGCCGAGCTCGTGCGTCATGATGTTCTGGATGTCCACGCCCCCCGCAAGAGGATCGTAGATCACGAGCCCGTCCCCGCCCCCGCCGAAGGCGGAGACAAGCGGTTTCGGTGGAATCTCCGTGCAGGAATCGTTGGCTTGTCGGCAAGGATACCAACCCCACTTCGTGGTGATGTTGAGCGTCACGTCCGCCTCGGTTAGGGTGTACCGTGTTCCGTTGCCACTCATCTGACCGGCCGCATGGGGCTCGATCACATCCCATCCAAAGACGCTGACCCCATCCCATCCCGGAAGATCTCCGTCATATCCCGGTCGGCGATCGGTCGTGCCCATGTAGATGAAGCGCACAGACGGGTTGGCGTCGTTCCAGACCTTGGCGGCCGCGAGGGTGGCCTGGACGGCGATCTGCTTGGGGACCCAGGGCTGCTTCGGATTCACGAAGAAGGGAATCCTCGCTATGCCCGATGCGTCCGTCGCCCAACGGAAATCGAACAACCGGTATTCCGCGCAACCCCGGGGGTCGGGACACCCCGGGCTGGAGGTGGCGGGCGCAGAGCCCCCGACTTGGCGAGGGGGGGCGTGTTCGTAATCCCTTACCTCCGTCACCACGCGCGGGTGATCACGCGGGTGATCAATCGAACGCAAGCCCGATCCGGGTGCGTGAACATCGGCCGGCTGCGAGATCCCCTCACCCGGGCGAGAGGCCAGTGCCTCCGGCTTGCTCGCGTGTTCAGACGTGGTGTTATGGGGCGTTCCCTGGAGCCTCGGCCCCTTCGCGGATCCTTGCCAGGTCACCGTCGCCGCAAGAAGACCAAGCAAGCCCAAAAGCGCGAGCCAAGTCCTCGGCGAGCCGTCGATTCTCAGCCTCGCCATCATCGACTCCTTCCCCGATCTCCTCAGACCGACGCCGCGATCAACTCTAGCCCCCACACTGGACTCGCCGGCGCCGAATCGTCTATCTCCCGATGCCTTAAATCTATCTTTCTTTGCTAAAGGCTTATCGCTGCTTTCGATGGGACTAAGAGCCCTCAAGCACTCAGGAAGAGTTATTTACTGACAGACCCTTAGCGAGTGCGAATGACGAGGCCGGATCCGGTGGTCGCCGGTGGTCGCCGGTGCGCGCGTGGCGGAGTCACTACAGGTTGATGAAACCCTCGCCGCAGGGGACGACGCTGCCGCCGACCCGGACGCGCCCGCGTGACGTGACGACCATGATCGTCGAGGGCCGCCCCACCTCCTCGCCCTGAGAGATGTCAAAGGCCGACTCGCCGGCACGAGTGCTCAGATACAGTCCCAGCCCCGCCGCGGCAGAGCCGGTTGCCGGATCCTCCGAGACGCCCAGCCCGGGGCTGAAGAACCTCGCCTTGATCTTGGTCGGCGCGATCGGAGCGAAGCAGTAGATGCCGTCGTGAGCGAGCCCTGCGATCTCCGGGCGAGGCCGCAACGAGCTCAGTGTGGCGATATCGGCGACGGGAACCATGAGTTGCGGTACGCCGGCATCGGCCTCTGCCGGGGCCAGCATCACCCGCTCCATGCCGAGGAGGGCCGCGTTGAACCCAATGTCGGTCTCGGCCAAACCCAGGGCCTCTGCCACGAAGGATGCATCAAGAAGATCCTTGCCGACGCTGCCCGCCCGCTCCAGCCAGGCAACGTCGAGCGCGAGGCTGACCGGGGTATCCCCGGCCGGGCTGCGCTGAACCGCACGGTCCTCCTTCAGGATCCCGAGGTGGCGGAGAGCCCAGGTCGTTCCGAGCGTGGGGTGGCCCGCGAAGGGCATCTCGGCCGAGGGAGTGAAAATCCGAACCTCGTAGAGATCGCCCTCGACCCCGGTGACGAAGGTTGTCTCGGACAGGTTCATCTCCCGAGCGATTGCCTGCATGAGGTCGGGAGGCACGTCTTGCCCGTCGGGAAACACGGCCAGAGCGTTGCCGGCCAAGGGGCGGTCGGTGAACACGTCGACCAGGAGGAAGCGTGCGCGCATCAGGTATCCAAGCGGCAGGGCGCCATTTGGCAATACTGGGGGACGGCGGCCGGGCTTTCAAGCGTAGGGGTCGGGACGGGTGGTTGCGGACGCCCGCAGTCGGCCCGAGGCGATCGATTCTCGACCGGTAGATGCCGGTGGGTCCCAAGGCCCACAGAGTGCCGTCTCCGGCGACCGCGCGGTCGATGACCAGGGGATCCCGTCCCGCCTGGAGGGAGCTGGGGCTCCAGTTCTGGCCGTCGTCGTGTGAAACGAGAATGAGGTCCGAGTCGCCGGACGCCGCCACCGCGAGCCACCCCTCGCCCGTCGCGATATCCGAGATCCTGTTCGCTCCCGGTACGGGGATTTCTCGCCAAGGGCCGGCGCCGGCACGCTCCCACAGGACTCCCTGCCCGCTCGGGGAGCCCGCGACTAGGAGGCGGTTCCTCCCGGCAAAGCCCAATGCGTCGATCGGGCCGGACGCCGGCAGTGCGATCCTGATTGCCGTTTCTCCGCCCACGAGGAATAGAGCCCCGGCTGTGCCCGAGGTGCCCCCGGCGGCCACCACGTCGCCCACGGCGGCCATCGCGTGCAAGCGAGCCTGAGGTCCGGAGGCGGACACCACCCGGGCCGCCTCCCGCCATCGCCCCTCGGGCATGCGGACAAGGAGCACCCCGTCGTGGGTGGCCCGGCCGGCCGCCCAAAGGCGGCCACCCGGGCCTGGGGCGAGCCCGGCGATCTCGGTGACTCCGGTCGGGACCGTCAGGCGTGTCCAGGCTTGTCCGTCGTCGGCGGACTCGGCAAGGAAGGCGGTCCCCTCAATCTCGCCCCCTACCCAGAGGCGCCGGCGGTCTCCGGCGAGTGCCAGCAAGCGCGCCGGGCCGGGCACCCGGCCGATGATCAGAGAGCGATTGACTTGATCGACGCGCATCACCGCAGGCCCGGCGCCGTCCTCGCCGGCGACTAGGAGGTCCCCCCGGTGCTCCAGCCCGGCGCGCGGGATGAACCCTTCCGGCATTGCGAGCCGGAGCCAGCCCCGTGCCGGGCCGCCGGCCGGCCTCGGAGACGTGGGGTCGAAACTGCACCGGACGATCACCCCCCCGAGC
>JBKKBZ010000100.1:0-24281 GCA_046713235.1 Actinomycetota bacterium | reverse complement strand
GCATGGGACGAAGCCACGGGATACACGCCGAACCCACGACGTTCGGCGCGAAGCTCGCCGGTTACGTCTGGGAGTTCGTCCGCCACAACGCGCGCCTTCACTTCGCGCAGCAGCAAGTTTGTGTCGGGACGATCTCCGGTCCGGTCGGCACGTATGCGAGTGTCGATCCCCTGGTAGAGCAAGAGGTCTGCGCGCGGCTGGGACTCGGGATCGAGGACGCGTCCACACAAGTCGTGCAGCGCGACCGTCACGCCGAGTTTCTTACCGCGTGCGCGCTGATGGCATCTACTCTCGACCGGATCGCCGTCGAGATACGGCACCTCCAGCGTACGGAGGTGCGTGAGGCGGAGGAGCCGTTCCGTGCCGGGCAGAAGGGTTCCAGCGCGATGCCCCACAAGCGAAACCCAATCATGTGCGAGCGCGTCAGCGGCCTCGCCCGGGTCGTGCGGGCTGCGGCCGTTGCCGGGATGGAGAACGTTGTTCTGTGGCACGAGCGCGACATCTCCCACTCCAGCGCGGAGCGCGTCATCCTGCCCGACGCCTCCATCGCGCTCGATTACATGCTGCATCTCACCGTGGGCGTGATCGAAGGGATGATGGTGGACACCGGCCGCATGGTCGCCAATCTCGAATCGAGCGGAGGCCTCGTCTACTCTGGGGCCGTCCTGCTCGCTCTCCTCGAGCGCGGGCTGTCCCGAGACGATGCGTACGGCATAGTGCAGCGCGCCTCGACGACGACGTGGGAGGCCGGGACGCCGTTTGCGACGACGCTGAAGCACGAGACCGATCTGCTCGACGCCGCGGACTTGGCGCGCATCATGGATCCGCAAAGGTATCTCAATCACATCGACACGATTTTCAATAGACTGGAGGCGCTGTGACTCTAGAAGGTATGGCCCTGATCAAGAGCGGGAAGGTACGGGACCTCTACGCTGCCGGGGAAGCCGTGCTGATCGTGGCATCGGATCGGATCTCCGCGTACGACGTCGTGCTTCCGACGCCGATTCCCGGAAAGGGTGCGGTGCTCACCGGCCTCTCAGAGTATTGGTTCGGTCGAACGCACGATGTCATAGGGAATCACTGGATCACGACCAACCCCGACGATTTCCCGCCGGAGGCGAAGCAGCACGCCGACGCGCTTCGCGGCCGCGCGATGCTCTGCCGGAGAGTGGACATCGTTCCAATCGAGTGCGTGGCCCGCGGGTACCTGTCCGGATCCGGATGGAAGGAATACCAGGCGAGCGGCTCGGTGTGCGGCATTGCCCTGCCGGACGGTCTCACCGAATCCGCGAAGCTTCCGGAGCCGGTCTTCACGCCGGCGACCAAAGCCGAGACGGGACACGACGAGAACATCTCCTTCGAGCGCGCGTGCGAGATCGCCGGGGGGGAAACGATGGAACGCCTGCGCGAAGCCACGCTGGCGTTGTACGAATCGGCGGCGGCGCTCGCGGCTACGCGCGGCATCATCATCGCCGACACAAAGTTTGAGTTCGGATTCGACGCCGCGAACGAGCTGGTGCTCGCGGACGAGGTGCTGACGCCGGACTCGAGTCGCTTCTGGCCGTCCGATTCCTACGCCCCGGGCAATGCCCAGCCGTCGTTCGACAAGCAATACGTGCGGGACTGGCTCGACGCGACCGGATGGGATCATTCCCCGCCGGGCCCGGATCTGCCGGACGATGTCGTGCAGCACACACGTGAGAGGTACGTCGAGGCCTACGAGCGCATCACGGGATCGGCGTTTGAGGAGTGGATGGGGTGAAGGTTCGCGCCTGGATCCACGTGATGCTCAGAGACGGGATCCTGGATCCGCAAGGAAAGACGGTCGAAGAGAGCCTTCCGTCACTTGGCTTCGACGGCGTCGAGGGGGTACGCATCGGCAAGCGCATCGAGATGGTGGTCGAGGGGGAGTCGGCAGATGCCGTGCGCGCGAAGGTCGAGGAGATGACGCGACGCTTTCTGTCGAACCCGGTGATCGAGGACGCGACTGTGCACGTGGACGACGGAGGCCCGGCTCCTTCGTGACGCCTTCGCGGGCACCGGCGCCGAATCGCATCGATCGCCCGGCGAGCCGGCCTGATCTGCGGCTGCGCGACATGATGTCGAAGCCCATGCTGGCGGCGTTTCTCGTGCTCGCCATCGGCACGCTCGGGCTCGTCGTGTATCTGATGATCCGGCCGCCGGCCAGGGAGGCGCAGCCGCTGGGCCAACGCCGCAGCGCGCCCGGGGGAACGTATACGCACGACGTGCGCGGGATCTCTCGCGCGCCGGCGCCCACCCCGGCTGCCTCGGTTTCGGTCTGCACTGCCGTTGCCGGGATTCGTCTCGAAGGCAGAGCGTCCGCGGTAGGACGGCTGTCGAAGTCGGTGGGCGCACTGTGCGCGCTGACCGGCGAAAGCATCGGATCCGAGCTGCAGACCGCACTGGAGGGCCTGCGCACGGCACGTCTGCGGTTCGCCGCGTTCGCGCGCACGGGGGTCGAGGCGACCTCGAACCTCGCCACCGGCGAGCTCTTCGTCAACGTGCGATTCGCCCGAGCGGAGACGCCGACGGTGCACCTCGCGCCGATACTTGCACACGAGGGGTATCACCTGGCGGGAAAACGTGCCGGGATCACCGCGCGGTCGGAGCTGGCCGCACGCCGGGCCGAGCTCGAAGCCTGTCGGCGACTCATCGACCGAGACAAGTGGCAGCGCAATTGCGACGACGCGCTGGCCCTGATTCGCATGGGAGAGGAGCGCGCAACCGCGCTTCTCGTGGCGGCGGGATACCCGGCATGAGCGGTGCGCGGCCACTATTCTGTGGGGGATCATGAAGGTTGGCGTGGTGCAATTCCCGGGCTCCAACGACGAGCGCGACGCCGTCTGGGCTTTCCGGCTGCTCGGCGCAGACGCGGACCTGCTTTGGCACGGCGATACCGACCTCAAGGGCGCCGATGCAGTTGTGCTGCCGGGTGGTTTTTCCTACGGCGACTATTTGCGCTGCGGGGCCATCGCGCGGTTCGCCAGGATCATGGATGCGGTCATCGACCACGCGCGCGCGGGGGGTCTCGTGCTCGGGATCTGCAACGGTTTCCAAATGCTAACCGAGGCAGGCTTGCTGCCCGGGGCGTTGCTACGCAACGAGACGTGCTCGTTCGTCTGCCGTGAGGTCGCCGTCGAGGTCGAGGCCCCGGGAGTTCCGCACCTCCGGCGGGCGTCGGCCGGCACACTGCTCAGGCTTCCGATCAAGCACGGCGACGGCCGGTACTTCGCCGACGCGGCCAGGTTGCGCGCGATGGAGGAGCACGGACAGGTGGCGCTGCGTTACCGGCATTTCGACGGCACCCCGGGCGGCAACCCGAACGGCTCCACCGCCGACATCGCCGGCGTCGTCAACGAAGCGGGAAACGTTCTCGGTCTCATGCCGCACCCCGAGCACGCAGTCGACCCGACGGCGGGCATTCGCTCGGACGACGGCGCGGTGATCCTCGGCTCGATGATCGACGCGCTGGTGGACACTCTCGCCTCGTGACGGCCGCGGAGGCGCTCGGCCTTACCCGTGAAGAGTTCGAGCGGATACAGGACACGCTCGGGCGCGAGCCGAACAAAGCCGAGCTTGCGATGTACGGCGCGATGTGGTCCGAACACTGCTCGTACAAGTCGTCGAAGGTCCACCTGAAGACGCTTCCGATCGAAGGACCACGCATCGTCATGGGGCCCGGCGAGAATGCCGGCGTCGTGGACATCGGCGAGGGGCTCGTCGCGGTGTTCAAGCTCGAGTCGCACAACCATCCCTCGGCGGTTGAGCCGGTGCAGGGCGCCGCGACCGGCGTCGGTGGAATCGTGCGCGACATCCTTGCCACCGGTGCGCGTCCGGTCGCGATCCTCGATCCGCTGCGGTTCGGGCCGCCGGACGAGTACCGCCAGCGGTGGCTGCTCGGCGGCGTCGTTGCGGGCATCTCGCAGTACGGCAACTCGATAGGCGTGCCGACGGTAGGCGGCGAGGTGAAGTTCGACCCATCGTATGGCGGAAACCCACTCGTCAACGTCATGTGCATCGGCATCGCCCGGCGGGAGCACATCCAGCACGCGCGCGCTACGGGCCTCGGAAACGTGGGCATTCTCATCGGAGCGAAGACCGGGCGCGACGGCATCGGCGGAGTGTCGGTGCTTGCGTCGCGTCCGTTCGACGCCGAGGCGGAAGCCAAACGCCCGAGCGTTCAAGTCGGCGATCCGTTCGAGGAGAAGCTGCTCATCGAAGCTTGCCTGGAGCTGGTGGAGCGCGGTCTGCTGGTCGGGCTTTCGGATCTCGGCGGTGCCGGCCTGTCGTGCGCGGTGTCGGAGACGGCTTCCCGCGGCCGCGTCGGACTCGATGTAGATCTCGACGCGGTGCCGTTGCGCGAGGCCGACATGGAGCCGTTCGAGGTCCTCACGAGCGAGTCGCAGGAGCGGATGTTTGCCATCGTGACGCCCGAGGACGCAGAGGAGGTTCTCGCGCTCTGCGAGAAATGGGGCGTTCCGGCGACGCAGATTGCGCGCGTCGTCGAGGGATCCAATGTGCGCGTGCTCAGCGGCGGGGCTCTTGTCGCATCGGTTCCGGCGCGCTCGCTCGCCGACGAGGGCCCCGTCTACGAGCGTCCGATGCGCCGGCCGGAGTGGCTCGCCGCCGTTCACGCCGACGATCCGCTGCGGCTCCCGGCACCTGCCGACCTCGGGGCAGATCTGCTCGCCCTTCTCGGGTCGCTCGACATCTGCTCCAAGGGTTGGGTGACCGAGAAGTACGACTGGATGGTTCAGCACAACACGATCGCCGGGCCGGGTGGGGATGCGGCCGTGATCCGGATCGAGGGATCGACGCGCGGGCTGGCGGCATCGACCGACGGCAACGCCCGGTTCTGTTATCTCGATCCGCGTCTCGGTGCGGGGCATGCGGTCGCGGAGGCTGCGCGCAACGTGGCGTGCACCGGCGCGCGGCCGGTCGCGGTGACGAACTGCTTGAACTTCGGTAACCCCGAAAGACCCGAGGTGATGTGGCAGTTCGCGGAGACAGCCGCCGGGATGGGCGAGGCGTGCCGCGCGTTCGGGACGCCGGTTACCGGCGGCAACGTGTCCTTCTACAATGAGAGCGACGGCGAGTCGATCAAGCCGACGCCGGTCATCGGCATGCTCGGCATGATCGAGGATGTGACCAGCGCGCTCGGGATCGGGTTCGCGCGTGCGGACGAGGCCGTTGTGGTGCTCGGTGAGACGAAGCAGGAGCTCGGCGGATCGGCGTGGGCGTGGACCATGCACGGCCATGTCGGCGGCGCTGCACCGGCGCTGGATCTCACCCGCGAGCGCGCGCTGCACGAGTTGCTCATTGAATGCGCCGATCGGGCACTCGTGAGCAATGCGCACGACTGCTCCGAAGGCGGGCTCGCCGTCACGCTGGCCGAGTCGTGCATGGCCGGTGGGATCGGCGCGATGGTCGAGCTGCCGGAGGCGTCCCACGGGTACCTCTTTGGGGAGTCGGCGTCGCGTGCCGTGGTGTCCTGCCCCGAGGAGTCGCTCGATCTCCTGCTCGTCGCTGCAACGCGCTTCGCCCTGCCGGCACTGGTGATCGGCCGTACCGGTGGTGAGTCGTTGAACGTCGCCGGCGCGTTGACACTGAAAGTTAAACAGATGCGCGAGGTGTACGAGTCGGCGCTGCCGCGCGCACTCGGGGAACGCGCGCCGTAAGAGTTCCGCCCTACGGCGCAGGGAAGTTTCGGGCGACGAGAACGCGGCCATCGGCCGAAAGCACGCGCCAGCCATCCAAGCGCCGGTTGGGTCCGAGGGCTAGCGGGAGCGCAGAAACTCGATGACGGCGGCATAGTCCAGCTCGCCCATGCCGGAGGCCTCGGCGCCTTCGTAGGCCGCGCGGTTCGCTCGGGCCGACGCGAGGTCTACCCCGGCGGCCCTGGCGGTGTCGGTCACGAGCCGCATGTCTTTTGCCGCAAGCTCGAGCGTGAATCGCGCCGGGCGGTAGCCGTTACGCATGGCCTCGGCCTTGCTCTCGACGACGCCGCCGACGTAGGTGCTGCGAAGCGCGTCCAGCGCGGTGTCGTCCTCCAGCCCGAGCGCGCGCGCCAGCGCGAGCGCCTCCCCGACCGCGACCATCACCGATCCTAGTGTCGAGTTCACCACGAGCTTCAGCGCCGCGCCGGAGCCGAGCTTGCCGATGCGGCGCGGTGATCCCATCGCCTCGAGCACGCCCCATGCGCGCTCGATGTCGGCCTCGGAGCCGCCGGCGAAGATCGACAGCCGGCCGGCCTCGGCCTGGGGAATGCTGCCGAGCACCGGCGCGTCGACCATCGCAACGCCTTCGGGGAGCCGTTCCCGTACGGCCAGGATCGCCCCGGGTCCGACTGTGGACATCTCGACGAGTGTCGCGCCGTCGGTGAGCCCGGCGGCGATGCCGTTCTCGCCGTACAGCACCGCCTCGAGCGCGTGCTCATCGGCGAGCATTGTGATCGCGAACTCGGCACCGGTCGCAGCTTCGCGTGGGGTGGTCGCGACGGCCACCCCTCGGTCGGCGAGCGCACGCGCTTTCTCCCGCGTGCGGTTCCACACCTTGAGCGTGTGCCCCGCGTCGAGCAGCCGCCCGGCCATCGGCGTCCCCATCCGGCCGAGCCCGCAGAACGCAATCGTTGTCATCGGCGAGGGTTGGTTTTAGACCGCGCGGACGAACAGCCGGCGGCTCGGGAACACCAGGCGCTCCCCGTCGCGGTAAGGCATGCTGAATTCCTCGACGGCCGCCCGCACCCTGGCCTTTTCCTCGGCGGGGAGATCCCGCGCGATTGCCGCAAGCGGGCCGGCGATGTCGCGCGACAGATCCCAGTACCGATCGAAGCTCTCGTGGACCATCTCCGCATCGATCGGTTGGACCTCAACGGCCTCGAACCCGGCGGCGGCAAGTGCGGCGCTGTTCTCCTCCTCCGTTGTGAGTGGCATCACCTGTCCGGGGTCGGGCTGGAAGTGTCCGCGCTGCGCGAGCACCGCGCCGAACACCGTCATCCAGGGGTTCGTCTCGATCGGCCCCCACACGGCGTAGGCGAGCGTGCGTCCGGGACGGAGCACCCGGCGGATCTCCGCGAAGGCTCGGGCGCGATCGGGAACCAGCATGAGCCCGTACCGGCTGAGCACTCCGCCCACCGAGGCGTCGGGCAGATCGATAGCTTGCGCGTCGATCTCGCGACACTCGACGTTGTCGATCCCGCGCTCTTTCGCTGCTCGCCGCGCCGCTTCGACCATGCCCGGCGCGAAGTCGGTGATGAGGACGTGCGCGCCGGGGCGGCGCTGTGCGAGCTCGAGGCCGACGTCGCCCGGCCCGGCCGTCAGTTCGAGGATCGTGTCGCCATCCCGCGCCCCGACGGCGTCGATCATGTGGTCTGTGACGGCGCGCTCGAACGCGGCGATCGTGTCCCGGTGCTTGTCCCAGCCGGCCGAGACACCGTCCCAGATCCGGCGCGACTCGGCAGTGGCGTCGTTGGTCACGGCGTGGATTCTAAACCGGAACTAGGCAGTCGGTCGCCGCCGGCGGGCGCTGGGCCAAGCGCCAGCGTCGCAGGGTTCGGCGGAAGTCCTTCATCGCGATCTGGACAGATCTATCTACCCCGCCTGGCGGAATTCCTCGTAACGCTCGGCAAGGAATTCAGAGTTCGGGTGATGGGCCTTCCGCGGTGGAAGCAGCAGCCGAGAGCCTTCGAATCCCTGGAGGCCGTGCTGAAGCATCGGACCGTCTTTCTCCGACAGCACGTCCTCGCGCACCTCGACCACAAGATCCGGCCGGACTCCGACAATGTTTCGGTCGAAGGCAGCATGGTGCAGCTTGCAGAGTGATAGCCCGTTGGGAACCTCGGGCAGGCTGCGTGGATGCGCGTCGCGGAGAATGTGTGCGGCGTCGAGCAGCTCCAGATGCCGCAAGCTGCAGATCGCGCATCGCTCGCGGTACGCGGCGATGACCTGACGGCGGAATACGACTTGATGCAAACGCGTCTTGACGAGTCGGTGCGCATAGGCGCGATTGGGAGCTTCGAACACTGTGCCATCGCCCGTTCGCCCCTCCGCGCCGACCGCGTCGACGATTGTGAAGGTCAGCCTCGCATCGTCGGCTGCGGCGACATACACCGGCCAGACCGGCATGTATTCGCCGCGCATGATGCCGTGGAAGTACACGAGTGGCGTTGCGCTCGCCATCGCACGGCGCAGACCTGTGTTGTCGCGGTGCCGGGGATCGTCCCCGCGGTAGCGGTAGAGGAGTCCGGCATAGCCCCACTCGTCGCCGTACGGGTTGTCGGGCGAGGTGGCGATGCTCAACGGCACCGACCAGCCGGCCGGCGTGAAGATACCCTGCGGCCCGAGGAGCTTGATCCGGCGATCGCCGAAGGGAAACCCGACCTTCAACTCCGCATAGGGCACGGTCTCCCCGTGTCGTAGGGCCAGCTCCTCGAGAAACCCAAAAGCCGCGAGCCGCGAGACCTCCCCATCATCCATCACGTCAGCCACGTTGGCGAACAGTATTCGAGTCTCCCGGGGCTTTGTCTTCTTTGGCCAGCTGCCGTCGGCCCGGATATGGGTCGTAAGAGGCCGACCCTGAGTTCTACGTCGCGATGGTTCTTGCACTTGAGATGCAAGTCATGTACAATGAAGAGCACCATGGCGACGAAAACCGTCGGATTTGCTATCGAGGCGAAGGACATGGCCCGCCTCGAGCGGCTCGTCGAGAAATACGGCCAGGGAAACCGGAGCGCCTTCCTGCGCGCGGCGCTCGATTACATGGAGGCTGCCGACCGCGCCGAACGGCTGCGCGAGCTCCAGCGATACGGCGCCTCGCGCGCCGCCGAGCACGGCGTGGGCTACGGAGACGTCGATGCCGTTGTCGACAAGGTGCTGCGGGCTCGTCGCAAGCGGTGACCGACCAGCGCCGAGTCGTGTTCGACGTCAATGTGCTCGTGGGCGCGGTTGCCGGGGGAAACGCTCCGTTCCGCTCGTGGCCGAGCCCTCCGCCGGTCAGCGACAACGCCTACGCGGACTGCCTCGGCATCGTCAACGATGCGCGGGAGTTCTCGCTGTTCCTGAGTGAGCACGTGCTCCGGAACGTCGGGCGAGTCTTGAGGACGGGTTTTCGATGGGAGATCGAGCGCGTCGAGGAGTACCTCGGGATCATCCTAGAGATCGTTGACGCTTCCGACGGGGATGTGCTCGAACCCGAGGTCCGCGTCAGCGACGCGGGCGACCACGAGGACAACCGCATCCTCGAGCTTGCGCTGGCGGCCGGTGCCGACCTGATCGTGTCCGACGACGCCGATCTCACGTCTCTGTCGCCCTGGCGCGGCATCCCGGTCCTGCGACCGCGCGAGTTCACCGGCCGCGTCGACGCCGCACGGCGAGCACGCCGCCGGCACCGGTAGCAAGTCGGCGGCCCCGACCGCCGACAAGCCGACGGCCACGCTTGAAACGCCTCCGAACCCAGATGTAGCAGCCGTCAGGTCGTCGTGCGGAAATGTTTGCTCAGCGTGTCGAACTGCTGCTGGTAGGAGCTCCCTATCCCCTGGCCGTACAGCACAGCCGGCGGTTCGACCATACGCTCGAAGGTCAGCCGGCAGACGCGTTGACCGTGCTCGATCATGAACGGCACGTCGTGCGCTCGCACCTCCAGCGCCGCGCGTGACCCAAAAAACTCTCCGGCAGGGTCGTACCCGAACCCGGGATCGAAAAACCCGGCGTAGTGGGTGCGCAGCTCGCCGCTCGTCGGGTCGTAGGCCGTCATCTCGGCCGCGAGCCCCGGCGGGATGCGCACGCTCTCCTCCGACAGCAACAGGTAGAAGTGCTCCGGCGCGAGGACGATCCGGTCTCCGGCTTCCTTCACAACCGGCTCCCAGTACGTGTCGGTGTCGTACGCGCGTTCCTTGCCCATCTCCAGCACCGGGGCGTAGTCGCGTGCGCGGTATCCGACGCGGCCGCTCGCGTCGCCGCGCAGGTCGAGGCCGAGGAACAGGCCGTGGCCGGTCGCCAACTCGGCCGATGGCACCGGCTCCCCGCCGCGAAACAGCAGCGGCTCCTCGGCGTGCGCCGCGTGGATGTCCTGGTCCTCCAGCACCGATCGCCCGACCGACAGCCGCAACTGATTCAGCGCGAGGAACTGCTTCACCCGTACCGTGAACGACAGCGGCACGACCTCGAGGTACAGCTTTCCATGGTAGCCGGCGGTTATCTCGTCGAAGCGGTAACTGCGATCGGTGATCACGCGCGTGAACACGTCGAGCCGGCCCGTCGAGCTTTTCGGGTTCGCTTTTCCCCGGATCGACGGCGGGAGATTCACCTGCTCCAGCAGCGGGATGAGATACGGGCGCTTTGTTTCGAGGATCGCCCCCTCCCTGCGGAGGTCGATCTCGTCGATGATGAAGTCCTTCAGCTTCTCCTCGACCGGCCGTGAGTCGGGAAGGAAGCTGCTGCGAATGCGGTACGCGGTCTCGCCGAGGCGCAGGTCGATGCTGGCAGGCTGGATGTTCGACGACGGCACCTTGAAGTCGTCGCCGGCATCGATGATGCGCTCCTCGATCGCGCGGACGAGGTACTGGCTCGGCAACACCCCCTGTGCGTCGGGCGGCAAGCCGAGAACGTCGTCGGTCATGCTTCGATCGTAGCGGACCGGCTTCGTTCCACGATGCCCTTGCGAGCCTAGCTCATCGTGATGCCGAGCTTGGCGCCCAGCTCCTCATCGGTCGGCTCGACGAGCACGGCTCCATCGGGGAACACGATCGTCGGAATGGTCTTGCGGCCGCCGTTCACCTCGCGGACGTAGTCGGCGGCCTCCGCGTCGCTCTCGACGTCGATCCACTCGTAGGGCACGGCTTTGCCGTCGAGGAAGCGCTTGGAGCGGCGGCAGTCGCCGCACCACATGGCTCCGTAGACCGTGATCACGCAGCACATGGTAGGGCACCGCTTGATCCGCCGGCGATAGCGCCGGGCGCTGCCGGCCATGCTTGCGGAATAGCTTGCCGCCCACCCGCGTTGGCATAGTCTCGAAGACCGGCGATTTGGAGGATCCATGCCAGCGGTCCACCGCGACCCCGTGAGCTTGCCTCGCATCGATCTCGCGCCCGGCGTCGAGCGCCCGGTGCGCTCGGTCACCTCGGCGCCGCGCGGCTTCGAGGGCGAGGGCTTCCCGGTGCGCCGCGCGTTTGCCGGCGTCTCGCTCGCCGACCTCGATCCGTTCGTGCACATGGATCAGATGGGCGAGGTCGAGTACGCCCCAGGCGAGCCGAAAGGCACGGCCTGGCACCCCCACCGCGGCTTCGAGACCGTCACGTACATGATCGACGGCACGTTCCAGCATCAAGACTCGCACGGCGGTGGAGGACTCATCACCGACGGCGCGACGCAGTGGATGACGGCCGGGTCGGGGATCCTGCACATCGAGACGCCGCCCGAGGCGCTCGTCGTCAGGGGCGGGCTCTTCCACGGCATTCAGCTCTGGGTGAACCTTCCGTCGGGCGACAAGTTCGTGCCGCCGCGCTATCAGGCGCTCGAGGGCGAGCAGGTGACGCTGCTGTCGTCGGAGGACGGCGGAGCGCTCGTGCGCTTGATCGCCGGCGAGATCGCGGGTCACGCCGGTCCCGGGGCGACGCACACGCCGATCGCGGTCGTGCACGCTACGGTGTCGCCGGGCGCGCGCCTGACGCTGCCCTGGCACTCGGATTTCAACGCGCTCTTGTACGTCCTGGCGGGATCGGGGACCGTTGGGGCCGAGGGACGCCCGGTGGGGCATGGGCAGCTCGCGGTGTTCGGCGCCGGCGACAAGGTCACGGTGTGGGCCGGCGCGCGGCAGGAGAGCCCTTCGCCGTCGCTCGAGGTGCTCGTCCTCGGCGGCCGCCCGATCCGCGAGCCCGTCGCCGCCTACGGACCGTTCGTGATGAACACCCGCGACGAGCTGGTGGCCGCGTTCGAGGACTACAAGGCCGGCCGCCTCGGTGTGATCCCGGCCGACGCCCTCATGCCGTATCCGCATGGCGGCTGAGGGTCCCGAAGGCTCGGCGTTGCCGCGTTCGTCGGCTCTAGGATTTCCCTTGCCTCCTCCTGGGAAGACTCCCCAAACGAAGACTCACCGAAGGAGGTCTGAATGAACGTTGTGTGGTGGCTGCTCGTTGGTTTGATCGCGGGGTTCATCGCCCGGGCGATCGTGCCGGGGCGCGACTCGATGAGCTGGGTTGGAACAGTCATTCTCGGGCTCGTCGGATCACTGATCGGTGGCCTGATCGGAAGCCTCATGATCTCAGGCGATAAGGACTTCTCGCCGAGCGGCCTGATCGGCTCCATCATCGGCGCGGTGATCGCCTTGCTCGTCTGGCGCCGCATTGGCCGAGATCGTGGGCGGCTCCAGGGGTAGCCGCACTCAGCGCCGTTGCTAACGCCCATTTCTCACCCATTCAAACCTGAAAATGCTGCCCGCGCGGTGCGGGATTGCGCGCCTTCGCTGGTAGACTTGGCCCGGCGATGGGTGCGGAATCCCCCAAGGAAGAGTGCGGTCTCTTCGGCGTTTGGTCGCCGAACGAGCAGGTCGCCAACCTCATTTTCTTCGGCCTCTATGCCTTGCAGCACAGAGGGCAGGAATCGGCCGGGATCGCCGTCTCGGACGGCTCCGGTATCCTCGTCTACAAGGAGATGGGCCTGGTCTCGCAAGTCTTCGACGAGCGCACGCTGGCTACGCTTCAGGGCACCATCGGCATCGGCCATACGCGCTACTCGACCACCGGCTCGACGGTGTGGGAGAACGCTCAGCCCGCCTACAAGCCGACGGCAGTCGGCGGCGGGATCGCCATCGGCCACAACGGCAACCTGACCAACACCGCAGAGCTTGCCGGGGCCGCCGGCCGCCGGCCCGGGCGGGGCCCCAGCACCGACACAGACGTCGTGGCCGAGTTGCTCGCCTCGAGGGTGAACAACGGCAACCTCGAAGACGCGATCGCCGACACGCTACCCCTGCTTCAGGGCGCGTACTGCTTCCTGATCATGGACGAGCGCACGGTCTACGGCGTCCGGGACCCGCACGGCTTCCGCCCGCTGTCGATCGGCCGTCTGCCGGACGGCGGCTGGGTGCTCGCCAGCGAGACGGCCGCCTTGGACATCGTCGGCGCCTCGTTCGTCCGCGACGTCGAACCGGGCGAGCTCGTCTCCATCGACCAGCGCGGACTCCGCAGCCGCATCATCGCCCCTCCCACGCCAAAGCTTTGCCTCTTCGAGTTCGTCTATCTCGCCCGCCCCGACAGCGTGCTCTACGGGCGTGGTGTCCACGAAGCACGCCGCGAGATGGGCCGCATCCTGGCCGAGGAGGCGCCGGTCGAGGCCGACGTCGTGATCGGCGTGCCCGACACCGGGCCGGTTGCCGCCGCCGGTTACGCGGAGCAAAGCGGCATTCCCTACGGCGACGGAATCGTAAAAAACCGCTACGTCGGCCGGACGTTTATCCAGCCGAGCCAGACCCTGCGCCAGCGCGGCATCCGCCTCAAGCTCAACCCGCTGCGCGAGGCTATCCGGGACAAGCGTCTCGTCGTCGTGGACGACTCCATCGTGCGCGGCAACACCACCAAGCAGATCGTCGCGATGCTCCGCGAGGTGGGCGCGCGCGAGGTGCACCTGCGCATCACCAGTCCGCCGATTCGCTGGCCGTGCTTCTACGGCATCGACATGGCGACCAAGGCCGAGCTCGTCGCCAGCGACCTTGCAGTAGACGAGATACGTTCTTACATCGGCGCAGATTCCCTGGCCTACCTGTCTCTTGCCGGTCTCGTTCGGGCAACGGGATCGGCGAACGATGCCTTCTGCCGTGCCTGCTTCGATGGCATTTACCCCGCGCCGGTCCCCGACGAAAGCGCCCAGACGAAGTTCGTCCTGGAGACCAAGGAGCAGCCCTCCCGCCCGTGAGCGACGTCCGCCGCCGCGGCATGCGATACCGTGACGCCGGCGTGGACATCGACGCCGGCGAGCGCTTCGTCGAGCTCATTAAGGCGCACGCGCGCAGCACGCACCGTCGTGAGGTCGTCACCGACCTCGGCGGATTCGCCGGGGCGTTCGCTCCGGCGTTCGGCGCCTACGAGCGGCCGGTGCTCGTGTCGGCAACCGACGGCGTCGGCACCAAGCTCGCGATCGCCCAAGCCCTCGACCGTCACGACTCTGTCGGTGTGGACCTCGTCGCGATGATCGTCGACGACCTCGTGTGTCACCGCGCCGAGCCGCTGTTCTTCCTCGACTACATCGCCTGCGGGCGCATTGTTCCGGAACGCCTCGAGCGCGTGGTTGCCGGCATCGCCGAAGGCTGCCGGCAGGCCGGTTGCGCGCTGGTCGGGGGAGAGACTGCCGAGCATCCCGGAACGATGGATCCCGACACCTACGACCTAGCCGGGTTCGGCGTCGGCGTCGCCGAGCACGACCGCATGTGGGGACCGCATCTCGTGCAAGCCGGCGATGTCGTCCTCGGCATTGCGTCGAGCGGCCTGCACGCCAACGGCTACTCGCTCGTGCGCGCGGTGATCCTGCGCAACGACCTCGATCTGGCCTCTACGCCCAAGGGGTGGAGCCACTCTCTCGGCGAAGAGCTGCTCGTCCCGACGGAGATCTACGCCCCGCACTTGCTCGGGCTGGCCGGGGTTCGGGCTGCTGCGCATGTCACGGGCGGCGGAATCGGGGGGAACCTGGTGCGCGCGCTGCCGGAGGGCCTAGGGGCCGTGGTACTGCGCACATCCTGGCCGGAGCCACCGATATTCAGGTTCCTTCAATCTGAGGGCGATATCGGTGATGATGAGATGCTACGCACGTTCAATATGGGGCTCGGCATGCTGCTCGTCGTCGCACCCGAGGAGGTGGCCGGCATCGTGGACCGGCTTGACGCCGCCGGCCGTCCGGCCTTTCCAGTAGGTGAGGTCGCAGAAGGCGACCGGCGAGTGGTGATCGAGGGATGATTACGCGACAGGATCAGCGCGTAAAGCCGCCGAAGCTGCGGCTCTTCTGGCCGACGGCTGCGGTAGCTCTCGGAGCAGCGGCGGCGCTCTATGCCGGGCTGTCGCTCTTCTTCTCCGACCTCCCCCCGGCCGTGCGCCCCGCCTTCCGCCCCGGACCGGTCCGCTGGGTGGCCTTCGCCGCGGCGGCCGCCGGCGCGATCGCCGTGTGGGTCCTCGAGAGCCGCCGGCGCAATGTCGCGCAGTCGTATCTGTCGGCGGAACGCCTGAATGAAGACCTCGAGCGGCGCGCGGAGGACTCTCTCGCGCTGCACGAAGCCAGCCGCGGGCTCAACCGCGCCTCGCCGGAGAACATCATGGAGGCGATCGCGCGAGGCGCCCTGGTGACCGTCGGCGCCGTGCAGGCAGTCGTGTACGGCGTGGACGAGGATCGCAATGTGTTGATTCCGCTCGGATGGACGACGCCGGGCCCTGCGCCGCCCGACGAGCAAGCCTTCTCGACGCCCGCCGGCAGCGCGGCGCTACAACGCCGGCCGGTCTTGTCGAACGACCCGCCACCGTCGTCGGTGACGGCTCCCGTCGTCGTCGGCGAGGAACTCATCGGGGTGATCACGGCAACGGCGAGTGGCAAGCGCTTCGGCGACCGGGAGCTGCGTGTGCTCACGTCGTTCGCCGACGACGCGTCGGTCGCCGTCGCGCGCGCGAGCGCGTTGCAACGCGAACGGCAAGTCGCCGAGCGCCTGGCCGAAATCGACCGGGCTAAGAGTGATTTCGTCGCGGCGATCACGCACGAGCTGAAAACGCCGTTGACGTCCATGCTCGGCTACGCGAGCATCCTGCGCAAGCGCATGGATGCGTTGCCACGCGACCGCCGCGAGCAATTCTTCGACATCATCCAGCGCCAGGGCGAGCGTATCTTGAAGCTCATCGGGGAGCTGCTGGAGTCGTCGCGGATGGAGTCCGGCCTGTGGAAGCTGCGGCGTGAGCACATCGACCTGGCGGCCGTGATCGGACAAGTCGTCAAGGACATGAAGCCGGCCGCGAAGCGGCATACGATCGCCGTGGAGATCCCCGTCGATGATCCGGGGCTCTATGGGGATCCCGACGCGCTGGAGCACGTTGTGACGAACCTGCTCGACAATGCGCTCAAGTACTCGCCGAAGAAGACCAAGGTCGATATCTGGGTCGACTACGCATCGGACGAGATCCGGATCAACGTGCGCGACCAAGGATACGGCATTCCGCCGGAGGAGCTGCCGCATCTGTTCGAGCGGTTCACGCAAGGATCGACCGGCGAGCGGACGCGCGCGAGCGTCGGGCTCGGGCTGTTCCTCGTGCGCAGTCTCGTGGAGGCGCAAGGAGGCCGCGTGTCGGCGACCTCGACGCCGGGGACGGGATCGACATTCACAGTGGCGTTTCCGCGTCGTTCGCGCGACCGCATGGCGGTGACGCTGCCCGCGGTGTGGGAGCTGACGCGCGAGGCGGCGGAGGCGGTACGGGAAGAGAGCCAAGAGGCGGCGGAGGCGGTACGGGAAGAGAGTGAGACAGTTACCCCACCGCCCGAACAGGAATCCGAGCCGGTGGTCACGCTCGGCCGCTCTTCCGAGGACGACGACGAGAGCCCGCCTTCGGATACTCCCGAGCCGGCGCGTGCGCCCGATTCGGTAGATGCCGAGACGCTGCGGGCGATCGCTTCGGGGCGAGCTCCCCGGAAACCGAGCGAGTAACTGCCGGCGGCTCCGCCCGGACTCGCCCTCTTACCTCAAAGAAGCCCGAGGAGCCTCGCCGGGCTCTCGATGAGATCGGCGAGATATCGCAGGAACCGCCCGGCCTCCGCCCCGTCGAGGATGCGGTGGTCGAACGTCAGCGCCATCGTCATGATCTGGCGCGGCACGATCTCGCCGTCCACCACCCACGGGCGCGGTGTGATCGTCCCGAGACAAAGGATTGCCGCCTCGGGATAGTTGATGATCGGTGTTCCCCCCTCCATCCCGAAGGATCCCACGTTGGTGATCGTGATCGTGGATCCTGTGAGATCGCCGGGGCCGATCGATCCGTCGCGCGCCGTTCCGACGAGGCGGGCGATCTCGCGCGACGTCTCGAAGACGTTGAGCTGATCTGCGAAACGCACCACCGGCACGAGCAAACCCCGGTCGGTGTCGGCCGCGATGCCGACGTGGATGTGCTGCTTGACGACGATCTCCGGCCCGTCCGGATCCCAGGCGGAGTTCACGCGTGGGAACTTGCGCAGCGACGCCACGAGCGCGCGAACGCAAAGTGGCAGAGGAGAGACCTTCCCGCCCTCGGCCTCCGGCGCTGCGGACAGCTCGCCGCGAATGCGCATGAGCTCGGTGGCGTCGACCGTCACCCATTCGGTGACATGGGGTATCTCCGAGTACGACCGAACCATGCGCTCGGCAATCGAGCGGCGGATGGAGCGCACCGCGATGCGCTCCTCGCCCTCGACGCCGGCCACGCGCCGTTCCACTGGTGCGCTCGGCGCCGCAGCCGCGGCAGACTTTGCAGGGGCCGCCGCGACCGGCGCCCTCGCGCCGCCGGGAGACGCCGCCAGCACATCCTCGCGTGTCACCCGTCCGGCGGATCCGGACCCTGTGAGCTTGTCGATGTCGATCCCGAGGTCCTTCGCGAGCTTGCGCACCACGGGAGTCGCGAGCGCTTTCGCCGGAGCCGCCGGCTCCTCCGCGGTCTCCTCGGCGCCGTCGTCGCGCCGGCCGATCTTCTTGCGCCGCCGCTTGCCTTTTCCTTCCTCGGGGCCGTAGCCGACGAGCACCTCTTGCCGGCGCCCGGTCTGCGGGGCGTCGGCACTCGTCTTGATACTGATGAGGGGGGCACCGACGGCGACGCGCTCGCCCACCTCGCCGTGCAGCTTCTCTACGACGCCGGCGAAAGGCGACGGGATCTCGACGATCGCTTTCTCGGTTTCCACCTCGACGATCGGCTGGTTCAGCGCGACCTCTTCACCTTCCTTGACGATCCAGGAAACGATCTCCGCTTCGGTGAGGCCCTCCCCGAGGTCGGGGAGCTTGAATTCGCGGACCTCCTGGGCCATCGGCTGCGCTCCTTCGTCAGTAGTTGAGCACCTTGTCCACCGCGTCGAGTATGCGGTCGACATCGGGAAGGAAGAGATCTTCGGATTTGGCGGGAGGATACGGCATGTCGAACCCCGCGACGCGTAGCACCGGCGCCTGGAGCGACAAGAAGTCGTCCTCGGCGATGCGCGCGGCGATCTCGGCGGCGTAACCACCCGTCAGCGGAGCCTCTTGCACGACGACCGCACGGCCGGTTTTCTTCACCGATTCGGCGATGGTGTCGAGGTCGAGCGGCACCAGGGACCGAACGTCGATCACCTCGACCGACACGCCGTCGGACTCCGCCTCCTCGGCGGCGTCGAGACAGGTCTGCATCGACGGGCCCCACGACACCAGCGTCACCTCGGTACCCGGCCGCCGCACGACCGCCCTGCCGAACGGAAGTCCGTTCGTGGGCAGATCGACGTCCTCCTTCACCCAGTAACGACGCTTCGGCTCGAGAAAGATCACCGGATCCGGGTCGGCGATCGCCTGCACGATCATCGAGAACGCGTCGGACGGCGTCGACGGCGAGACGACCTTGAGTCCGGCGGTGTGCGTGAAATACGCCTCGAGCGACTCCGAGTGATGCTCGACGGCGCCGATGCCTCCGCCGTACGGGATGCGAATTACGAGCGGCAGCGTGACCCGGCCCGCCGACCGGAACCGGTACTTGGCCGCGTGGGACACGATCTGCTCGAAGGCGGGATAGGTGAATCCGTCGAATTGCATCTCGGCCACCGGCCTCAGGCCGTAGATCGCCATGCCGATCGACGTGCCGACGATGCCCGACTCGGCCAGCGGCGTGTCGAACACACGATCCTCGCCGAACTCCTGCTGCAACTTGTCGGTGATTCGGAAGACGCCGCCGAGCTTGCCGACGTCCTCGCCCAGGCAGACGACTTTGGGGTCTTTCTGCATGGCGTAGCGGAGTCCTTCGTTCAGCGCCTGTGCCATCGTGATCGACGCCACGGCTAACCCTCTCCCCTCGACGACTGCTCTTCCTCGAACGCGGCGAGCTCCCGGCGCAGCGTAACCGGCATCTCGTCGAACACGTTTGCGAAGAGATCGGTCATGGGTCGCGGCTGGGCTCCCACGATCGAGGCCCGGATATGCGAGGCGATCCCTGCGGCCTCCTCTTCGCAGGCCCGGACGAACTCGTCGTCGATGGCGCCCGCATTCTGGCAGTAGGTGGTGAAGCGTGCGATCGGATCGCGGGCCTCCCACGTCGCAAGCTCTTCCTTGGTGCGGTAGCGGGTCGGGTCGTCGGCGGTGGAGTGCGGACCGCGACGGAACGTCACCGCTTCGATGAGCGTCGGTCCGTGTCCCTCACGTGCTCGCCGCACCGCCTCCCGCGTCACCGCGTACACGGCCAGAACGTCGTTGCCGTCCACGCGCACGCCTAGGAACCCATAGCCGAGGGCCTTCGCGGCGATGCTGGGTGCGGCGGTCTGCTTGCTGACCGGCACGCTGATCGCGTAGTGGTTGTTCTGACAGAAGAACACGACGGGATCCTTCCACACGCCGCCGAAGTTGCAGGCCTCGTGGAAGTCGCCCTCGCTCGTCGCACCGTCGCCGAAGTACGCGATGACGACGAGGTTCTGCTTGTCGATCTTGGCGCCGTGCGCGAAGCCTACGGCGTGCAGCATCTGCGTCGCGATCGGCACCGTGTAGTAGGCGAATCGGTGCTCGCGCGCATCCCAGTCTCCGCCGTGAACCGTTCCACGGAACAGGTGCATGACGGCAGCCGGGTCGATCTTGCGCATCATCGCCGGAGCCAGCTCGCGATAGGACGGAAAGATCCAGTCCTTGTCGTCGAGGGCGTACGCACTGCCGACCTGCGCGGCTTCTTGCCCGAGGAGCGGCGTGTAGACGCCCAGCTCCCCTTGTCGCTGGAGGTTTGTTCCCTCCTGGTCGGCCCGACGGGCCAGCACCATGGAGCGGTAGATCTGCTTGAGGTCCTCTTCCTTCAGGTCGATTTCCCAGTCCGGGTCCTCGACGAGCGTGCCGTCGGGCCGCAGGAGCTGGATGGGTTCCGTCGGGATGGACGCGGGGTCCACCACGCCTCTCATGATTCCTCCTCGTCGCCGGGGTCTCCGGCTGCTCATGGGGTATGCGCCGCCCTCCGGGGGTCGCCGTGGGGGAGGCAGCATATATGGTCGCAGTAGTGCGATTGCCCCGTCAACGGCAGGCCGGAATCGCCCAGGGGCAACGCCCGAAGGCGCGTCTCACATCCGAGTGATCTCTTTACGCAGAAGGCCAAGCTGGCGGAGCCGCTTTTCCATCTCGGCCCGGCCGACCTTGAAGGTGCGGGCCAGGTCGTCGAGATCCAGTTGGTGGTCGCGCTGAGCGGCCTTGACGGCGCGCTCGATCTGGGCGGAGGGCATCAGGAGACCGGCGGCGAAAAGGTCTGCCTCGTGCTCGAGTTCGTTGCGCTCCCACTGACCGGTGCCGCGGAGTGCCGGTTCCCCGGTGTGGATAACGTGGTGGCCGATCTCGTGGGCGAGTTTCCAGCGGGACCGTGCCGTTTGCCGCCCCTCTTGCCCCTTTAGACGGGTCCTGCCCCGGCCACGTCGGGTGAGGCCGGTCCATACGTCGGAGGAGAGATGCCAGGGCCGCTCGTGGTGGATACGGAGGTGCGCCAGCACTCGCTCGAGGTCGACGGGGACGTCCTTGATCGACGCCAGCCGGAGGATCTGCTTCGCCTTGCGCTCGATCTGTTCCATGGCGTCCGGATGCTACCCCTCGCGCGCGCCAAGCGCAGGTATCGCGGAGCACAGAGGTCCGTGCGCCGCGCAATCGGCAGCGAGTCGGCCTACGTGAAGGGTCGGGACCCGGCGGCTCGGATGCGGTCCTCGGCGATCCGGTCGGCGGCGACGGCGGGCGACACCTGCTCCTCGCGTGCTCGCGCGAACACGGCACGAAGCCGGCCGCCGATTTCCGCAGCCTTGCGGTGAGCGCGGTCCGCCTCGTAGCCGTGAAGCTCGTCCTCAACGTTGATCAGGCCGCCCGCGTTGATCAGGTAATCCGGCGCATAGAGAATTCCGCGCTTCCGCAACGCCTCCGCGTGCTCCGGCCGCTCCAGCTGGTTGTTTGCCGCACCGGCGACGGCGCGGCACGCGAACCGCGGCAGCGTTTCGTCGGTCACGACCGGCCCGAGCGCGCACGGCACTAGGATGTCGCACTCGGCGGCGAGCACGTTCTCCGGAGACAGCACATCACCTCCGACCTCGGCAGCGAGCTTGCCCACGCTCTCGGCGTCGATGTCGGACACGGCCAGGACCGCTCCTTCCTCGGCGAGATGTCGCACGAGTGCTCCGCCGACCTTCCCGGTGCCTTGCACGGCGATCCTCTTCCCGCGCAGCGACGGCTCGCCCCAGACCTCCTGCGCCACCGCACGAATGCCGTGCAGCACCCCGTACGCGGTCACAGGAGACGGATCCCCCGAGCCCGACGACGTGCCGGCGATGTGCCTCGTGGTCTCGGCGACGATGTCGAGATCGGCCGTCGTCGTGCCAACATCGGCGGTCGTGATGTACGCGCCGCCGAGCCGGTCGACGACGCGGCCGTACGCGCGGAGCAGCGCGGGCGTCTTGTCGGATCGCGAGTCGCCGATGATCACCGCCTTGCCGCCGCCGAGGTCGAGTCCCGCCGCCGACGCCTTGTACGCCATCGCCTTCGCGAGACGTAGTACGTCGCGGAGTGCCTCCTCTTCAGATGCGAACGGCCACATGCGCGTGCCACCCAGAGCGGGGCCCAGCGCTGTGGAGTACACGGCGATGATCGTGCGCAGTCCGGCCGCCGGATCGTGCCCGAAGGTCACGGTCTCATATTCACCGCCGAGCGCCTCGAAGACGTTCATCGGGCGCGCATCATAGCGAAGCCGCTTTAGAAGTCGTTCAAACGGTCGATCAGCATGCGAAGGCGCCCGTAGTGCATCCTGTCGAAGAAAAAGGTGATGCGAGGACGCCCGACGGCATCCTCGTCGCGGATCTCCTCCGGCGACGGCTCGGCGACTTCCAGCCCGCCGGCAACCAGGATGTCGCCGAACTCCTTCGACAGGGAATCGAGGGCGCCGGCATCCGGCAATCGCTCCAGACGAAACACGAACCGCCCGCGAACCACCCGCTGGGAGTGATAGTTGCGATAAAAGCGCTCGATCTCCGCCACCGCGGCATCGACATCGTCGGTCCGCATGAACAGACGGAAATCGTCGGGCGAGACGTATCCGCGAGCCAGAAGATTCTCGCGCACGAATCCCTCGAATCCCTTCCAGAACGTGCCGCCCGGTTCGTCGAGCAACACGATCGGATGCAGGTCGCTCTTTCCGGTCTGGATCAACGTCAGAAGCTCGAACGCTTCGTCGAGCGTGCCGAACCCACCGGGGCAAAGGACGAATGCATCGCCCTCCTTGATGAACATGAGTTTGCGCGTGAAGAAGTACTTGAAGTTGATGAGCTTGGGGTCGTCGGCGATGAATGCGTTCGGTTGGGCCTCGAACGGCAAGCGAATATTTACTCCGAATGACCGCGCCGCCCCGGCGCCTTCCTGGGCGCCTTCCATGACGCCGGGACCCGCGCCCGTGACTACCATCCATCCCCGCTCGGCCATACGCTTGGCGAACTCTCGCGCCACGGCATATTCGGGATCGCTCGGCTTGCTGCGCGCCGAACCGAACACGCTGACCTTTCGGTCGTCGCGGTACGGAGCGAACACGCGGAACGCGTACCTCATCTCCTTCAAGGCCGAGTTGGCGATCTTGCGATCGAGCCGGGAAGTCGGCTCGTGGGCCATGCGGATGGCGGTGACGATCATTTCGAAGGCCAAATCCCGGTCGAGCCGGGCCACTTCTTCCACCAGCGCCCGAATCCGGGCGTCGAGTTCCTCGTCTCCTGTCGTGTACGGGCGGCGCTTGCGAACGGGGCGGCTCGGATCGGTCACGCGCCCATCGTAGCCCGGCGGGTTGCTCACGGATCGCGATCCCGGCTCGACAATTGCGAGGGACGGGCTGGAAAACCGGCAGGCTGCAAAACATGCTTGTCCGAATTCGATAGCTATGTTACTATCGGGCCGAAGATCGGTGAAAAAAGGTATTCACAAAGGCTTCAGCAGGGCGCTTTAATGGTCGAAGGAAGCCTAAGACGGTCCAAGAGGAGGAACGAACCAGGAGGGCCTAGTCCGGCCATGGGAGTCGGGTCGCGGAATATGACCCAAAAGAACCATCGACCCGGCACCGAACCCCGGCGAGAATGAAGCCGGACACACCAGACAACCGCGGCGCAGTCGGGATGTCGCGGAAGGCGAGAGGAGGGAAAGCATGAAGCGGGAACAAACTACCAGCGAGACGCTTCTAACCCCCGCTGAAGTGGCCGCGCTCTTCCGCGTGGATCCGAAGACGGTCACGCGTTGGGCGAAGGCAGGCAAGTTGTCCTCGATCAGAACTCTCGGCGGCCACCGCCGGTACCGCGAGTCCGAGGTAATGAGCTTGCTCGAAGGCGTCGGGCAGACCCGGGGCTAACCGCCCCGAAACAGCGAAGAAAGCGATCGAGGGCGGCTAACCAGCCGCCCTCTCGTGTTGCCCGAATATTCGCCATCTTGGGGATTCCGTGGCCAGGGCCGGAATCGAACCAGCGACACCGCGGTTTTCAGCCGCGTGCTCTGCCAACTGAGCTACCTGGCCTGAGAGTGACGGGCCGAGCCCCGCAGCGCCCGCGACCGGACTTGAACCGGCGACCTTCACCTTGACAGGGTGACGAGCACTCCAATCTGCTCCACCGGGGCAGGACCAAGGAGTGTACCCAATCCCGGCCGGGCGGGTCGGGGGAAATTCTGTTTCCCTTCATCGTCCCTCCGCGCCTTTGGCCGGTTTCCTGAGCCGTTCGCGGGATCTCCCTGCGCCCGGCCGTTTTCATATATGCAAGCCGCTTGCACAGAAGCAACCGGCCGCGCCGGGCCGTTTTCACATATGCAAGCGGCTTGCACAGAGGCAACCCGCCGGGCGTGGAAGGTGGGCGGGACGGGCCGGGCGGTGCTTGGTGCGGGCGGTGCTTGGAGCGCGCGGGCGGTCCGGGTCGCGGCCCTTGTCCCGAAGGTGGGTTACATCCTAGTCTTCAGATCGATCGGGCGGGCCCGCTGGGTCCAGCCGCGGATGGGGGAGGTCATCGTGCGCAACCTTGAAGCCGACAGAACCGCGATCGACGAGGCGATCCGGGGAAGGACCCTCTGCTCCGCGCTGG
>JBKKBZ010000099.1:0-14399 GCA_046713235.1 Actinomycetota bacterium | reverse complement strand
CCCGCCATCCGCACTTTTTGCCCCCGCGGGCCCACCAAATCACGTGGGGGGGCCCTTGGGCCCCGCACTCGATGTCTGTATCCCCCTAGCGCCGCTTCGTGGTCTTCTTCTTCTTGGCCGGCGCCTTTTTCGCTGCAGACTTCTTCTTGGCTGCGGTCTTCTTCTTCGCGGGGCCCTTGGACGGGAGCGCCTTGAGCGAGCCCGACACGAACTCCTTGAACTGCTTTGCCGGTATGAACTTCGGAAGCTTCATCGCCGGACGCGCCGCAACCTTCACTTGCTCGCCGGTGAATGGGTTCCGTGCCATGCCGGCCTTGCGTGCCTTGCGCACGCGCTGCGTGAAGTTCCCGAAGCCCGTCAGCCCAACCTTCTCGCCCTTCTTGACGTTCTCCTGGATCGTGCGCACGACGTTCTCGTAGACGTGCTCGACTTCCTTCTTCGCCATGCCGGTCCGGTCGGAGACCGTCCTAAGCAACTGCGCCCTGTTCAACCGATCACCTCCCTTTCGATCGGCCGAACCATACGACGCTTCACCAGGCGAGTCAAAGACCCGGGGCCCTGTAAAAGCCTGGTTTTTAGCCGGCGCGGGGCTTCCGTATACTGCCGTCCGTGGACATCCGCCGATCGGTCGCAGTACAGCTTCGCGAGACCCGAGACGCCCTCGAGCGTCTCGTGCGGATCCCATCCGTGAGCGCGGACGGCTTCGACCCCGCCGAGGTTCGCCGATCCGCCCACGCGACGGCCGAGGTTCTGGGCGACGCCGGGCTCGAAACCGAGATTCTCGAGATCGACGGCGCGCATCCGGCAGTCCTGGGGTCACGCCCGGCGCCTCGGGGCGCCCCGACGGTGCTGCTGTACGCGCATCACGACGTTCAGCCTCCGGGGATCGATCGGATCTGGCTTTCACCTGCCTTCGAGCCGACGGAGCGCGACGGTCGTTTGTACGGCAGAGGCGTCGGCGACGACAAGGGCGGAATCGCCATGCATTACGCGGCGATTCGCGCCTGGGGTGACGATCTGCCGGTGGGCGTGCGGGTCATAGTCGAGGGCGAGGAGGAAATCGGGTCTCCCCATCTCGAGGCCTTTCTCTCTCGCTACGGCGACCGGCTCCGAGCCGACGCGGCAGTGCTCGCCGACTCCGGCAACTGGCGGGTCGGTGAGCCGGCAATCACCACCTCCCTTCGCGGTATCGTCGATTGCATTGTGGAGGTGGCGGTCCTGGACCATGCTGTGCACAGCGGCCAGTACGGCGGCGCGTTCCCGGACGCGCTTTCGGTGCTCGTGCGTACGCTCGCATCCCTGCATGACGACGAGGGCAACGTTGCCGTCCCCGGCCTCGCGACCGCCGAGGCCGAGCCGCTCGACCTCACGGAGAAAGAGCTCCGGGAGCAAGTGGGGGCGCTGGAGGGTGTTCGGATGATCGGCTCCGGATCGATCACGGCCCGCCTGTGGCGGCGGCCGGCGGTCTCGGTGCTGGCCATCGATGCCCCGAGGATCGCCGAGGCGTCGAACCAGCTCGTCCCGACGGCCCGGGCGAAAGTGTCCCTTCGCCTCGCTCCCGGCGACGATCCCGACACAGCGATGGAAGCGCTGGCCGACCATCTCGAACACCACGCGCCGTGGGGCGCACAGATCCGCGTGGTCCGGGGAGCGAAGGGGCGGCCCTTTGAGGCGGAATCCACCGGACCGGTATTCGAGGCTTGTCGCCGTGCGTTCGAAACCGCGTTTGGACGCAAACCGCTCGAGATCGGAATGGGGGGCACGATCCCCTTTGTCGCCGCCTTCGGTGACGCCTACCCCGGCACCCCCCTTCTTCTTACCGGTGTCGACGATCCCGACAGCCGGCCGCACGGTGAGAACGAAAGCATCGACCTCGCCGACTTCGAACGCTGCTGCGCCGCCGAGGCGTTGTTCCTCGGCGAGATGGCTTCGGTGCTCGCCACGTAGAAGCAGGTCAAACCACCTCGGACCACGGTTAACCGCGCTGGAACAAGTCCGTCAACCGCGCAAGTTTCCGCGATTAGACGTATGGCGGTGAAACCGTAACCGGTAGACGATTAGCAGGACATGACTGCCGTTACGAAAGCCGAGGTGATGAGGATGTCGGCACTGCCCTTGCAAAGGCCGCGTCCGCGGTCGGATGCCTTGATGACACCGTCGGAGGTGGCGAAGCTGTTCCGCGTGACTCCCAAGACAGTCGGTCTCTGGGAGATGGCCGGACGAATCAGCGCCATCAAAACCCTCGGCGGTCACCGCCGGTACCGCCGGGAGGAGATAATGGGCTACTACGACACCACGGTGGCAAACCGGATTTCGCCCGCACAAGCCTGACGTCGCCCCTCGCGGTCTCCCCCCGCCCTGCCGTTTATGCTGACGCCATGTTGCGCTCCGGGGTTCTCTGAGCGTTGCGGTTGGCCCGAGGGCGGATGCCTGCGTGAACCCAAAAGCTCTTACCCGTGAGCTGGCCGATGTATTCCGACCGCCTGCCCTGCGCGGCGGTCCGGCGGCCAATCTCGCCCGCGCGATGCACATCGTGCGACTCGTCGTCGTAGCGGCCGCGATCGTCTTATCCCCGTTCTTGCCGGGAGCAACCGCCGGCCGGCGCGCGCTGCTCGCGGGACTGCTCACCGCCTACTTGCCCTTCGCCTTCGCCCTGTTCGTCGTCACCAAGAAACGCGAGACCCCGCTGACCCGGATCGGCGCCGTCGTTGCGGATCTAGCGACGACGGCAACCTTCGCCGCGTTGTTTCCGCAAGTTCGGATGGTGTGCCTCCTCGGCTTCCTCCTCCTCGTCGCCGTCCATGCATCGATCGGAGGAATTGCGGCCGGCGTGATCGTCTCGACGGCCGGGCTCGGCCTCGCGATCGGGGCCCAGCACTTCGGCGTCGCGGGGATGTCTCTCGACGGTTTCACGCTGGCGATGTTCGCGGTCTCCGGCGTGGGACTCTCTCTCATGCTCGATCGGGCCGGCCGCGAGCAGCGCCACACGCTGTCGCTGCTCGACGATACCCGGCGCGGGCTTGCCGAAGCACAGCATCTCGCGTCACTGGGTTCGTGGCGATGGGACGTCACCACCGACACCGTGAGCTGGTCCGACGAGCTTTACCGGGTCTTCAGCATTCCTCCCGAAGGGTTCGACGGGACGTACTCGGGATTTCTGCGCCTCGTCCACGAGGGTGATCGTGCGGCCGTAGACGAGGCCGTCCGCCGGTCGGTGGAGACCGGGGAGTCGATCGAGGTCGAGCATCGGGCTCTGCTGATTGACGGGAGGGTGCGGTGGATCCACACACGCGGACGGATAGTTCGCGACGCCGAGGGACGGACGGAGGCCATGTTCGGCACCGGGCAGGATGTCACGGAACGCCACGAGCTGGAGAGTCTCAAGCACGAGTTCCTGTCGGGTGTCTCGCACGAGCTTCGCACACCGCTGACCGCGATCAGGGGGTTCGCCTCGATGATGGAGGAGCAGGACCTCGATGAGGCGACGCAGCGCGAATTCATTTCTCGTATCGGACGCAATGCCGGCGAGCTCGAGCAGCTCATCGAGCAACTTCTCGACTACTCGAGGCTGGAGGCGGGCTGGCGACGCGTCGCCGCCGTTCCGGTGCCGTTGCACCCGTGGGCGTCGGAGTTCGTCGATGCCCATTCCCCGGCTCTGGCCACGCACACCGTTAAGGTCGCCGTGCCGGACGATCTCAAGGCAATGGCCGACGAGCATGCGCTCTCGCGAATCGTCGGTAACCTCATCGACAACGCCGTGAAGTTCTCGCCCGCGGGAACCACCATTACGCTTGCGGCGCGGCCCGACGGGGGCCGGGTCATCGTCACCGTGGCCGACGAGGGGCCGGGCATCCCGGCGGATCAGCAGGCGAAGATCTTCGAGCCCTTCTTCCAAGGGTCAAGGACGGCGGCGCGCCGGGGTACCGGAATGGGGCTGGCCGTGGCGAGCCGGTACACCGAGATGCTCGGCGGCCGTCTCTGGGTCGAGAGCGAGGTTGGGAAGGGGACGGCGTTCTCGCTGTCTCTGCCCACGGCGTAGGAGCGGCGAGAGTAATCGCGTTGTGGGGATGCAGAGGCGGCACAGGCGGCGGCGATCGGCTCAATCGAGGAGGAGCCGCCGTGAGCTTGCCGAGACGGGGCGAGGTCTGGTGGGGTGAGAGTCCCACCGCATTGGGGCCGGAGCAAACTTCGCTGGACAAGGGCATCGCTAAGCGGCTAAAGTAACTACCTAGGTGGTCACTTAAAGGAGTCCCGTTTCCATGGCCGAGATTGGGATCAAAGAACTAAAGGCGACGGCGTCGCAGATCATCGACGCAGTCGAGGAGGGTGTCGCGTACGTCGTCACGAAGCGAGGTCGCCCAGCCGCCGTCCTCCTGCCGGTCGATCAGGCCGAGGATATCGTGCTGGCGAATGCAGACGAGTTCGTCCGGATGCGCCGCCGGGCCCGGGCCGCCTACCGTGCCGGCAAGACCACAAACCTAAGGGAACTCGACTGAGTCGGTACGAAATCGAGCTAGCCCCGTCAGCCGCGCGCACGTTTCGCAAGCTTCCGAACGACATTCGGTCTCGGCTTCGCCAATCCCTCGAGCGTCTCGGCTCCGACGTGGCACAGACAGGCCGGATCACCGGCAAGAGGGTCAAGACCATCCGGGGATCGATGGACACATTTCACCGGCTGCGCGTCGGCGACTACCGAGTCATGTATGACGTGTTCCACGACGACCACGTCGTACTCATCCTCGGTATCGTCCACCGACGCGACCTCGATACATGGCTTCGCAACCGGTAGTCCCCGAAGAGAATCCTCTTCAACGGGCCGCATAGAGCAGGACGACGAGCAGCCGCAGCCCGGGCTCGACTCGGAAGCTCTGGACTTCCGAGCCGCTTCCGAGTCGCTCGCGCTGTCCGCACGATCCGAGGTGCCGGACTGGCCTCCAGAGACACCGGACTCGGCGCGGGTCGAGGTCAGTGGTGACAACACGTCGCTCGAGCTCGTCGACGGCCGCACCGATGGCGACGAGCGCCTCGGCCTTGGAATGGAACGGCTCTATCAAGACGCGTAACGGCTACGACCGCGCTCCCGAGTCCGGCAGGTTTTCTGGCTACACCGGTCAGAGCAGTAACGGGCCGTCGACTCGGCTGAATATTCTGGGCAGAGTCGCGCTATTCGAGATCCGCGACCTCAGGCGTGTGAGCACCGATGTCGAGGTCGATCCCGTGTGCCGAATGCAGATACCGCGAGGCACCGCACCCGCTCGGCTTCCGTTCGAGGGACGCAGCTACGCGTTCTGCTCTATGGAGTGCGCAAAGCTCTTCGCCGACGCGCCGAGCGAATACGTCGGCAGTTAGCGATTCCCCTGGTTCCCGCGAGCCGGCTCGTCCGGCAATGAGCGGCGCAGAGACAAACCACCGACTCCCGCGGCAACAAGCAGGAGCACCGCCGCCGTCCATGGTGTATCGACACCCGTCGCCGGCAAGGCGAGGCGGCGATGGCCGAGCACTCTCGTGTTCGGCTTCCCCGGTCTCCTCACCGTCGGATCGGAGGTTGCGTTCTTCGATGGCAGCGCCTCCTGCGTCTGGGGATTGACGTAGGGAAGCTTGATCGCGGCCGCGACCGAGGGATCGTCGAACTTGAAGACGTCGAACCCACGCGACATGTCGCTTGCGTAGATGGTCCCGTTGTACCAGTAGGCACTCCAGACCTCCGACTCCGGCTCTTCGTACTTCCCGAAGTGCCAGTGGTGGCCGATCTCGCGCGGTGCGGATGGATCGGTGAAGTCGATGATGCTGATCCCGCCCGTGTACCAGGCCGAGACGAGGATGTTGCGGTCGGCAACCGGCACCACGTTGTAATTGTGCGCCGTGCACGCGTATCCACGCTGACGCGGCAGGCTGAAGTAACCCGTCTGGACTGGGTTGGCCGGATCCGTGACATCGAAGAACCACAGCGCTCCGAGCGGGTCGGCACCGGTGAGGCAGGCAGGCCCCGAGTAGCCTCCGGCTTCATCCCCCAGAACCATGATCTTGCCGTCCCACGAGAACGCCGTGCTGTGGTGGATGTCGATCGGGCGGCCCGGGAACTCCGTCGGTATGTGCGACAATACCTTGGGGTTGACCGGATCGGAGATGTCCCAGATCTGGCTCTCGCCGAGGCAGGCGGCGCCTGCAAGCTTGCGCGGCATGAATACCGTCACATCGTGACAGCCTCTGAACTGCGCGGGCTCGTCAATTTCACCCTCACCCGCGTAGGCGACAGAAGGTGTAGAGATCACGCGCGCGCTCTTTGGCAGCGCAAGCGGGACTTCCACCACTGAGTTACGATTGTGCGTTTGCCGATTGCACTCGGGATCCTCTCCGCGCTGTAGCTCGGTCTGGGTTGATGGCGCCGATGATTGAATGTAGATGAGCACGCGTCCCTTGGCGGTGTCGGGGACCAGGGTGTGGGTGTGCGAGCCACACTCCGTCTTGAGGTTCGCAACGAGCTTCGGATGAGCTACGTCTGAGATATCGACGATCCGGATGCCTTCCCATTTCGTCCCCGGCACATCCGCTGTGCTCGCCGGCGCGTCACACTTCTCGCTCTGGCGACGCCCGTCGACGGAGAGAAAGACGAGCGTTCCCCAAACCGAGACGTCGTTCTGGCTCCCCACGCAGGTGAAGATCCCGACAACCTTGGGCTTGGATGGGTCGGCGATATCGATGATCCTGAAGCCTGCGGGGTCCCCTTCGGTAGAAGAGAGGTCTCCGGCGATCGCGTAATTTCCCGTGAACGCGAGATCGGTGCCGACGTCGTACTGGATGTTGGCGAGATGGGTCATACCGCTGCTGCTATCCAGGGGCGAATGAGCTCCCGCAGGGACGAGCACCAGCACACAAAGAGCTGCGAACACCCCTGAAACGAAACGCCTGATCATGTCCAGTTCCTCCCGCCGATTTCGCATATGTTGAGATTCTACAGCGGAGGGCGATATTCCTGCCTCTCGGCGGCGACCGCTCTGGTTTCGTCCACGGCAGAATCGAGTCCGCGCATCATGCTCACGAACACGGTGTAGTCGGGGCCATCGCCGGCGTCATACTCTGTATGAGATGAAAAGATCCTCGAAGGCCCCTTGCCGTCTCGCTTCCGCCCGCTGCGGCACCCAGACCGGTGCGCGAACCCTTGTGGCGAGCCCCCTGAGTGTATAAAGTGTACCAATTATCAACTAGGAGGTGTACCGTTGGAGGTCGGGGTCCGAGAACTACGTGACCGGCTCCGTCGGTGGCTGGACGCCGTCGAACGAGGTGACGAGGTGACCATCACCGAGCGGGGTAGGCCGATCGCTCGGCTGATCGGCGTAGCTTCCCCACCCGTTCTCGACAGGCTCATCGCCGAAGGTGTCGTTACCCCAGCCAAGCGGCCGCGCCGACCGGACAGGGTTCACCGAAGGGTGCGGACCAAGGGGACCGTCTCCGACCTCGTAACCGAACAGCGCAGGTGAACACCTACTTCGAGACGTCCGCCATCATGAAGCTCGTGGTCGTTGAGGACGGATCGGATGAGGCGGGTGCCGTTTGGGACGGGTCCGATCTCCTTTTCACCAGCAGACTCTCATATGCGGAGGCCCGCGCCGCCCTTGCGGCCGCGCGGCGGGCCAAGCGCCTCTCTGGGAAGGAGATGCAAGACGCCAAGACCTCGCTCGATCGACGCTTTGGGGAAATCGACCTGATCGAGGTCACGTCGAAAGTTGCCGAATCTGCTGGTGATCTCGCAGAGCGGCACGCCCTGAGAGGCTATGACGCAGTTCACCTCGCGTCTGCCCTGACGCTGGGTGCGGAGAGCGTTGTCCTCGTGACGTGGGACCGCGATCTCGCACAAGCCGGCCGCACCGAAGGTTTCGATCTGGCTGGGATCCGCGTCGACTGATTAGCCGGGCGGTTCGGATACCGTCCCTGCAAGTGGCCCCAGCGGGATTCGAACCCGCGATCTCCACCTTGAGAGGGTGGCATCCTTGGCCGCTAGACGATGGGGCCTTGCTCGATGTTCGCTTCGCTGGGGCGCCTGGATTCGAACCAGGACTACCTGAACCAGAATCAGGCGCGCTGCCGGGTTACGCTACGCCCCAAGGACGCGAGGCCTGATGGTATCGGCGCACCGGGGACGCGGCAACCAAACCCGTCAGACTGTGCCTTTTGCGTGCTCGATCCCCAGCCGGATCGCCTCCAGCGATCGCTCGCGCCCCAGAACGGCCAATGATTCGAACAGCGGCGGCGAGATCAGCGATCCCGTCACGGCCACCCGGACCGGCATGAACGCCGTCTTCTTATTCAGCCCCAGCTCCTCCTGGACCCCGCGCATGGCGGCCTCGATCGCCGGCGCCTCCCACTCCGGCAGAGCCTTCAGCTCGGCCTCATACTGCGCCAGCGGCCCCACCCACTCCGGCGTCAGGAACTTGCCCGCCGCCCCGGCATCGAGCCCGGGTTCGACGAAGAAAAACTTCACCATCGGCTCCGCCTCGTCCAGCCGCGTCATCCGCTCCTGGATCAGCGGCACGACCATCTCGAGCACTTCCGCGTTCGGGGACAGCTCCGCCAGGAACGGCTCCAGCCGGCGTCCCATCTCCACCGGCGTCAGGCCCCGGATGTACTCGCCGTTGAGCGCCGAGAGTTTCGCCACGTCGAAAGCCGCCGGATTCTTCGTCACGGCCTCCAGCGCGAAGTGCGAAACCAGCTCGTCGCGCGTGAAACGCTCCGTCGTTCCGTCCCCGAACGACCATCCGAGCAGCGCGAGGTAGTTCACCATCGCCTCCGGCAGGAAGCCCTGCGCGCGGAAGGTCTCCACGGAGACGTCGCCGTGGCGCTTGGACAGCGGCTGACGGTCGGCACCGACGAGCAACGGCAGGTGCGCGAAAGTCGGTGCTCGGTCGTAGCCCATCGCCGCGTACAGCATCATCTGGCGCGGCGTCGCCGACAGCAGGTCCTCGCCTCTGATCACATGGGTTATCGCCATCGCCATGTCGTCGTGCCCGGCCGCGAGCAGATATGTCGGCGAGCCGTCGGAGCGGGCGATGACGAAGTCGGCGATCTGCGCGTGGTCGAATGTGATCTCGCCGCGCACGGCGTCTGAGAACGTCGTCGAGCCTTCGGGCACCTTGAAGCGCACCGCGAAGGGCCGTCCTTCGGCTTCAAACGGACCTCTCTCGGCCTCGGACAGATTCAAACACCGGCGGTCGTACCCGGGAGGACGGCCTGCCGCCATGGCCTCCTTGCGTCGCGCATCAAGCTCCTCGGGGGTGCAGTAGCACGGATACGCCGCCCCCGAAGCCACCAAGCGATCGAGCGCGAGCTTGTAGGCCTCGGAGCGCTCACTCTGCCGGTACGGCGCGTAGGGACCGCCGGCGTCGGGGCCCTCGTCCCAATCGAGCCCGAGCCAGCGCAGCACGTCCATCAGCTCGTGCATCGCGGCTTCCGTTGCGCGCGACGCGTCGGTGTCCTCGATTCGGAGAACGAAACTTCCGCCGTGCCTGCGCGCGAAGGCCCAGTTGAACAGGGCGGTGCGCGCGCCGCCGACGTGCAACGACCCGCTCGGTGCCGGGGCAAAGCGCACGCGAACGGTGGGAGTTGGAGACGTCATCGCGCCTACCCTACGACCTCGTTGCGCAAGACGCCGATCCCGGAGATCTCGACCTCGACGGAGTCGCCGGGCTCCATCGGTCCCGCGCCGGGCGGCGTTCCGGTGAGCACGACGTCCCCGGGAAGCAGCGTCATCACGCGGCTTGCGAAGGACACCAGCTCGGCCGGAGAGAAGATCCACTCCGACGTGCTGGACGACTGGACGGTCTCGCCGTTCAGCCGCGTCTCGATCGCCAGCCGCGAAGGATCCAGATCGGTCTCGATCCAGGGGCCGAGCGGACAGAACGTGTCGAAGCCTTTCGCGCGCCACCACTGGTCGTCGGTGGCCTGGAGATCCCGCGCCGTGACGTCGTCGGCCACCGTGTATCCCAGGATCGCGCGGCCGGCCGTCTCGACGTCGGCGTTGCGCACAAGCCCTGCGACGACGACCGCAAGCTCGCCTTCGTAGTCGATCTGTTCGCACTCCGGCGGACGGCGGATCGGGTCGCCGGGGCCGATCACCGCCGTCGAGGGCTTGAGGAACAGCCGGGGCTCGGCCGGCTCCTCCACGCCCATCGCCTTCACGTGGTCCCGGTAGTTCATGCTCGCCCCGAGGATTTTCGACGGCAGGGTCGGCGCCAGGAGGCGCAGGTCGGCCAGCGGGGCCCGGCGTCCGGTGAAGCGCAGCTCGCCGACCGGGGATCCCTCCAGCTCCGCGGCCTCGTCGCCCTCGATCACTGCGAAGGCGATGCTGCCGGCGAAGGCGACCCGCGCAATCCTCACTCGGGAAGTCTCCGGTACCGCTGCTAGTTCACGTGCTCGAGCCAGGACGAATACTGGTCTACCTCGCCCCTGACGATCGCGAAGAACAGCTCCTGGAGCTTCTTCGTGATCGCGCCGGGCTCTCCCGTGCCGATGACGCGATCGTCGATTTCCCGGACGGGGCAGATCTCGGCGGCCGTCCCGCAGACGAACGATTCGTCTGCGAGATAGAGATCGGTGCGCTGCAGGTCGGCTTCCTTCACCGGAACACCCAGATCGGATGCGATCTTCATGACCGAGTCCCGAGTGACGCCGGTCAGTGCCCCGGCCGACAGCGGCGGCGTGATGAGGGTGCCGTCCACGACGATGAAAATGTTCTCTCCGGTTGCTTCCGCGACCATCCCCTGGGGGTTGAGCATGATCGCCTCGTCGTACCCTGCCTTGATGGCCTCCATCTTCGCGAGCTGCGAGTTCACGTAAGGCCCGGTGCCCTTCGCCGAAGGGGGAATGATGTTCGGATCGTGACGGCGCCAGGACGAGATCATCATGCGGGCGCCGCGAGCCAAGCTCTCGTCTCCGAGATAGGTACCCCAGGGCCAGGCGATGACGGCCACGTTGATCGGCGCCAGCAGCGGGTTGAGCCCCATCTCGCCGTATCCCATGTACACGATCGGCCGCACGTAGCACGCCGGGAGACCGCTGGCGCGGACGGTGTCCTTGCAAGCCTCGATGAGGGTCTCCGGCGTGTAGGGAATGTCGATCATGAAGATCTTTGCCGACCGGAACATGCGCTGGATGTGATCGGTGAGCCGGAAGACCGCCGGTCCGCGCTTGGTCGAGTACGCGCGGATGCCCTCGAAGACGCCGCCGCCGTAATGGAGTGAGTGGGTGAGCACGTGGATCTTCGCATCGGCCCACGGGACGAGCTTTCCGTCCATCCAGATCTTCTCAGTCGGTGTGATCGGCATCCGTGCCTCCTTCGATCGCGTCGGCGACCATGTCTCCGATGTCGGTCGTCCCCCAGGCCGTCTCGGGACCGATCGTCGATCCGATCTTTCCCAGAATCTGCACAACCGCCTCCTCCACCCGCCGGGACGCGAAGTTTTCGCCCAGGTGATCGAGAAGCATTCCGGCCGACAGGATACAAGCGATGGGGTTAGCGACGCCGCGTTTCGCAAGATCCGGAGCCGAGCCGTGCACCGGCTCGAAGATCCCGCGGCGGGCCGGGAAGATATTGGCGCCGGCCGCGATACCCAAACCACCGGAGATCGCCGCCCCGAGATCGGTGAGGATGTCGCCGAACAGATTGTCCGTCACGACCACGTCAAATCGCTGCGGCTGGGTCACGAAATAGAGACAGGCCGCATCCACATGGCAGTAGTCCACGGCGACATCCGGATAGTTCTCGCTCATATCGTCGAGGGCGCGCGCCCAGAGTCCCCCGGCGTGCGTGAGCACGTTGGTTTTGTGCACCATCGTCAGGCGCTTCGCGCGCCGCTCCGCCGTATCGAACGCATACTCCAGGATCCGGTCGACGCCGGCGCGGGTGTTGATCGACTCCTCGGTCGCGACCTCGTTAGCGGTTCCCACCCGGTGCGCTCCCCCGGCGCCGGCGTAGAGACCCTCGGTGTTCTCGCGCACCACGACGAAGTCGATGTCGCCGGGCCCGGCTCCGGCAAGGGCCGAGGTCACCCCGGGATACAGCTTGACCGGACGGAGGTTGACGTAGAGGTCGAGCTCGAAGCGCAGCCGCAGCAACAGGCCCCGCTCGAGGACACCCGGGGGCACGCGCGGATCCCCGACCGCGCCCAGCAGCACGGCGTCGAGGTTGCGGATCTCGTCGAGCACGGCATCGGGAAGTATCTCGCCCGAGGACAGGTACCGCTCGGCGCCGAGGTCGAACTCCACGGCGTCGAATGACACGCCGGTTGCCTTCAGTACCTTGCGCGCCTCGGCGACGACCTCGGGGCCGATGCCGTCCCCGGGAATGAATCCGATGCGGATGCTCACGGGGTGGCCGCCAGGTTTTCGAGGATACGCCGCCCGAGATCGCCGTCGCCGTCCACGGCAACGCGCCCGTCGGCAACGGCGTCGCCGATATTCCAGCGTCCTCCGCACAGGCGAAGAAACGCCTCGGTCGTAAACGTAAACGCCACTCGCGGATCCGGCGGTCGCTCGACCTCGTAGCCGCGTCCGTCTTCGCGCACCTCTACGGCAAAGGGTTCGGCCGGGCCCGTCGTGACGTCGAACGCGACTATGGAGCCCGGCCGCACGCCGGCTCCCTTGACCAGGCTCCGGGGGACGCTGCGCCGCATGCGTCCGGCGACGAATTCCGGAACGGGTCCGATATGGTGACCCGGAATCCCGGCGCCGCGGCGCATGTCCTGCTCGTGGTAGTAGATGTCGAGCACACGAAGTGCGATCAGGTCGCGCTGCACCCCCGGGCCGATAGGCGTCACCGTCTCGGCCTCCCAGTCCTTACGCGACAGTCCCTCGAGCACTTTCACGCGCTCGGCGGTCAGCTTGCGGAACTCCTGGACGATCTCCTCCGGGGCGCGCGGTCGCCGTTCGATGATCTGGGCTTCGTTCAGCGCCCCGAACGGGTTCCGGACGTGCTCGGGCGATGGATCCAAGGGCGGGGGCGTCTCCAGCCCCAGCAGCATCGCCTCAATCCCACAGAGGTGCGAGAGGTTGTCTTTGACCGTCCATCCCGGGCACTCGCTCTGCCGGTCCCAGTCTTCGGGCTCCAGCAGCTCGCACAGCTCCTCCACCGCGCCGAACTCGGTCTTCAGCAGGTCTAAAACGGGCTCATTCACTCCTGTCATCGCGTCCTCCCGGCTCATGATTGTACGTGGAGGGAGATCGGGAAGTCGGCCGCCGCCGGCCCCGGGCGGAGGTAGCATCGGAGTCCATGCCGCAGACGATGTTCGACAAGATCTGGGACGCACACCTGGTCCGCGAGGACCTCATCTACGTGGACCTTCACCTCGTCCACGAGGTGACGTCGCCTCAGGCCTTCGATGGGCTGCGCGCCGCCGGCCGCACCGTCCGCCGTCCCGGCCGCACCCTGGCTACGGCCGATCACAACGTGCCCACCGACGGGACGCCCACGGCGGCGTTGATTGCGGATGTCATGTCCCGCCGCCAGGTGGAGACGCTCGAGCGCAACTGCGCGGAGTTCGGGATCCCGTTGTACTCACTTGGCTCGGACCGGCGCGGGATCGTCCACGTGATCGGGCCGGAGCTGGGACTGACCCAGCCGGGCATGACGATCGTGTGCGGCGACAGCCACACCTCGACGCACGGCGCCTTCGGAGCGCTCGCGTTCGGGATCGGTACCTCCGAGGTCGAGCATGTACTCGCGACACAAACCCTGGTGCAGCGGCGCCCGCGCACGATGCGCATCACCTATTCCGGGGCGCTGGGCTTTGGGGTGACGGCCAAGGACTTGATCCTCGCCACGCTCGGGCGCCTCGGCACCACCGGGTTCACCGGCTCGGTCGTCGAGTATGCCGGCGAGACGGTGCGCGCCCTCTCGATGGAGGGCCGGATGACGGTGTGCAATATGACGATCGAGGGCGGCGGCCGCGCCGGGATGGTCGCCCCGGACGACACCACGTTTGCGTTTCTCGAGGGCAGGCCTGGTGCGCCCTCGGGTCAGGCGTGGGGCGAGGCGGTCGCACGCTGGCGCACACTGCCGACCGATGACGGTGCGGGGTTCGATCGCGCCGAAGAGATCGACGCCTCCGCCGTCGCGCCGATGGTCACCTGGGGAACCACGCCGGGCATGGTGGTGGAGGTAACAGAAAGGGTTCCCGATCCCTCCGTCTTCGACTCCCCCGCCGACCGCGCATCGGCAGAGCGCGCGCTGACCTACATGGGCCTGCAGCCGGGAACGCCGATCACGGAACTGGCCCTCGATCGCGTGTTCATCGGTTCGTGCACGAACTCCCGCGTCGAGGACTTGCGAGCCGCAGCCCACGTCGTCCGGGGACGCCACGTGGCGCCGGGCGTGCGCGCGATGGTCGTTCCGGGCTCGGTTCAGGTCA
>JBKKBZ010000098.1:0-3502 GCA_046713235.1 Actinomycetota bacterium | reverse complement strand
AAGCCACGGTCGGATGGGCCACCTCCGCCGCCACCGCCGCCACCGCCTGGGGGACAGCCGACCCGAGTGCTCGGCGAGAAGACCACGGCGCCGCTTCCGACGACCGGAGCCGACGTCACCGAGGCCATGTGGATGGGCTGGAGCATCATTTTGGTGGGAATCGGCTTTCGCAGGATGGGCAGGAAGCACCGCACCTGACGTTGCAATTACGAAAGGCCCGCTGCGGCGGGCCTTTCGTCTGCTCCCCTAACGCTCTCCAGGATCCCGACCGGGATCTTTGTGGCGAACCTGTCAACAGCCGGGCTCGCCGTGATGGCCACAACAGCCTCGAAGCCTGCCGGTCGCACGGAGGCGGTTTTTCATAGTGAGGATGAGTTTTTGGCTCGCCGGCCCCTCGTATTCGCGCCAGTTCGAGAAGAAACTCCGCACCACGCCCATGTTTACTCCCTTCATCGCAGTGACCCGATCGCAGCGTAGTCGCCGGCCCGGGGATCGGCAGCCTCCGAGCCTCCGCTTTCCCGCGAGACATTTTTTCTGAAAGTACCTTTGCGTCCCAGAAGGACAGCGGTGCCGTTTTATGGTATTAAGTCAGCTGGCTCCGTCCCCTGGAGCCAGATCCCCCGCAGGGAGGGGCGACCCCGCCCCTCCCTGCCCCCGTTCTCGGGCAGGAAGGACCGCCCCCCCCGACCGGCAACCCCGCCGGTTCTAGACGCGCTCGCGCTCCCGTCCGGGCGCCACTTCTGACCACAGCGGTGTGCGTCAACCTTGGGACGACTGGTGTTTCGCGTGCATGCAATTCGCCGCATGGCGGAGCGTGATATCTCGGTTCCCGACGTGCGAGCAATTCTCGAATCCGGCGAGATCATCGAGATCTACCCCGACGACAAGCCTCACCCCAGCAAGCTCGTCCTCGGACGTGTAGGCGGTCGCCCCCTGCACGACGTAGCAGCCGAAGATCCGGACGGCGGCCGAACCTTTATCGTTACCGTTTACGAGCCCAGTAGTGCACAATGGGATCCGACGCTCAAACGGAGGCTCGATCGATGAAATGCCTGATCTGCCAACACGGAGAGACCGTCCAGGGGGAAACGACTGTTACGCTGGAGCGCGCGAACACCACTCTTGTCATCAAGGGGGTTCCCGCTGAGGTCTGCGAGAATTGCGGCGAGGCCTACGTCGACGAAGCCACGACGGCAGTCTTGCTCGATGAGATCAAGAACGCCTCGAAGCTCGGCGTGGATGTCGAAGTGCGCCGCTTCGCAGCGTAACCCCCGAGCGCAAGTCTCAATTATGGGCTCGAAGTTTGAATCCCCCTACCTGTCGTACATTTCTTGATCCCGGACATGCCCGGTATTCAGCATCGTCGCATCACGAAAAGAAGTGGAGGTGGGGGGACACTGATATCAGAAACAAAGCGAAGTTCTTGATGAGCTAGTCGCCGGGTAAGGCGATCGAGAGACGGGAGGACGCGGCACGGGGGTTACGTGCGCGCCGGGCCGGTAGGCGCGGGTATTCGGGATACGGCAACGACGGTGGAATCACGGTAGGTTACGGACACTAAGTCGCCGATGTGAAACAAGCGGACTTGACGTGGATCATCCACTGTGAAGCAGCGAGGAGTAGGGAAGCGACCGTCGGGGTCCGTAAGCGGCGAAGAGATACACAACTTCGCCGGATCAAGGACTTCGATCCGACCTTGAAGGCGGGAAGTATCACGGGCGCAACCAGCGACGAAGAAGATCACTGCCGCCGAGATCTTCGTAAACTGTTTCAGGGGACGTTGCACTGCGCGCCGGGTGGACACGGCTCGGGGAGGATCCAACTTCGCCTCGTCGAGCTGCACGCGAAGCCTCTTGCACTTCGCGCGCAGCCGGGAGGCGACGAAAACGAACGTCGTCCGATTCAAAGCTCGGGCTCGGTGACGACTTGCTCGACGAAGGCGAGAAGGTCGGTCCTCAAGATGCCCCGCCGACCACGTTCAACCTGACTCTAAACCTGTAAGTCCGGCTTCCCGATTTCCGGCCACTCTTGTACGACAGCCGTAGTCCCCGGACTTGATGAAGGCCGGGCGTCGTGCTGCTCAGCGTCGCGATGATCTGCCATGGCGACACGCGGCCGGGAACAAGGACGATCCCTTTGATCCGATGTCGCCTGTAGGAGGAGGGCAGCTTCCCACGAAACGTGCCGATTCCCGAAACTCCGCGGGCGTCGATCGCGTAAAACTCCTCGACGCGAACGGTCCCCGGCACGCCTACCAGTTCGCCTGCGGTCAGGGTGACTGCTCGGTCTCCAACCGCCTGGAAGCCACCAAAGCCGAAGGACACCAGTTGGCCGGGTGCAAGGTTGTTGGCCACGGTCGTCGTTGCCGTTCGAGGCTCGGCAAGTTCACCGGCTGGACCGGCCCGCGCCAGGAAGCTGGCCGCGAGGGCGAGAGCCGCAACTGCACCGACACAGACGACTAGTCGGCTTCGGCTTCGATTCAGCATTCGCCACCTTCTGAGTGGGCGCGACAGGATTTGAACCTGTGACCTCCTGCGTGTCGAGCAGGCGCTCTAACCGAGCTGAGCTACGCGCCCTCTGAGCTGCAGACTGAGCCTCAGCGGCGCGACGATGATATCAGTCGCGTCGGTCGCCAAAGCACACACTGGATCGGTTGCAAGTAGTGGCGCACGGACCACCTGGCCGCCAACGCGAGTCAACCCACTTCTCGTCCCGGCGACTCGCGCCCAGCACGTGGAAGTGGGTGAGTTGGTTCGCGCACATGTTGGATATGGGAGATGCGCCGAGGGCATCCGAACCGGGAGCACGAGGCACTGACGCTGCCGCATGCGCTCGCATGGACGACGCGGATGTGTCGTGCGCCGGAGCGACCAAGGCGGTGCTCGGCCACGAACTGCGGGCACCCGCGACGCTTGGAACGTTTCTGCGCTCGTTCACGGCGGGACATGGCCAGAGCCCCTCCCCGGCCAAGGAACGCCCGGGTCCAAAAGCCCAGGTCAACGTAGAGGCGGCGCCCGGAATTGAACCGGGGTGCGGGGATTTGCAGTCCCCTGCCTAGCCACTCGGCCACACCGCCAAAAAACAAAGGGCCAGAAATCCACTCGGCTCCCGGAGGCAGCGACGCCTCCGCTTCGGAGCGGGCGACCGGATTCGAACCGGCGACCCTCACCTTGGCAAGGTGATGCTCTACCGCTGAGCCACGCCCGCATGTGGTGCGGTGCGGGATTCTACCAGCGGAGACAGGCGCGAGGCGAGGGCCGAAGCGGCCGCCGATGACCGCGCGCCGGCGACCCAACATCGCTCCGGGACCCAGGCCACACTGCCGTTTCCCTGCTCGGAGCGGGCGCTCCCAGGTGGTTGACCTGTTAATTTCTGTTACCTAGAGTGACGGCGCCTCGGGTCCTCGGACTCCCGGCATAGCGAAGCGGAGCGATCGTCGCATCGGACCCCGAGGGGGAACCATGAACGGCGAACCGCTCCCAGCCGCGGCCGATCATCTCCC
>JBKKBZ010000097.1:0-34369 GCA_046713235.1 Actinomycetota bacterium | reverse complement strand
CACGGCTTCAGCGGCCAACTGAACCCGGGACGCAAGGCCGAGCTTTGCGAAAACGTGGGTCAGGTGAGTCTCGACGGTACGGCGTGGGACGAGGGCTGCAACGGCCGAACCTTGGCAAGGACGGACGCAGGTGGGGATCCTGCCTGGACGGCCGGCCAGCCGATCAGATCGGGCCGGCGGTCGAATAAGACGATGGTGTTCCCGTCGCGACTGGGGCCGGGCTGCAATCCCCCATCGACTCGCCAGCCGGACGCGCCCTCTGGAACGACGGCCGCCGCCTGCGCGACAAAACCCGGCTCGCCACGCAAACGCAGTTTCCGGCCCGCTCTCCGGCAATCCGCATAGGAGTCAACACCCCCAAGCATCGAGGACTTCGGCAGATCTGGGGTCGCCGTCGGAACGTTTTGGATGTCCACGGCCCAAAGAGCACGACGAACCCCGTCGAACTCCGCCGGATCCGTGATCTCCTCGTGGCGGATGAATTCGGCCCACGCTCCGTCGGGAGTGTCGGAGAAGTAGTGGGTGACTCCGTCGGACTCGTCGTGCCAGCGCGCGGGGGGCTGTCCCGGCCCTTCCCACAGGAAGGGCAGACGCGAATCGGCGTGGCGGAAGACGATCACGTCGCAGGAGACCCCGTCAGCGATCGCGCCAGGAATCGAACCCGCTGGGCTCCGTCGTCGTCGGGTGACCAAGCTCGTCGTAACAGTTGCACCGGGGATTTTCCCTCGAGTGCGCTTCGCCGTCGCCGGAACCAGTCACGAACGCCGATCTCGTTATAGGCACCAAGAAGGTCGGCCATGATCAGCGCCAGAAAGTGCAGTTTCTGCGCGACCTCGTCCGGAGTCGCTCTCGATCCTGAGCGATATCGCTGCACGCTGGTCTGCGATACGCCCAGAAGCGGACCCAGGAGATCATCGCCGAGGACGACGGATACCCGGTCCCACTCAAGGTCGGGAAGGGGGCTCCTCTCGAGGCCGTCGATGAGCCGCTCCAGCAGGCTCGTCAGCCCCTGGGAATCGCCGACTGCGCCCGTCAATGCTTTGGCGGCCGACTGCCGTGCCACCCCGCGCAGGGCCATCGCCCGCGCGATCGTCTGAAGAGCGGCCAGGTCGAACCCCATCACGGCCTTAATCTCGACCAGGCCTACGGCATCCGCCATCGTGGACAACCGCGCGACCAGCGGAATCAGCCGCGGATCCACCGGCGGATTCTCAACGGACACGATTCGGCTATTGCCCACTACCCAATGTTAATCCGAACAGCGCCCGCCTGCAAGACGATCGGCCCCCCGCCGTGGCTGATGCGGCTCGGCCGGAGACGGCCGGCCCGACCGGAGGCTTTTCTTCAGCGGAGGGACAGGTGGATCCGGAGCGCGAGGTCGATCTGCTCGAGCGTCTCCAGATCCAGGGTCCCGAGGTGTCGGCCGAGCCGGGAGACGGCGACCGTTCGAATCTGATGGCACAGGGCCAGTGAATCGGAACGCAAGCCCGACTCCTTTCCTGCGAGCGGCTTCGAGATATTCGGCGACGGCATCTTGAACGAGCCCGCTCTGCGACTTGGCGACGCCGGCTTCAACCGCCTCGCGTATCCCGTAAACGACGGACTCCTCCATCACGAGCGTGATCTGAGCGGTGGGCGAGCTGGGCGCTGGATGTTGTCGAATCATGGCCGGATGATCCGCGTGAGGCAACGCCCGACGTCGCGTCACTCGAAAAGATCGTGCTCGAGCTGGAGGCGGTCCGAAGGGCATCAAGCGAAAGCTGAGCACCGAGGCAGGTTGTACGTGCCAAAGGGGCGCACGACGAAGAGCCGAGCGGAGTTCTTCCCGCTATATACGATGGGATATACTCTGGCTATGGCAGTCGGTCCGGACCTCATCAGGCGCGCACGTCGCGAGGCGGGCCTCACTCAGGTTGAGCTTGCTCGGCGAGCCGCGACCTCTCAGTCCGCCGTGGCAGCATACGAGTCGGGCGCCAAGACGCCCAACGTAGAGACGCTCGAGAGGTTGCTCCGTGCAGCGGGGCAGAGGCTCGGCAGCGGTCCGAGCCCCACCCGCAAAGTGCGATCCTCGCGGCTCGCCCGCAGGCTTCGCCGGCAACGGAACGCGATCCTGAGGATCGCGCGCGAGCATCATGCGTCAAACGTTCGAGTTTTCGGTTCCGTTGCCAGGGGGCAAGCAACTTCTTCATCCGACATCGACCTTCTGGTGGATATGGCCCCGGACGGCTCGCTGTTGGATCAGGTCCGTCTCAGGCGCGCGCTCATCGAACTGCTCGGTGTCGAGGTTGATGTTGTGTCCTCGAACGGGCTGCTGCCCCGCGACGCCCCCATCCTCGACGAGGCCGTCCCGCTCTGAAGTCGCCTGAGGATCGCCGGCGTGTCGGGGCGGTCTTCGCAGACATCGACGACGCAGCAGCAGCGGCCGCCGAGCTGGTCGCGCGCGGCAAGGCAGCGTGGGACAGGGATGGACTGCTGCGTCTGGCCGGAGAGGCGATCATCGGCCGAATCGCCGACGCGGCGGGCCGGCTGCCTGAGAGCCTTAGGTCCAAGGTGAGCGACGTCCCCTGGGATGACATCTGCGACATCCGCATCCTCGTCGATCACATCTACCATCGGATCGACTACACGATCCTTTGGCACACGCTGTCCGAGGACATCCCTCACCTGCAAGCACGGTTGCAGCATTTCCGCGAGGGCAGCAAGTAGCGCCCGTCCGCAACGGCATCACGCACGTCAGCGGAGGCGGAAGTGCGGAGCCGAATGGAACCGAGATACTGCTCGTTGCTTGATCGCGGGCAAGTCAGGATCGCTTGAGGTCGACGGCGCTTCGGTGGCGCGGCGCTTGGTCGGGGACAAGGTCCGGCGCTTGGTCGGGGACAAGGTCCAGCGCTCGCCCGCGCTGCGTAAGAAGGACGCTGAAGTGTCGTCGATCGAGCGTGGCTAGCTTGGTTTCGCCGAGCGACTCGCAGGCCACGAACACGGCGGCGTCGACGAGCCCGAGCCGTAGATCGCGGTAACGCTCTTGCAGCCGGGCCGCAGTGAGGAGGGCGACGGCATCGAGAGGAAAGATTCTGTATGCACCGGACGCAACGTCTTCGGCGACTTGCATCCAGGTCTGGATCGTCGATCTCTTGTGAAGCAGGTATTCCAGTTCGACGAAGACGGGGGCCGGGATCACCAGGGTCTCGTTGGCATCGTTGATGAGACTCCGACACGCGTCATGGTCCGGCTCGTTCGTCAGGATCGCCGCGATCAGCACGCCGGTGTCTAGGACGAGCGCCATTTCCGCCGCTTTTCGAAGATCATTTCGGGCTCGTCGCCGATCCGGCGAGCAACGGGCGGACCTTTGCCGGCAGCGATTCCCAAGCGCGGCTTCCTCTGCGGCGACACGCTCGTTTCGGCCCATTCGACGAGACCGAACGTGTTCGGAGCGACCTTGCGAAACACGTGCGGATGGCGCGGGAGTCGCGCCGCGAGCTGATACTCGATCTGATCCTCGCGAGCATGCCGAGAGCGTGGGTGCCGCCACCCCGCCGACTTGATTCGAGCGCCGAGGTCGCGGACGTGCAGCGGTGTTCCCGCCGCGGCGAGAACGCGCCGTGCTGCCTCGTGGAGCGTCAACCCCTCGAATCCGCCCGGGTCTTGGGCCGCCGCCTCCTCACGTGCCGTTCCCGCATCCTCCTTGCTCCGGGCGATGAGCGCTCGAGCATCGCGCTCCAGCCGCAGCAGATCCCGAAGGAGCCGCGCCGCCTCGGCCGCGATCTCGGCCGATTCGACCTCTTCCATCGTCCGGCGCATCTCTTGGCGGTCCCGATCTTGCTTGAGCCCTCCATTTGACCGGTATGTAGCACGCGTGCTACGCTTGAAAACATGCGGGATATAACCCAGCGAGAGCTCCGCAACCAAAGCGGGGAAGTCATGCGTGCCCTGGATCGGGGGGAAGGCTTCGTGGTCACTCGAAACGGGGTGCCGGTTGGCGAGCTGATCCCGCTCCGGGATCGGCTCTTCGTTTCGGCCGAACGAGCGGTCGCAGCCTTCGCCGGTGCGCCGCGAGTCGATCGGAAGCGGTTCCGCAAGGACGTCGACGCGTTCGTCGGACAGGATCCATCTCCGCGTGGCTGAGGATCGCCACGCCCGCGGCCTCATCGACACCTCGGTTGTGATCGATCTCGAGCGGATCGACGCGACTCATCTGCCGGTCGAGGTGGCGGTGTCCGCCGTCACCATGGCCGAACTCGCCGCAGGGCCCCACGCCACCACCGAAGCCGCCGAACGTGCGAGGCGTCAGGATCGGCTGCAGCGCGCCGAAGCTACCTTCGACCCGATGCCCGTGGACGCGGCCGTCGCGCGCGCGTACGGCAGGGTGTACGCGGCCGTCGCTGCCGGGGGCCGTAAGGCGCGCGGCCGGCGTGCCTTCGATCTCCTCATCGCCGCGACGGCGCTGGCCGCCGGCTTGCCGCTGTATACGCGTGACGTCGATGACCTATCGGGGCTCGGCGACCTGCTCGAAATAGTGCCCGTGGTAGCTTCCTCTTGACACGCGGTCATCTTCACTCGCGGTCCTGCAACCCGGCTGGACGTGAGCGTATAGAGGTACTATCATACGACGTATGCCCCGAGAGAAAGTCACCCTAACGCTCGACAGCGAGCGTCTCCAGGAGCTCCGGAAGCTGGTCGGGGCTCGCAGTCTCTCGGCGACAGTCGACAACGCGGTCAGTGCCTATCTGACGCGGCTCCGACATCTGACGGCCGTCGATGACTGGCTCGCCGAGATGGAGCGCGAGCATGGACCAGTTCCTGCAGAGACGCTCGAGTGGGCCGCGAAGCTCATCGATGACTGGCAGTCCGGACGCGCTAAGCGCGGCCGACGCGCCGGCTGATGCTCCTGCTGGACAGTGAAGCACTGTCGGCCGTCGCCCATGGGCCGACCTCGCGACGCGACCGGGTGCGAGCCCTCATCGTCGAGATGCGCGCGCGTGAACTTCCTGTGGCTACGGTCGCGTCTGTCCTGGCCGAGGTTGTTCGGGGTCGGCCGGCCGACGCCGGAGTTTTCGCCGGCTTGCGCCGTGAGCGCGTCGAGGTGCACCCGGTCGACACCCGCGTCGGAGTGCGCGCGGGTCAGCTTCTCGGGCGAATCGGTGCCGGATCGGAGAAGGCCGTCGATGCCTTCACGGTGGCAGTCGCCGATCTGGCCGGCGGTGCGATCGTGGCGACCATCGACCCTCACGACCTCCAGAGGCTCGCGACACACGCCACGAACGTTACGGTCGCCGACCTCACCTGAGTCTTTCCTCGGGGGCTCGCCAGGGCCATCAACCCTCGCGGCGGTCCACACAACGTCCGCTTACATCTGTTCGATCTGATATCTCTATTGATATTGCATATGGGTAGCGATATATTCTTGGAGATGCCCCGGAAAAAGCCGGTTCTCGTGCAGTTCGACGAAGACCTCCTCGGCCGGCTCGACCAGCTAGGCGAGGCGAGTGGGCGTTCGCGCTCAGCGATGGTTCGCGACGCGGTAGAGCGTTACGTCGTCCGAGAGTCCGAGGCCGACAAGGATCGGAGAACCATCGAGGGATATACGCGCCTTCCCGACGCCGGCGAATTCGCCGCTGCGGCTAAGGAGGGAGCCCGCCGGCTCATTGAGGAAGAACCCTGGTGAGACTTCGGCGCGGGGACGTTCACTGGATGACTCTGCCCGGCGGCCGTCGGCCGGCTGTGATCGTAACTCGGGATGTCGCCATTGGACTCCTCGGACAGGTGGTCGTCGCACCTGTGACTCGAACCATCCGCGGAATCCCCTCTGAGATCGTCCTGACCCACGCGGAGGGGATGCCCGCCGAATGCGCCGTCTCCGCCGACAACCTGCAGATCGTCCCCAAGGGCGTCATCAAAGGGCGCATCACAACGCTCTCCGTGGGACGGCTTGAAGAGCTTTGCGACGCACTCCGCTACGCACTCGGATGCTGATCCTCAGTCGCGATTTAGCAGGGAAATGCACCGGCGATGCCGAACTGGCCCTAGGGAGTGGTCGGCCCTACAGCCAGAGCACCCGGTCGTTCAGGGCTTTCTCGCTCCGGTTGGCTCGCATCAGCTCGTCGAGGGCGTCAACGAACCGACCGATCGTGTCACGACCCCTGGGCATGCTTGCATCAGAAGTGAAGATGAGTCCGGGATGCCGTCGACCTTCAGCCGCCCAACGCCGGGCCCGACTCATTGACCCGGACATCCTTCAGGCGCGGATCGCAGTCCTTCGACGTTCACGCCGCGGTCCAGGAGCGCATGCGAGGCTGGTTGAGTGCGATGCGTTCGACAGGCATGTCCGGCGGGGGCGAACAGGGCTGACGCCTTATTAGAAGACGTCCCTTCTTGATCAGCGGAAACACATCATGCGACTAGGGCATAGACTCGACTGGCTCAAGCCGATAGCCCAGAAGAAGCGGGTGCGGAGGGAACGGGAGTTCTTTGATTCCTCCGTCGGGCTTCCATCCGCGCGCCGCATAGAAGCGTCGTGCGCGTGTGTTCTGCTCCATGACCCACAGCTCGAGCTTTTCTACTCCCTGGGATCGAGCATGTTCCAAGACGGTCGCGTAAAGGGCCTGCGCGACGCCGGTTCCCCATTTCTCGGGGATGACGGTGATCGAATCGAAGAGCGAACCGATCAAGACAGCGGTGCCGACGATCTGAGCGTCGTCTTCGAAGACCCAGCACACTCGGTCGGGGTGCGAGAGGTTCTCTCGCCATCGCTCTGTGACTTGCTCGGCGGGGAACGCGAATCGATCGGGCGGAAAGATGTGAGGAAACGCGGCGAGGTCGGCGGCCTTTTGCACGGAGCAGCATGCTTCCAGATCGTCGACCAGCGCCGGGCGGATGCAATCATTCAATTGAGTTTCCCTACGCGTCGACCGCCGAGCGGCACAGCGCCAGCATGTCGTCGCGCGACGGGCCCTGCTGGGGCCGCGGCTTGGCGAGCATGTCGCCGAAGATCTTCTCTGCCCGCTCCTGCATTGCCACATCGGTGTCGAGGACACGCGTGCTGTCGAGTAGCGCGATTCTTCGCACGAACACGCGGAACACCTCGGGATCAACCATCGCAGCCGCGCCGGTTGCGACCATACTGAAGAGCGCGTAGTCCCCGGTGCGGTGTGCGAAGTCGACGGGGTGCCCGGTCCACATCCGATGGCGCTGGTTGTCGAGCGCCGTCGCGAAGTCATACCGCTCGCGCAGATCGGGCATGACCGCGACGGCGTATGCAGCGAACGCGTCACGAAGATCCTCGTGCTCGCGCAAGGCTCGCGCGATCTGGGCCCCGTGGATAAGCGAGAACGACAATCCGTGGGCGAGGACGGGATCCGTGTGACAGAACGCGTCGGCGGTCGGGAAGAAGCCGAGGGGTGTCGTCTCGTCGTAGTGGTTGATCGTGTTCTGTAAGCCGCCCATCGGGAGCACCGGAGTGATCGGGTCAACGAGGCCGGGATCCACCCACATCCGAAGGATGGGGATGTGAGCGACCGCCGCTTCGAACGCGCGCTCGTCCTTGAAGATCTTCAGCTCTCCGGTGCCCGTCGGCACCGCGAGCACCGCTGCGAGCGTGCCGTTGTCTCCAGGGAACGTCGTGTAGCCCATGTAGCCGAGGTCACCGCGTGGGCCGAGCAACCACGGCCCACCGGGGAGTTGGCAGCCGGATCGAACTTGGTAGTACCGGCTGTAGTAGATCACGCCGCACTCGCTGGTCTCCCGCCGCGGTCGCTGGGCTTCCTGCTCGGCCAGCCAGCCGCTTGCCGGCGACTGCCGCCCCATGGCGTCGATCGCGATGTCGGCATCGATGGAGGCGCCGTCGACGGTTACTGCCACGGTTCGCTGACTCTCGATCCGAACGCCGCGAACATGAACTCCGGAGGAGATCTCGATCTGTGGCTGTTCGAGTACGGCCTTGCGGAGCGCCCACTCGATCAGGGGCCTGCGCACGCCGAGGAACTGCAGGTCCTCATCGCCGGGCGCCGGCGGGCCGGGAATCTTCGGGCGCAGGTCAACCTCGTGGGCCCCGGCACGGATGAGCGTGTCGTATACGTCGGGGAAGTGCTCGAGCATCTCATTGCGTCCGCGAGGGATGAACGCGTGCGGCTGCAAGAAGTGCGGGATCCCCCGGCGGCCCCAGGCGAACGCGTCCCGGGCAGAGGATGCGCCGACGTGGTCGCGTTCGACGAGCGTGACCCGATGACCTTCACGACCAAGAGCGAGCGCCGCCGATAGACCGGCCGGGCCGGCACCGAGCACCACGACCCTCTGAGAGCGCATCCGCACGGATTCTATCCGGGTCGTTTGTAGGTCGAGTGAAATCGCTCGCACCGGATTCGCGCGCGCTCTCGCGAGCGAGTAATCCTCTACGCTGCCGCCCATGAAGCCGCCGCCGGTTCAGTTCGCGCCCAGCCCAGGTGGCCAGATCGCCTACCAGGTCGTCGGCGACGGACCGATGGATCTCCTCTTTCATCCTGGCCCTCGGAACCTCGACGCTATCTGGGAGAATCCCGCACTTGAGCGCTTCTTCCGGCGTCTCGCGTCGTTCTCTCGCCTCATCATGTGCAACCGCCGCGGAACGGGGTTGTCGGACCCGATGCCGATGGGTGCTCCTCCCACGATCGAGGAGTGGGCGACGGACTTGAGGTGGGTACTCGACGCGGCGGGCTCGGAGCGTGCCGCCCTGCTCGCCACCGAAGAAGGTGGTGGCAGTGTTCCTCTTTTTGCAGCAACCCATCCGGAGCGAACTTTGTCGCTGGCCCTGATCAACTGCTTCGCCAGGCTGCAAAGGACCGACGATTACCCATGGGGGTTCCCTGCGAACGCGCTCAACCGATTCCTCGAGGCCTACATGTCGCAGCACGGTACCGGGGCGAACCTCACGTCATTGGCGCCGGAACTGGCGCAGGACGAACGCTTCCGCGACTGGTTCGCTCGGCTCGAACGGCTATCGATGAACCGCGCGACTGCTGAGGTCGCGTTCAGGCTGATGTTGACCCTGGATCTACGCGGCATCCTCTCTACCATCAAGGTGCCGACGCTCGTCATCTCGCACACAGATAGCGCCTGGGTCCGACCCGGGCACGGTCGCTACATGGCCGAGCAAATTCCTAACGCCCGGTTCGTTGAGCGGCCGGGATTCTGGGGCCTGTTCTGGCTCCACGATGTGGATTGGGTGCTCGATGAAATCGAGACGTTCTTCACCGGCACCAGGGGCGCGCCGAGTCTCGACGATCGGGTCCTCGCGACGGTGCTGTTCACCGACATCGTCGGATCAACTGAGCGCGCGGCAGAAGTGGGCGACCAACGATGGCACTGGTTGCTCGACGAGCACGACACGATCATGCAACGCGAGATCGATCGCTACCGAGGCCGGGCGGTGAAGTCCACCGGCGACGGCTATCTCGCGACGTTCGACGGCCCCGCCCGCGCCATCCGGTGCGCGCTCGCCATCAACGAAGCCGTCCGCGAGCTTGGCGTCGAGGTACGCACCGGTCTGCACACCGGCGAGGTCGAGGTCCGCGGAGAAGACGTCGGCGGGATAGCCGTGCACATCGCCGCGCGCGTGATGTACGAAGCGGCCCCGAGCGAGGTGCTCGTCTCCGGAGCCGTTCCGCCACTCGTTGCGGGCTCCGGCATCGAGTTCTCCGATCGAGGAGTTCGGCCATTGAGGGGTGTGCCCGGGGACTGGCGCTTGTTCTCGGTTGCCGGATGAGCAATCGCCCGGGGCACGAGGCCCGACTGCGTTTCGGGCGGCACGCTTTTTCCGGGCCGGCTCTTGTGTAACCGGTCCGTCGCGATCGACAGCCGATTTCTTGAACCGAGAACCGAACTAGCGCGGGACGGCCGACGTAGTCGACGCCTCGGTCGTGTTTTGTGCTCGGCGACGCGGTCACAAGGTGCTGACTAGTGACGCGGAGGACCTGCGGCGCATCGACGCCCGGATCGAGCTAGTGCCGGTCTGAGCCGCGCGCTCAAGCGGCCTCTAGCGGGATGAGGGTCGGCGTGCCCGCCGAGTCGCTCGGCCAAACGCCTGCGCGAGCGCGCGCAGCGGTGGCCCGAAGCGCGCGCAGCCGGCGAGAAAACCCGTGCCCCAAGCGACGTGCATGATCGCCCACACCATCGGCAGCGACATCACGTCGCGCACGCGAGAGCCCCTCCACTTCCGGGCTGCCCCGGCAACCAGCACCAGGCCGTAGGCAACCGCTCCCGCTCGCGCGACGCGCCCGATCCAAAGGTCACTCGCCGCTGTGGCCAGACCGAGGACCAGGAGCGGTGGGAGCACGAGTGGGAGCCTCATAGCTGAGGGGTGGCGCCGGCAGGTCTTGGCTTTGTAGAAGCCGTAGCGCAGGTACTGGCGCGCCAGCGCGGGTGGCGAGTTGCGCGGGACGTACCACGCCGCCAGTGCCGACAGGATCACGATGCGACCGCCGCCGGCTCGCACGCGCCCGGCCAGTTCGCCGTCCTGGTTGATCGGCCACCCCTCATCCCAGCCGCCCAGCGCCTCCAGCGTCGACCGCCGGAGTATCCCCGTGAACCCGGTGTCGGCCTCGATCTCCTCGGTGGGCAGTCGCCGGAAGGCGGCCGACCCGACCCCTAAGGGCGACTCCAGGGCCAATGCGACCCGTCGGGACCACTTGCCGGTTCCGCGCGGCAGCGCCGGTCCGCTGACCCACGTGACGTCGCCGCGCCGCAGGCGCTCGACTGCGGTGGCCAGGTAGTCCGGCGGGTAGAAGGTATGCGCGTCCATCCGGGCGACGAACTCCCCCCGGGCCGCGGCCAGCCCGATGTTGAGACCGTTGGGCGTGCGCCGTGCTGGGTTGTCGAGTAGACGCATCCGCGGGTCTTCGCGGGCGATCTCGGCCAGCGCCTCGCGAGTCCCGTCGTCGGACCGTCCGTCGATGAAGACGAACTCGACCGACGAGAAGCGCTGCGCGCGAATGCAGTCGACGACCTCGGCCAGATGCCGGCGTTCGTTGTAGGTGGGAATGAGCACCGTGAGATCCAGGGTCACGCGGCTCCTCTGCCCGCCCGCCATCCGACCTCGGCGACGATACGCAGTAGATCGATCGCGAGTTCGCCGGCCGGCCGCTCGGCATCGAGCACTACCGCCCTCAGCCTCGGCGCGAGCTGATCCAACCGCTCGGCATAGGACTGGAGCACGGAGGCCGTGAAGAGGTCGCGTTTTCGCTCATAGGCGGCGGCCCCCGACATCCGCAGATAAAAGATTACGTCGGCGCGCGGTGCGAGCCGGTGGATCAGCCAGCGGTGCAGGCTGAGGTCGAGCTTTCCGCTGAAGCCCTTCTCGAGGTCCACGAGCGCGTCGGGCAACCCGCGGTCGAGGATGATCACCCGCCCACGCGCCCTGCGTACGCCCGCGCGGACCGGCCGCAGGTAGGCGAGGGTTACCGCCAGCGCCCAGCTCCATCCAATCGGTCCGCGTCGGGTGAGCGAAGCCGCACCCCCGGTTCCCTGTGCCCGCGCGCGTTGGGCAGAATGGCTGCCGGCCGGCAGCACCCGTCGCCCCGCGCGGGCTGCGGCGCTGAGCAGCGGTGACCCGCTGAAGCCGATCCTGCTCCAGACTGCGACGGTGGGCACGCCGGCTCGCTTGAGCGAGTCGGCCAACCGAGCCACCTGCGTGCTCTTGCCGGACCCGTCGATGCCGGAGAAGGCGACCACCAGCCGCCGGCCTCGGAGGAGCCGGTCGAGGCGCTGCCGTGCGTTGCGTATTCGCGCCAAGAACCACGCCGGGCTTGGGCGGAGAACGAGCCCGGACGCGCCCCGCCGGGCGTCGAGCCGGCGCTCCAGGCGGCCCGACCGTCGCAACGCGGCCGCGACGGCGCCACGTGCGGGAGTCCGCTGCAGCTCCACGCGGAGGGCCGCCAGCTCGAGCACGCCGCGAACGGTCGCGCGGCGGCCGGCGGTGATCTTGGACGCCTGCCTGTGAAGTCGGTCGCTCGCCGCCACCCTCGGGAGCCCGCCGTTTGGTGGCCTCCACGCGCGTGCTATGACTTCGTCCGCATTCGGCCCACGATCATGGAGCCGGATCGATAGCTCGACTGAAGCGAGCGGCTCGGCGCCGTCCATCACCACGTAGCGGTGGGCGCCACCACGGTGTCCGAGGTGCGCCAGGAGCGGGCCGAGCCAGAGGAAGCCGGCAGCGCGCAGCGCTCCTTCGACTTCGGGAAGCCGGTCGCGCAGCACGAGCACGTCGACGTCGCTGGACCACAGCGGGCCGAGTGGCGAAGACGTCAGCGCGACAGCCTGCTTCACGGGATCCAACGCCTCTTCGACCAGGCCGATCGCCCGCGACATGCGCTCGGCGCGGAGGCGATCGGCCGCGACCGCCTCACGCCAGGCGTCGCTGCCGCCGATCGATGGCGCCAACCGCTCGACGATGCGGTCGGCCGCGGCGCAGGGAACGCACTGGCGGGCGAGGCTTGCGAGCAGCGCCGAGGCGTCCCCGGCTGCCCATTCGACCAGGCACTCGACGGCACGGATGTGCTCGTGACCTTCGACCAAGACGCCGTCCGGGTCGACGAAGGGGGCCCGGGGCAACGGGACGGCGGACTTCGAGGCGGCTCCTGCGGCGTGGCCGCGCCGCCGGCCCGGCCGGCCGGCCCCCCGTCGGAGCAGTTGGCCGAGGTACCAGACGCTCGGCGCCGGATCACGTAGTGACCACACGCTGTGGTGCGCGCCGACCGCCCAGCGCAGCGTCCCCACGAGGTCCGGGGCCCAGCGGCCGGTCGGCCCGGCGAGCAGCGCTTGCAGGTCGCCGGGGAGCCAGTGGTAGCGCTCACCCGGGCGCGGGGCGCCGGCGACCACATCTCGTCCAGTAGCGGTTGCCGCCCACACCGCCGGAAGATTGGCCCCCGAGCCAATGGCGAGGGCCATCGACCCGTAGAAGCGAGGGTTGAGATCGATCAGTCGCGCGCGACCGTCCGGCCCAAGGATGAATTGCAGCTGGACCAGCCCCGACCACGACATCCCCTCGAGGAGGCCCCGAGCGCTCTCCGAGATCGCCGGCGAGACTGGAACCGTCACGGCGCGGGCGCTCACCCCGCCGTTAGGTGGCCACAGGCGCCGCGCGTACTGCTGGACCTCGACGAGGACTCTGCTTTGGTCGTCGAGGACGCCGATCCAGGCCATCAGGCTGCCGCTCAGCCGCTCTTGGACGAGCGCCGCTCCCTCGGCCGCTTCGATTTCCGCGATGTGGGCGCGCGCGTCTTCGGCCGTCGCCGCAAGGCGCGTACCGAGGCGTTGCCCGGGCCCGAGCGTCGCGCTTGTCAGCCGCAGCCGGGGCTTGACGATCAACGGGAATGGGAACTGCTCGACCGCGCTGGCATCGGCCTCCAACGTCTCGGGCACGTCAAGCCCGGCATCACGTGCGGCCCGCATCAGGTCCAGCTTGTCCAAACCGCGAAGAAGGACTCCGGGCGGCGGATGCGGAACGGCCGCGCCGACGCGTTCCCGTTCCTCCGAAATGACGATCAACTCGGCGTCCCCGGCCGCGAAGACGATGTCGTATCCACGGGCCCGAACCGCGACTTGCACAGCCTCGACGAAAGGCTCCCTCCCCAACTCGAGCGCGGGGAGATGATGCCATTCGCCGACCGCCCGCGATCGCGCCGAGATTCCCGCCAAGGGGGAGCCGATGCCCACGCGCCAGCCGGCCGCACGAAGCCCCCGAGCCCCGGCGAGCGCGCCCCGTGCGAGCCCGGTCTCCACGATCAAGGCTCGCTTATCACCCAAAACGGTCCTCCCGTCGCGATGGTACCCTGTGTCGGCGTCGGTGACAATCTATGCTCCGCTGAGCGCCGGTGGGTGAGCAGTTTGGGCATCGATAGCAGGGGAGGGGGCAACGTGGGACAGGCCGCGGACTGGATTCGGCCGACTATGGAAGAGCGGGGGATCCGCCAGTACGTCTCGGCGTTGTGGAGGGGGCGCTGGATCATCCTGGCGACCGTCGCGACGGGTGTGCTCGGCGCCGTCTTCTATCTCACCCAGACGAACAACGTCTACGAGGCTAGTGCCGACATGCTCGTCTCGCCGATCCCAAACACCGACACGACGTTCGAGGGGCTTTCCGTCCTCCGAACCACCGGAGATCAGACTCGCAACGTCGAGACGGTCGTGCGCCTTGTCGCGACGCCGGCCGTCGCCCGGCGCGCCGCGGCCGACCTGGGCCTCGATAGGAGCGCGGGGAATCTGCTGTCCGACATCAAGGCTACACCGGTCGCGCAGAGCGACATCGTCACGATCACTGCGCGCGCGGACACGGCGGACCTCGCGAGTCGGCTGGCCGACGGCTTCGCTCGGGCCGCGATCGAAGAACGGACGCAGCGCCTCCACAGGCAGATAGATGATCTCGTAGCGCAGCTGCGACCCCTCACGGATCCACGCGTGGCCGACCCCGCGACCCGGGCGGAGACGTCTGCAAGGCTGGCGAGACTGGAGAGCTTGCGCAGCCGACCCGACCCCACGCTCCGACTTGAGGTTCCTGCGGAGCGCCCGACGTCACCTGCATCCCCGCTGTGGCCGGCGAGCATCGTCGTCGGCCTTCTCGGGGGGCTGATCGTGGGCGTCGGTGCCGCCTTCGCCGTGCAGCTCATTGACCCGCGCGTCCAGCGCGCCAACCAGCTACGCGAGCGTTTTGCGCTTCCCATCCTCGCGCGCGTCCCCCGGGCTCGGCGGAGTTGGTTCGCGTCGAGGGGGCGGCTCGGCATGGAGGGGGTCGACAGTCTGCGCGCCCTTCGCACCTACGTCGTTGACCGCGGAAACCATTCGCGGGCCGGGCGTCTCGTCGTGGTCTTGGGCGCGACCGAGGAAGTCGGGAAGACCACCACCGCCGTCAACCTAGCGCGCGCGCTCGCGATGTCGAACAAGCGAGTCCTTCTCGTGGACGCCGACGTGCAGCGGCCGAAGGTGGCCCGCGAACTCGACGTCGAGCCTGAGATCGGTCTGCTCGGCGTGCTTCTCGAAGACGTATCGCTCGAGAGCGCGCTGGCCACCGTGGCAGACGAGCCGGCCGGCCTTCGCCTGCTCCTCCCCGAGAACTCCGATCCGTCTCTGACAAACGCGCTCACCGACGGCGCCGTCGAGCGACTCGTTATTCAGAGCCGCGTCCTGTTCGATTGGATGGTCGTCGATACGCCGCCGCTCGACCAGGCTGCCGGCATGCTGCCCTTCGCCTCGCTCGGTGGACAAGTGATACTCGTCGTTCATCTCGGCTCGCGGGTTAGCGAGGTGCATCGCCTTACGGACATGCTGCACGACAACGGCGTGCGGCCGGCCGGCTTCGTCCTCGTGGGGACGAAGGGCGGCCGTGCGTACTGAGACAGCGCTCCCGCTCGGCGGTGCCGCGCCGACGCGATGGCGTCCGTCCCCGACGGCGACCGTGGCGCTGGTCGCCGTGGCTGCGGCCGCCATGATCGGGTTGATCGCTGGATTCAACCCGCGGCTTGCCCTCCTGGGCGCCGTCGGTCTCGTGCTCGTCGGCCTCATGGTCGTCGATGTCACGGTCGGCCTTTGCGGGTTCATCGTCATCGCCTATGTGGAGGCGCTGCCCCAGGTGGGCGCCGGAGTTTCGGTCGCGAAGTTCGTCGGTCTCTTGCTCGTGGTCTCCTGGATCGCCACCGTCGCGAACCGGCGGCCGGCGCGGGCATCACTGATCTCGGACCACCCCGGCTTCACCGCACTGCTCATCCTGCTGCTCGCCTGGATCTCAACGACGCTGCTGTGGGCGGACGATGTAGCGGACGGGCGTTTGGGGCTGCAGCGCTTCGCACTGAACTTCGTGTTGTTACCGATTGTGTTTACGGCGGTGCGTACACCCACGCACGCCGTGGCGGTGCTCTCGGTCTTGACCTTCGGCGCTGTGCTGGCCGCGGTGGTGGGTCTTCTCGATCCCTCCGGGGGCGCGTTTGATGAACGCCTCAGCGGAGCCGGCCTGAACCCCAATCAGCTCGGTGCCGTCCTCGTGGTGGGCGCGGTGGTGGCGACGGCCCTCGCGGCAGGCCGCTCCCACCCGCCGAGCTTGCGTGTGGCATCTGCGGTGGCCGCGGCCTTCTGCGCGGTCGGCGTCCTGCTCACCAACTCGCGTGGCGCCCTCGTCGGCTTCGCCGTCGCCGCCGTCGCGGCCGTCCTGTTCGCGGGCCGCGGCCGCCGATCGCGCCTCGCCCCGCTCGCGCTGGCGGGGCTCGTCGCGGGCATCGTGTACTTCGCTGCTTTCGCCGGCCCCGGCGCGCGGGCACGGATCTTCGAGCCCGGAGACGGCTCGGCCCGGGCCGACCTCTGGCGCGTCGCCTGGAGGATGGTCGAGGATCGGCCGCTCGCGGGCGTGGGCGTCGGCAACTTCGAGTCCTCACTCACCGACTACGTCGTGGCGCCGGGCCTCATCCGGCGCAGCGACAGGGTGCTCGACCGCCCGACGGTCCCACACAACATCTATCTGCAGGTGTGGGCCGAGCTGGGCACAGGGGGCCTCGTCCTGTTCCTCTCAATCGTGGGCTTCGCGCTTCGCGGCGCGGTGCACGCCGCCCGGGTCTTCGCGCGAAGGCACAACCAAGCGATGGAGGTGCTCGCCCGGGGCACGTTCGTGGCCCTCATGGGCATTCTGGCGGCCGGGTTCTTCGCGTCCTGGACCTTCAGCAAGATCCTCTGGCTGTTGCTGGCGATCGCGGTGGCGCTGCCTTCAGTGGCGCGTTCCGGCGAGCAATCCGAGGCATGAGGCTGCACAACCTCGCCGAGCTGCTGGGGCCGCGCCCACGTGCAGCGACCAGGTGCGGGGCTAGGTTGGCCGACCCACGTGTGTTATTGTGACTTGTCTGTTTGGAGACGGGGGGGTTTGGGTGAATCTGGCGCATACAGGTAAGCGGGTGAGATCAGGGGGCAGGTGGCGCGCCCCAAGCGTCGTTGCGATCGCCACGGCCGCCTGCCTGCTCTCATCGAGCGCCCCCGCCCTCGCCGCGGAGGTCGTCCAGGGCACCCTCGTCCAGATGATCCACACGTCCGCCTTCAGCCCGTCCAGCCCGGACCCTTCGGCGATCGTCTACATCCCGGGGGCCGACCGCTTCCTGATCGGCGACTCGGAGGTGGACGAGATGACCCTCTATCAGGGATACAATTTGTTCACCGCCACACGGAACGGGTCGGGCACCGGCACCGGCACCACGCTGGCGTTCAGCAAGGAGCCCACCGGCCTTGGCATCAATCTCGCAGACGGCACCCTGTACGTCTCGGACGACGACGGCGATCGCGTTTCCGTCGTACGGCCGGGGCTCGACGGCGTGCACGGGACCCCGGACGACATTTGGACCAGGTTCAGCACCGCCACGTTCGGAAGCACCGATCCCGAGGGCATTGAGTACGACGCGGCGACCGGCCACGTCTTCGTGTGCGACGGCGTGGGGCTCGAGATATACGACATCGATCCGGTCAACGCCGTTTTCGGCGACGGCAACGACGTTGTCACAAGCTTCGATCTCGCCCGCTACAGCGCGAGGGACTGCGAAGGGCTCGGACTCGACCGCGAGCGAGGCACGCTCCTCGCCGTGGACCCGAGCCGGAAATGGATCTTAGAGCTGACCAGGAGCGGGGATCTGGTGCGAACGATCGACCTGTCCACGATCCCTACGACGAACCGGAACTTTGCCGGGGTCACGCTCGCGCCGACGTCGAATCCCAACGACAGCCCGTCGGCGATGAACTACTGGGTCGTCGATCGTCAGGTCGACAACGGCGCCGACCCGAACGAGAACGATGGAAAACTGTACGAGGTATCGATCCCGTCGACGGATCCTCCACCGCCACCGCCACCCCCGCCCCCGACCGCCTCGTTCACCTACAGTTGCACCAACCTCGCCTGCGCCTTCGACGCGAGCAGCTCGACCGCCGGCGATGGGACGATCACCGGCTACGCGTGGGACTTCTCCGACGGCACGACCGGCAGCGGCGTTTCCGTGTCGCACACTTACGCGAGCGCCGGCACCTATACCACCACGCTGACGGTCACCAACAGCGGTGGAGCGACCGACCAGGAACAGATGATCGTCACAGTGACCTCCGCCGGTGGTGGCATCACGCTCGCCGCGCGCGGCTACAAGGTCAAGGGCATTCAGCACGCCGATCTCAGCTGGAGCGGCGCGACTTCGGACAACGTCGACGTCTACCGCAACGGTGCTTTTATAGCCGTGACGGCCAACGACGGCACCCATGACGACAACATCAGAAAGAAGGGCGGCGGGAGCTACACCTACAAGGTGTGCGAGGCCGGCACCAACACGTGCTCCAACGACGCAACCATAATCTTCTGAGCAAGGATGACGTGGAGCCCTCCCGGGCGCGCAATCCGTGACCGCCCGGCCGACGATCGCGCTCGTCCGGGACCTGTGCGCTGCGCTGGAGGCCGACGGCGTCGGCTACTGCCACTGGAAGAGCAATGCCTTCCTGGACCGCTCGCGGACCGGAGAGAACGACCTGGACCTGCTGATCGCGCGGGCCGACGAGGACCGCTTCTCGGTGACTATGCATCGCCTCGGCTTCAAGCTCGCGTTGAGACCGGCGCGCGCGTTGCCCGGAGTGCTCGACTACTACGGCTACGACGCCGAGTCCGGGCGGCTCGTCCACGTCCACACGCACTATCAGCTCATCGTCGGGGACGACCTCACCAAGAGCTACCGGATCCCGCTCGAGGACGCCTTCCTCGGGGCCACGATCGCGGATGGGGAGTTCCGCGTGCCTCCGCCCGAGCTGGAGCTGATCCTTCTGGTGATCCGCCTCGTGCTGAAGCATTTGACCTGGGACGCTGCCGTGGCCCGCAGGGGGAAGGTGCCGGCCTCGGCGCGCGCGGAGCTTACCTTCCTGCAGGACCGAGTCGACGGCGAGCGGCTGAACGGTCTGCTCGCGCAACTTCTACCGTTCGTCGACGCGCGAACGTTCTCGCAATGCCTGGAGGCGCTGGCACCCGGCGCTCGGGCGACGGAGGGATTCCGCGCCGGGCGAAGGTTGGTGTCGGCATTGGAACCATGCGCGCGGCGGTCCCGGCGCGCCGACGTCGCTCTGAAGTTTTGGCGCCGCGGTATCGGCATCGGCCGGCGCTTGCTGTCTCGTCCGGCCCCGCGTAAGCGACTGGCGGCAGGCGGCGCGGTGATCGGGATCGTGGGCGCCGACGGCGCCGGCAAGTCGACCGCCGTCGATGCGCTCCACGACTGGCTGGGCAAGACCTTCGCCGTCACCCGCGTGCATCTCGGGAAGCCGCCGGCCACGCGGGCCACGATCGTGCTCACAACCCTCGCGCGCGCGCGATCCGTGCCTCGGCGGCTGTCGCGGAGTGCCACAGCGCGGCCTCCCCGGCCGCGCTCCACGCAGCGGGCGCTGCTGGCCACGGCTCTGGCACGCGACCGCTATCTGGCCGCCCGGCGGGCCGGCCGAGTCGCCACCAACGGTGGCCTGGTGATCTGCGACCGCTTCCCGCTGCCTCAGCTCACGCTGATGGACGCGCCTCGTCTCGAACGCGTCGCAGATCGCCATCGCTGGACACGGCTAAGCGGCCGGCTGGCCGCGATCGAGCAGCGTTACTACCGGGCGATCGTGCCCCCGAACATCCTCATCGTCCTGCTCGTCGATCCCGAGGTGGCGGTTGCGCGAAAGCCCGAGGAGCCAGCGGACTTCGTGCGCGCCCGCTGGCGGGAGATCTTGGACATCGACTGGGCTGCGGTGCCGGCGCACGTCGTCGACGCCGGCCGGCCACGCGACGAGGTCATCTCCCGCCTGAGATCCCTCGTCTGGTCGGAGGTCTGAGAGGTGCCCGCGCGACGCTCTGCGCCCCCAAGGCCGTTCCTGATCGAGCTCGTGGGGCTTCCGGGCTCCGGCAAGAGCACCGTCTTCGAGGCCCTGAGCAGAAGGAGCGACAGGATCGGCAGCGGGCCGGTCCTCAGCAGGCGTCCCCATGTGGCGCTGCTCGCCCGGGAGATGGCAGCGGTCCTTGCGACGCTCGTGCGCCGCAGGGCGCTTGGCCGTCAATGGACCCGGGAGCTGCTGGTGATGGCGGCGTATCTCGGCGCGCTTGCGTCCCTGCTGGGGGGGGCGTGGAGGCCGGACCGGGATGCCATCGTGTTCGACCAGGGACCGATCTTTGCGCTGACCAGGCCGGCTCTCCTCGACGAGCGGCTCGCCGAGTGGTGGGATTCGTCATTCGCCACGTGGCGATCGCTCCTTGACGTGGTCGTCTGGCTCGAGGCGCCGGACGAGGTCTTGATCGATCGGATCGGCGCGCGCGGCAAGTTCCACCGGCTGAAGGGAGGCCCGGATGAGGCGGCGCTCGATGTGCTCGCGCAGGACCAAGCGGTCTACGATTTCGCGCTGGACAAACTCCAGGTTGGGGACCGAACGCCGACGATCCTGCGCTTCGACACAAGCCGGTTGCCGGCCGAAGCGATCGTGGACGAGTTGCTTACGGTGATCCCGGCCCCGTGAGACGCCTGGTCTCTCGATGAAGCCCGAGCCATCGCCGAGGCAACGCACAACCTGGTGGTCGCGCCTGCGTGGGCCGAGGGATGACACGCTGTCGAGGAGGGCGTCGCTCAACATGCTCGCGGCCGTTCTCGATTACGGCGCCCGGATCGTCGTCGGGCTCATTGTCAGTCCGATCCTGGTTTCGCGCCTCGGCGACGTCGTGTACGGCGTCCAGCAGACGCTCGGCCGCCTGATCGGATACGCGACGCCCGCAGGCGGGCGGCCGAGCCAAGCGCTGAAGTGGACGATTGCGCGCCGCCAGCACTCGATCGAGTACCAGCAGAAGCGTGAGCAGGTCGGCAGTGCGGTCGCCGTCTGGCTGATCTTCCTGCCGGTGCTCGCGGTGGCCGGGGGAATCCTCGCCTGGGTCTCGCCGCTGCTACTGAGACTCCCGGAGCAGCTCCACCTTACGGTCCGGATTGCGGCCGGCCTGCTCGTCGTGGACATGATCCTGACCAACCTGCTGACGATCCCGCAGTCGGTGGTGCAGGGGGAGAACCTCGGATACAAGCGCATGGGCGCGTCCACGCTCATCGTGTTCCTCGGCGGCGGGCTGATGGTGACGACGTCGGCTCTCGGCGCAGGGCTGATCGGTGTGGCGGCGTCGGTCGTGACTACGACGTCGCTGACGGGACTGCTCTTCCTGGTGGTCGCTCGCAAGCACGTCGCCTGGTTTGGGATGGCAATGCCGCCGCTGCGCGCGGTGCGCTCGTTTTTGAAGCTGAGCGGCTGGTTCTTGCTCTGGAACCTCGTGATCCAGTTGATGCGAAGTAGCGACGTAGTGGTGCTGGCGGTAGCGGCGTCGCCGGAGCAGGTGACGGTCTACGCGCTCTCACGCTACGTCCCGGAGGCGATCTTCGGCGCGGCCGCGCTCGTCATCTCGGCGGTCATGCCTGGGTTGGGCGGCGTGATCGGCGCCGGAGATACCCAGCGGGCGGCGAACGTGCGGTCGGAGTCCATGGCGGTGACGTGGCTGCTCGCCACGGCCTCGGGTGCCGCCTTCTTGGTCTTCCACGAGTCGTTTCTGACGCTGTGGGTCGGGCCCCGCTACCGCCCGGGACCGGTTACCGCACTGCTGATCGTCGTCATGGTCCTGCAGTTCGCGTTCATCCGGAACGATTCGAGCATCATCGACCTGACGCTTCAGCTCCGCGGCAAGGTCCTGCTGGGGCTGCTCTCGGCGGGATTGTCGATCGGCCTGGCGGTGGTCTTCATCCGGGTGTGGGAGCTTGGGATAGCGGGGCTCGCGCTCGGCTTCATCGCGGGCCGGTCGGTCGTCAGCGCGGCCTATCCATGGTCGGTCTGCCGCTCGCTGGCGCTTTCGCCGGCCGGGCAGGTCAAGGGCGCGGTCCGGCCGCTCTGCGTCTCGGCGGCGCTTTTCGCAGGCGCGCTCGCGATTGCGCCCGTCGCACAGGTGCACTCTTGGATCCTGCTGGCGGTGCTCGGGGTCGGTTCGCTCCTGGCGCTCGGCGCCGTCTCGTTCGTCCTCGGGCTGTCGGCCGGCCAGCGAACGCGCATCTCCAGCCGGGTCCGGCAAGTCGTCGGCCGGTGAGGGGTTCCCGGCTTTCTGGCCGGCGGCCTTATCGGCGCGCGAGCAGGGCCGCGCGAAGGGCAGCGTAGGGTCGGGCCGCCAGACGCTTGGCCACCTTGCGTGCCTCCCAGGCGACCCGCTGGCGGTTCCACGCGACCATCGAGCCGCAGGCCGATGCCGCCGCCGTCGCGCTGGAGTCGCCGCGCCGGACCGCCCACCTCCCGACGACGAGGCAGCCCTCGACCTGCCTTACGGTGGGCACGGGTTCCGAGGTGAAGAGCACCCGCAGGCCGGCCGCGGCCGCAGACCGCCCCACGCGTTCCGAGTACCAGCCGCCGGGAACGGATCCAACCGTGACCGGGGACCCCAGGATATCGGCAAGGACGGTGGCGCTCGCGCCCCACTCTTCCAGCAGCGCCTCCCACGAGAGCTCCGCCGTGAGCCTCGCGTGGGACACCGAATGCGTCCCCACCAGGTGTCCGAGCGCGGCGACCCTCCGGATACCCTCCCGATCGAGGAACCCCGGAGTGCCGATCCGTCCGGTGGTAACGAAGAAGTGGCCTCGCCAGCTCCGCCGGGCAAGCTCGCCGGCGACCTCGAGGGCACTCGTCCCTCCGTCATCGAAGGTGAGCGCCCACGCGCCGTCGTGGACCGTCCCCCGAATCAGGTCGTCGGCGACCACCGGCGGGCCCGGCGCACGCTCGCCGATCCGATCGAGATGTTCGAGGAAGCTCGACCAGTCAAGTTTGTAGCGACGTGCCTCGACCGTCGGAAACCCGCTCGGTTCCGCGGCGGAGCGGATCACGTCGTGGTAGACCAGCGCTCGTAGCTTCATGGTCAAGGTGAATTCTCTCGGGGCCGGCGCGTCATGTCGAGCGACATGGCCTTGCGGGCCAGACGCCGAGCCAAGCGCAGGGGCGATGGGCGCAGGTGGTAGGAACGGCGCGGCAGCCCGGCATCCCGCAACGCCGCACGGCACGCGGCCAGGTCGTAGGGCAGCGCCAGCAACTTCGCGGTGCCGGCTTCGAGGTCGAGGACGCCGGCGCGCGCCCGGGCGCGCGCCTCGCGGGACTGGCCGACGGCGCCGGGGTTGATCAGCGTCGGACCACTCGCGCCGAGCGCCAGCTCCATCGAATGCGCTGCTCGGATCGTCCCGGCGCTTGCAGCGAACGCCCATGGACGGTGGGTGTGGCCGAGGACCAGCACCCGGGCATCCGGCCACTGCGCGGCCACCTCGGTGAGCTGCCGATGAGCCTGAGCGCGATGAACCGTGTACTCCTGCGGGTCGTCGAGAGAGCCGTGCGCCACAACCACGCCTTCCCCCACCGCGCGTTCGGGCAGGGCGGCGAGGAACGACAGTGCGTCGGAGCTGAGGACGTCGCGCGTCCAGGCCAGACTGTCCCGCGCCATCCGGATGCAGCGCTCGTCGGACAGTCTCCCGAGCGTGATTAGATCGTGGTTGCCCGCGACGCACACCGCGTCAAGCTCGGCGACGACCTCGATGCATTCGTTCGGCTGCGCGCCGTAGCCGACTAGGTCGCCGGCCACGATCCATCGATCGACGCCGATGCGCCGGAGCGCAACGATCGCGGCCCGCAGCGCCTGGAGGTTGCCGTGAACGTCGGAGAGCAGGCCGTAGCGCACGGTCAGCCCCTCAAGGTAGACCGCACTCGGTCGGCCGCTCGCCACGCAAGCGCGCCCGGAAGGGGCAGGGGATCGTCCCACGCAAATCCGGATTTTGCCTCGCACCGCAGAGCCCACACGAGCCAGCGCAGCGGCCCGATCCCGGCGTTGTGCGCCGCCTGCGCGTCGCGCCGCAAGCTGCACCAGTGCACCTCCCGCCGCCCGCGCGTGGGACCCGGCCTCGGCAGGCCTGTGAGGTCGGCGAAGACGGTCGCGGGAAGGTTCACGCCCGCGAGGGCGCCGGGATGGTGCCAGAGGTTGAAGCGGGGGTTGATCTCCAGCAGGTACAGGGTGCCGTCCGGCGCCCGCTTGAAGTCCAGCTTGGCCACACCACGCAGGCCGAGGCGCTCGACGATCCGGCGGCCCGTCACGCGCACGTCTTCGATATCGGTGACCGTGAGCGCCGTGCTGTAGCCGAACGTCGCCGGATGGGTGCGCAGCTTGCGCCCGGTGAACTCACCTGCGACCTCGCCGTCGGCGTCGACGTACACGTGGTAGCTCGCGATCCGGCTCTCGGGTCCCGGGACGACCTGCTGGACGACCGCGTCGACCCCCGCCGCCACCATGCGGGCAAGGAACACCCGGACGGTGCCGGCATCCTCGGCGTAGATCGCCTTGCCGCCCGCCCCCAGGGGGCGCCACGTCGCGTGGTTGCGCGTGATTGGCTTCACGACCACCGGATATGAGAAGCCGAGGTCCTCGGGCACGGCTCCGTCGCGCAGGCGACGCGCCGGGGGGACCGGAAGGCCCATCTCTTCGGCCAGCCGGGAGAAGCGGTCCTTGTCGGTGAGCGTCTCCACCATCTCCGCGTCGGCGATCACGAAGCGGAAGGCCTCGGCCAGCACGTCGCGGTAGCGCGACACGAGCAGCAGGTCCCAGTCGCCGTCGTAGAACAGCACCGGCGCGCTCGGCTGTGTACGGGCGAAATCCAGCAAACGTTCGACCACGGTGTCCGGCTGGAGCCGTGGGTCGGCCCACGGCAGGCGCTCGACCACCGTGCGGGCATAGCGTGCCGGGTTTCCCGGCGGCGCGAACACCGCCGAGCGGATGCCTGCCAGCGCGAGCGCGCGAACGAGGTCGACCTCGCCCATCACGCACGCCGGTGACCGCGCATCGCCGCGACCCCATCGCCTCCATGCCGTATCCCCAGCTCCGGGCGCGGGAATATCGTCGGCCATCAATCCGGTTTTGGGCTCAGCCCGACACGACCACAAGCTCCGGCCGCATGCTCGCATCCTCGCGCGAGTTGAAATCTACCCCGTCGCCCGAGGTGGGGATCAGCGCGATCTCGTAGGTGCCGTCCCCGGTCACAAGCGAGGTGACGTCCAGCTCCATCCACGTGCTCGCGGGCAGCGCCCCGGCGTCGGCGATCACTGCGCCGACCACCCCCGGGCGCGTGTTCCAGGTGATGGCGGACTCCGTCCAACCGCCCGGAGCGGCGAACACCCGAGGACCGTCGGCCGTGCCTGTACGGACCCACAGTCGCAGCTTGGCCGAGGTCACCGTCCCGCCCGTTCCGCCGACGGTGAAGCGCAGGTAGCTCTCTACGTCGGGGTCCGAGCCCCCGTCGGTTCGCAGGTATGAGGTGCCGTAGTTGGCGGTCGGGGAGGCCTCGGCTACGCGCGCGTCGGCGAGGGCGATGAAGGTCCGCTGTACGGAGGTCCCGGTCGTCGCCGTCGCTTCGTTGCTGGGAGCCGAGACGTTGCCCGCGGCATCGCGCGCGCGGACCTCGTAGCGGTAGGTGGTGTTGCTGGCCGCGGTGGAGTCGGTATAGGCCGTGGGCGAGGCGGTCACTTGCCCCAGCAGCGTGCCGTCGCGGTAGACGTCGTAGCCGATGACACCGCGAGCGTCGGAGGACGCGGTCCAGGCCAGACCGACACCCGGGTTCGTCGGCGTCGCGCTCAACGCCGACGGGGCGGTCGGAGCCATGGTGTCGGGCGCCGTGCCTTCGCAGAGGTCGCTCCCCGAGTCGATCGGGACGCCGGATTCGGAGACGAACTGCCAATCGTAGGAACCGTCGTGCAGCGTGAGCTTGAGCACCCCGTAGTTTGTCCCGTCGCGCCACTCGCTGTTCGGAATCGCGCCCTGAAACGCGTGGTGGTTCTTGCCGCCGGTCCCGACGGTGAACTGCCTGACCCCTGCAGCCGGGTCGAGCGCCCCCGCCGGATCCTGCGGGGCGAAGCGCTCGTAGTTGTGATCGTGTCCGACGAGGGCGACGTCGGCGCCGTAGTCGTACAGCGCCTGGAAGAGCGGGACGGCCGAGGCCACGCCCGGCCGGTAATTCCCCGACGAGAACGGCGGGTGGTGCCAGAAGCCGAGGGTGCAGCGCGCGGGGTTGGCGGCGAGGTCCTGGCGCAGCCAGGTGTCTTGGGCCGAGCCCGGCCCGCAGCCGCCGACCTTCGAACAGTTGGAGTTCAGCGCGACGAGGTGCCAGCTGCCGATATCGAAGCTGTAGTAGCCCTTGGCCCGGTCGCCTGCCGCGGCGCCGAAGTAGTCGAAGTAGCCCTTCGCCTGTCCTGTGGAGTCGCAGTCGGTGCCGCCGGTGGTGCTGTACTCGTGATTGCCGATCGCCGGACGCGTGATGGACTTGATACGTCCCCACGACGGGTCGTAGGACGTGTTGAAGGCACTGAGGCCGCCGCATTCGTATTGGGTGTCGCCGAGCGGCAGAACGGCCGTGAGCCCAGCGCCCACGAGGAGATCCGAAACCGCCTTTTGGCGGCAGGAGCTGCTGGTGCCGGCACCGGCGTTGAACGAGCTGCTCGCCGGATCGCAGGCGATGTCGCCGGCGGCCGCGATCACCGGATCCTGGCCGGGAGCACCGGCGCCCTGCACGACCTGGCTCGGCGCCGAGGTCGCGTCGCTCGACCCGCCGGCGTTGCCGGCGGTTACGACCACTCGCAGGGTGGCGTCCACGTCGGCCGCCGTGAGCGTGTACGCCTGCGCGGTCGCGCCCTCGATGTCGGCGCAGGCGCCTCCGACGGCATCGCATCGTCGCCAGCGGTACGCATAAGTGATCGGTTGCGTGCCCGTCCAGGTCCCCGGGTGGGCCGTCAGAGCTTCACCCTCGCGGGGCGTGCCCGAGATCGTCGGCGGCTCGACGTTGGCCGGAGCTACGTCCGTCGGGTCCGGGTTGGCGGTTTCGACCACGAGCGCCGGTGTCGTCGCAGCGCCGTTCTCGCGGCTGGCGAGCGACATCGACGATGTGCTCGTGGTGGTGAGCGCGATGCTTACGAGTTCGTTGGTCGTGACCAGCGGCGTGACGTCGAGCATCAACGTCTGCCCGGTCGAGAACGCCGACGACCGCGCTGTGACCGTTGACGAGTACGCCGGCGCGTTGCTGTAGGTGATCGTCCGCTCGCCCCACGTGTCGTCGCCGACCGCGCGCACCTCGAATCCGAGGCTGTGGGTGGTCAGCGTGCTGACGCGCAGTGTCGCGCGCGTGACCGAACCTGCGAGGCCCTGGATGTCGAAGCGCAGATAGCTGCGCACGACCGGCGAGTTGTCGGCCTTCAGCTTCGTGCTCGTGCCCGCGTTGGTGGCCGGCTTGTCCGCACGCACGTAGGCGTCCGCGACAGGGGTGAACGTCGCCGTCGCCGGTGCGCCGTGGGCAGAGCCGCCGAAGATCGAAGCCGCAGCGACCGCGACGACCGAAGTCAGGAGCGCAAACCCTCGCGGCGCAGCCAAGCCCGGCTCACACGTCATCGGGCTCTGCCTTAGTCCACGGGGAAGGGGGTGCGCTCACCGTGAGACGAATAGTATCCGGTCGCCGCGCTGTGAGGCGATCTGGTTGAGGAATATCATCGGCAATGGCACGGGACGAGCCAACTGGATGTTGACCCTCGAACGCATCGCGCTCGACAACTGCGACTGGCTGGCGATGGACGCGCTTCCCGATCGGGTCGTGTTCCAGACCCGCGAGTGGTTGGAGTTCGTCGCGCGCACCCAGGGTGCCGAGCCGGTCGTGGCGGAGCTGCGCGACGGTCGGTCGCGCGTCGGCTGGTTCACGGGGCTGATCGTGCGTCGCTTCGGCGTCCGCGTCTTGGGAAGTCCCTTCCCTGGGTGGACCACCGGATCGATGGGGTTCAACCTGACCGCCGACGTGCCCCGCCGCGAGGCGGTGCGTGCGCTGGTGCGCTTCGCCTTCGACGACCTGCGCTGTCTCCACATGGAGCTAAAGGACCGATGGCTCATCCCGGACGACGTCGCGGGGTTGCAGTTCTCCGCCGATTCAACCGTCCTCCTAGAGATCGCGCTCGACCGCGACGAGGAGGCGATCTTCGACGGGATGAGCAGCGCGTGCCGGCGCGCCATCCGGCGAAGCGCCAAGGTCGGGCTGCAGGTGGAGCAAGCGCACGGGATCGGGTTCGCGGACGAGTACTACGCCCAGCTCGCGGACGTGTTCGCCAAGCAGGGACTTCGGCCGACCTACGGCGTCGAACGGGTTCGTGAGCTGATCCGCTGCCTGGAGCCCACCGGCCGCCTCCTCTTGGTGCGTGCGGTCGGCCCCGACGGGCGACCGGCCGCCACGGGTATCTTCCCCGCGATGAACGGCACCGCGTACTTCTGGGGCGGAGCGAGCTGGCGGAGCGAGCAGTTGCTACGGCCCAACGAAGCTGTGTTCTGGTACGCGATGCGCCACTGGCGGGAGCGCGGCATGCTGCGGCTGGACATGGGCGGCGGCGGCGACTACAAGCGGAAGTACGGGCCCACCGAGAGCAGCGTCCCGTTTTTCCGCCGATCTAGGTTCCCCGGGCTGCAATCGTTGCGTCGAATCGCTCGCGCAGCCGTCGCGTTGCGCCAGCGCGCGCACATCCGCTCACGCTGACACCATCTTGCCCCCGGCGTGCGGCCCCTCACACCCGGCGCGTCCGGTCGGCCGTACCCCGCCGAGTCACCCCGCGCAGGTCGACCAAGAGCGGCGCTTCGCGGGCCACTCGTTCGTGGTCCACGTTCGGATGAGCGGTGGCTATGACCGCGCAATCCGCGCCGTCGAGCGCTTCGCTCAACGACAGGGATTTCAGGCTCTCGTCCGGGAGCTTGGATACGTAGGGGTCGTGGTAGACGACATGTGCACCGAGGGCCCGCAGCAAGGCGATCATCTTCAAGGCCGGCGACTCACGGGTATCACCTATCCCCGGCTTGTATGAGACGCCGATGAACGCGATCTTCGATCCGTTGACCGACCGCTCGGCCTGGTTAAGTGCTCTCTCGACGCGGGCCACGCAGTGGTACGGCATCTGCTGGTTGACCTTTCCGGCCAGCTCGATGAACTCCGTCGACATGTTGAACTCGCGGGCGCGCCAGGCAAGGTAGAAGGGATCCACCGGCAGGCAGTGCCCTCCCATTCCCGGGCCCGGGTCGAAGCGCATGAAACCGTAGGGCTTGGTCGCCGCCGCGTCGAGCACCTCCCAGATGTCGATGTCCATGCGCTCGCAGAGCAGGCCGAGCTCGTTGACGAGGGCGATGTTGACCGAGCGGAAGATGTTCTCGAGGAGTTTGGCCAGCTCGGCGACGTCCGGGCTCGACACGCGTACGATCTCGTCGCAGATCTCGCGGTACACCGCCTCGGCACGATCGCCGCAGGCATCGGTGAGCCCGCCGATGATCCGCGGAGTGCTGCGCAGCGTGTAATCCGTGCGGCCGGGGTCCACGCGCTCGGGCGAGAAGGCAAGATGGAAGTCCTTGCCGGCGGCCAGCCCCGACTCCTCGAGCAGCGGTGCGAAACGCTCGCGCGTCGTGCCGGGATAGGTCGTGGACTCCAAAACGACCAGCTGCCCGCGCTGCAAGATCCCGGCCAGAGACGAGCCTGCAGCGACCAACGCGCTCAGGTCCGGCTCGCGGTTGGGTGTGAGCGGGGTCGGGACACAGACGAGGATCGCGTCGGCCTTGGCCAGTCCCGCGTACCGGGTCGACAGGGTGAGGTTCCCCAGCGCCGACCTGAGGCGGTCGGACGCGACGTCCTCGACGTGGGATTCCCCGCGGGCGAGCGCATCGACCTTGCGCGCGTCCACGTCGACTCCCACGACGTCGTGGCCTGCCTCGGCGAACGCGACGGCCAAAGGCAGCCCCACATATCCAAGACCCACGACCCCGAGGCGCATCGGCGAGAGTCTAATGGAGCCTTGGAGGCCTTGTTTGACCCAGCTGTCGTCGATGACCCGTCATGTCCGACCGGCGTCGCCGAGCGTGCGACTCAACACCCGCCTTTGTCACAGCGTCGCACGCCTGCGATGCTCCCGAACCGTGCTCCACGACGTGGCCATCTACGCGACGTCCTCGGGAACCGGAGGGCTCTACGACCGCTCGCACGGCCGGGCCGGAGGGGCCGAGCGGCAGATGACGTTCCTCGCTCGAGCGCTCGCCGAGCAGGGCCTTCGCGTCGCCCATGTCACCTACCCGCCTCGAGAGCCGGTCGAGCTGTCGTATCCGCTGACCCTCGTCCACCGAGAGCCCTACGCCGGCAGCCGCCGCATGGTCGGAGACGTCCTCGAAGCGCGCGCGATCTGGCGCGCGCTCCGGCGCGCGGACGCGGCTGTTGCTGTGTTGCGGACCGCGAGCCCGTTCGTGGCCGTTGCCGCAGTGTTCTGCAAGCTGCATAGGCGCAAGCTGATCTTCTCCAGCTCTAACGTCTCCGACTTCACGATGGAGAAGATGTCGAGCCGCGCGAGCAGAGCGCTGTACCGGCTCGGCGTGCGCCTGGCGGACGCGGTCGTCGTCCAGTCCGACGACCAGTACGCTTTGGCGCTGCGGTCCTTTCCCCGGCTCCGGCGTGTCGTGCCGATACCGAGCTTTGCCCCGCCGCCATCGGCGCCGCAGGGGGACCAGGTGGAGCGCGACGCGTTCCTGTGGTTCGGAAGGGCGGTTGCATCCAAGCAGCCACTGCTCTACGTCGAGCTGGCGCGTAGCGTGCCTGAGGCACGCTTCCGCATGATCGCCGTCCCTCACCATCCCGACCCGAGTGTCCTCGAGGCGGTCCGGGAGGCCGCTCGGGACGTCCCGAACCTCGAACTCCTCGACCCGCTCCCCCATGCGCTCGTATCACGCGAGATTGCGCGCTCCGTCGCCGTCGTCAACACCTCGAAGCTCGAGGGCATGCCGAACGCGTTCCTGGAGGCGTGGGCATGCGGCGTTCCGGTCCTGACGCTCCAGTTCGACCCGGACACGATCGTCGCCCGCGCCCGGCTCGGGGTCTCGGCTGCGGGTTCCTGGGAGCGGTTCGTGGCGGGTGCGCGAGAGCTGCGGGAGGCGCGCTCGGATCGTCATGAGCTGTCGCGCCGGGCGCGGGCGCACCTCGAGGAGTTCCACTCGCCCGAAGCGGTCGTCCGGCGCTGGAGTGCGCTCATCGACGAGTTGCAGCACGACGCCGCGCCCGCGCGGCCGGATTGACGCGTTTCAGCGGCCGCTCTATGCTGATCCGACCGCGACCCGCGGCTTTCACCCCCTGTTGAGGTCCAGGCTCACGATGCCACCCTTTTCGCTTGTCAGACCAATCGGTGCCCGCCTCGTCGGGGCGCAGCGGGCCTGAACGGCGCGATGTGGGGCATGCGCCGCCGGAGCGGGCGAGGCTCGGGCTTCATGCTCGTCGCTCGCGTCTGTATCCGGATGCGCTGATTGACGTGGCCACGCACGAGAGCAGTTTGTCGCCCGGCCCGGGATCCACGGGATTGCACGTCGTGGCCGTCACGAACATGTATCCCACGTCCGAGCTGCCGAACTCCGGGCCGTTCGTCGCCAGCCAGGTGGAAAGCCTGCGCCGAGCTGGAGTGGCCGTCGACGTCGTTCATCTCCGTCGATATCAGGGACGCAACGTCTACCGCGGCCTGGGGAAGAGGATCGAGCGCCTGGCGGCGGAGCGCGGAGTCGACCTCGTCCACGTGATGTACGGCGGGGTGATGGCGGATATCGTGACCCGGGCGGTGCGCGCCTGTCCCGTCGTCGTCTCCTTTTGCGGCAGCGACCTGCTCGGGGGGAGACGCCACCGCCTCGTGGACGCCCTGGCGGTGCGTATCAGCATGCTCGCATCTCGCCGCGCGGCGAGACGGGCAGACGGCGTCATCGTCAAATCTCGGAACCTCTTCGAAGCCCTGCCGCCCGAGGTCAAGCCGTCTCGAACGTGGATCGTTCCAAACGGCGTCGACTTCGATCGGTTCCGTCCCATGGACAGAGCCGCGTCGCAGCGGCGGCTGGGGTGGGAGCCGGGACTTACCCACATCCTGTTCCCAGCGCCTCGCAGCCGGCCGGAGAAGCGGTACACGCTCGCCGAAGCGAGCGTGCAGCGGCTGACTCGCTCCGGGGCGCGGGTGGAGCTGCATGCCCTCGAAAGCATCCCTCATGAGGATGTTCCACTCTGGCTCAACGCCGCGAACGCCGTTCTGCTGACGTCCATTCACGAAGGATCTCCAAACGCCGTCAAGGAGGCGCTGGCCTGCAACGTCCCCGTCGTCTCGGTCGACGTGGGCGACGTCAAGGAGCGTCTGACGGGAATCGACGGCTGCTTCCTCGCCGAGGCGTCACCTGAGGACATAGCGGATAAGCTCGGCCGGGCCATCTCGCGGCCGGGCAGGATCGATGCACGCAACGCGATTGCCAACCTCGCGCTCGACCGCACGGCGGCGAAGATCTGCCAGATCTATGCATTCCTCGCGCGTCGGCCCCAATCGTCGCGAGCGCAGGCGCCATGACGTCGGCTGTTGCCGCCACGGGGCGCCAGCGGCCTGGCAGGAGGTCGGCGCGCCCCGACGAAGCTGACCGCATGCCGTTAGATCGCGCCCGCCGCAACCGAGGCCGCAGACGTTGAGAGCGCTCGTAACGGGCGGCGGGGGCTTCATCGGGTCACACGTCGTCGACCGGCTTCTGGAAGTCGGCCACGAAGTCCGCGTCCTCGACAACTTCGCGACGGGACGGCGCGAGAACCTGCTGCACGTGAGCGACGCCGTCGAGCTCGTCGAGGGCGACATCCAGAGCTACGAGCGTGTCCACACGGCGATTCGCGGCTGCGACGTCGTCCTGCACCAGGCGGCGCTGCCCTCCGTGCCGCGATCCGTCCAGGATCCGCTCACGAGCAATGCCGTCAACGTGATCGGCACGCTCAACGTCCTGCTCGCCGCCCGTGACGCCGACGTCCGGCGCGTTGTGTTCGCGTCGTCGTCTTCCATCTACGGAGCGACGCTGGACTTGCCCAAGTCGGAGCGTCTCCCGACCCTTCCCATTTCCCCGTACGCGGTCGCGAAGCTCGCCGGCGAGGGGTATTGCAGGACCTTCCACGAAGTCTATGGGTTGGAGACGGTCGCCCTTCGCTATTTCAACGTATTCGGACCTCGTCAGGATCCACTATCGCAATACGCCGCCGTCATCCCGAATTTCATCTTCGCCGCCTTGCGCGACGGACGTCCGCGCGTCTTCGGAGACGGCGACCAATCGCGGGACTTCACGTACGTGACTAACGTCGTGCAGGCCAACCTGCTGGCGATTGACGCCGCGGGGATCGCCGGCCAGACGTTCAACATCGCTTGCGGCGAAGGGATCAGCCTGAATCAGGTTCTCGAGGAGCTGCGCCGGCAGACCGGTGCCGCGCTGGAGGTGGAGCATCTCGACGCCCGGCCGGGCGACGTGCGGCACTCGCTCGCGGACATCTCGCTGGCCAGGGAGCATCTGAACTACACGCCGGAGGTCTCGTTCGCGGACGGCCTCGCCCAGACCATCGAATACTTTCGCGCGACGTTCCCCAATGAGGGCGCCGCCCGGCCCGCGGGCTAGCAGGCGCGGCAGTCAGTGAGCCGAGAGTTCGTCAAGTCACGTGGCGCACGTCGCCCGGATGCTCAAGCCGTGTCCGCCAGCAGCGCCGCCGTGTCATGGACCACGACGTTCAGGCAGGGGCTGTCGGCGGCGAGGCGGTAGTCGCGGTTGGCGCGGTCGCGGAAGCGCGGGTCGGCGCTGAGGTTGTAGCCGACGATCAGGCCACCGTTGTCGTCGATGTTGCCCTGACGGGCGCCCCACAGGCAGTTGTTGCGCACGATGTTGCCGCTGCCGACCGGACCCTCCCAGTCGCTGTAGACGTTGTAGGTCGCGGCGTAGGTAATGATGTTGCGCTCCACGACGTTGTTCTTGGAGGCGGTACTGGAGCCGCCGCCGATCACGATCCCGCCCCGGACGGTGTCCCGGCCGCCGTCGATGACGTTGTTGGCGACGTGGGTGCGCTGGGCGTCGGGGTAGAGCTGGATTGTTTTGCCTGCCGAGTTGACGAACACGTTGTCGGTGATGCGACCGTCGTCGACTGCGGATGCGTAGATGCTGTGGTCCTTGTTGTCGTTGGCGGTCGCGCCGCAGTCGTGGAAGAAGTTGCGCCGGATCACCGGCCGCAGCGCCCGTCCGCCGCTGGTGGACCCGAGGATCATGCAACTGCCCCCGCGCATCCGGTTGGTGATGTCGTTGTTTTCGATCACGACGTCGGCTCCGTAGATCTTGACTGTGTTCTGTTCGCCGGTTCCCTCGATGTCGACGTGTGCCAGGCGCACCTGGTTGATGCCGCTGGGAACGGTCACGATCCCCAGCAGCCGCGCGCGCTCGCCCGGGTAGCTGCGCACAGAGATCGGCGATCCCGGCGTGCCCGAACGGCCGAAC
>JBKKBZ010000096.1:0-10222 GCA_046713235.1 Actinomycetota bacterium | reverse complement strand
GAGACGTTGCCACCCGTCATCCGGTCCAGTGCCGACCTCCCGCCAAAGGCTTCGTTCGGCTTGGAAATCCATGCATCGGCTTGAGCGGGGACCGGAAAGAGGATCTGCAAGGCCTTGTAGATGCCGATCACGTAGCTGACTCGCTCCAGAACGTCTCGCGACAGCGCGCCGCCTTGCCCCTTCTTCCACTCGAAAAACGTGGAGCGACTCGGGGATCCCAGAAGGATCTGGGCGTGCTCGTTGCCGACGTCCCAGCAGTCCATGATTCGAAAGAACGCCCGCTTCGCGAGGTGGGACGTCCTTGGATCGGCGAGATTCGGGCTGTGAACCCTGCGCGCCGGCTGCGTTTGCATAGTCCAACTATGGACTCTAGAACTTGTTCAGTCAAGTTCTGGACTTGCTGAGGGGAGCCAGTGGTGGACGACGCCTGAGCACTCTAGACCCGGGATCTCCGTCGGCTGCCACTTTGCCGGACCCGCTTTCCGGTATGTCCGGATTCCGGGCTTGCCGAGGGCTTGCCCGGGAGCGGGAGCGTCTGTGACAATCCCGGCACAGCGTCAATAGGGCTTGCCGGAGGGAGCGGCGGCCCCTCGACAAGGGGGGTTTCGCATGCGTTCTCGCCGCATCGTCGGACTGCTGACCGGCCTGCTTGTTCTCTCCACCCTCGCCGGGCCGCCGGCCGGTGCCGTCACCGACGACTCCGACGCCGCCCTCAATCGCATCGGCAAGTTGCTGCTCCCAATCGACCAGAACGTGGCCCTCGACGTCGCGCGCTCCACCGCCCTCGGCCCCCTGCGCCCGATGGGCGCCGCACCCCGTATCCTCGTGGTCTCCTCCGGTGTGGACACAGAGATCCTGCCGCTGCTCGCCCGCACCCGCGTCGAGTACCCCTCGGACGACAAGGAGGGCTACGGCACCTTCGTCGCGTCGCAGATCCTCCAGCTCGCGCCGACGGCCTCCATCGTCTCGGTCAACGCGTGGTCGCGCGGCTACTTCGACCCCGTCACCGTGCGCTACGCGCTGCAGTGGGCCAACACCAACGCCGCTACGGTGGATGCTGTTCTGCTGGCGTTCCCGCCGTCGCTGCTCATCGACCCCATCTCCGGCTCGATGGCCTCGGGCGCGTTCGAGCGCATCTTCGACGCGCTCGGCCATAACCCGCTGTCGGGTCCCAACGGCATGCTCTTCGGACTGCCGTACCTCCCACTGCAAGAGCTGGACCGCCTCGTCGCGCCGCTCCCGTACTACGAGCGCGCCGCCGTCTGGGAGCTGCGCTGGGCGTGGGAGCGCTGGCTCTGGCCCTGGTGGGAGATCAGCAAGCTGAAGGAGAAGGACGTCGCCGTGGTCATGCCGGCCGGCGACACCGGCCCGGGACCGCAATCCATTCTCGGCCTGGCCAACCTCGCCGACGTCGTGACGGTCGGCGCGTTCGACGGCACCACGGTGGCCACGTCCAGCGCAGCCGGGCCCGGCATGGACGGCTCGGTGAAGCCGGACCTGCTCGCGCCGACCGGCGTGATGGGCTTAGTTCCGAACGACTCTCGCCTGGCAGGCGCGCTGCGCTCCCGCGGACTGCTTCTTCCGACAACCGTGAACCCCGACTGGCCGTTCGGCGCGCCGGAGGCGAGCGCAGACCGCGCGCGAATCGACTCCACGTTCTCCGCGGCCGCGACCGTGACGGCCGCGCTCGCCGGCATGGAGCAGGAGGGCCTGAAGGATGTCGAGACCCGCCGCGGTGCGCTGACGGCCGGCGCGCAGCCGCTGCCCGGCGTCCCGGCGTGGCGTCAAGGTGCAGGCGTGCTCCGTAGCGCGCCGGACGCCGCGTACGCAACCGGCCGTCCGGTGGCGCTCGCGCATGCGACCCTAGGCATGGAACCGGAATCCGGCGAATGGTCGGTAACGGTTCCGTTCGCGGGAGGCGCGCCGGCAGGCGGCACGGCGATCGCGCCCGATCACATCGGCACGACGCCGCTCGGGCGCTCCGACGTGCGAACGCTCCCTGATGCCGGCGCACCGAAGCCGGCGGTGACGCCGGCCGGCAATGCGCTGAAGGTCGCGGCGACGCTCACCGGCGACGGCACCGAGCCGGGTGCGTACTGCGGCTACGTTTCGGTCTCCTTCCCCGGCGTCGGCGGCGACGAAGTGCCGCTCTGCCTCTTCGACGGCTTCAGGATGTTCACCGGCCGCGCGCTCTACGTTCACGACATACCAGCCGAGGACGTGACGTTCTCGCTCGCGCCGGCCCTGCCGCCGGGCGCCTCGCTGCTCGACCACCCACTCCACATGCTGCCGATCAATCCGATCGATGTGCAGCTCGAGCACGCCGTCACGTCCAACACCGTGACTTGTCCCACCGCCACCGGGCCGCAGACCGGCTGCGGGCACGCGCAGTTCCGCACCGTGCTGCCCGGCTACTACAAGGTGCGGCTTCACGCCGACTACGGCATGCCGTTCCGCACCGCGGGCGGGCCCGAGGAGGTCGGCGGCAACCCCGCCTACCAGTCCTTCAAGACGCTGCTGCTTCCGCCGGCCCCCGGCTGCGCCGAGGAGTACAAACCTCGCGGCGACTGGTCGGACCTCTACCGCGGATGCACCCAGACCTTCCTGACCGGCGCCGCGCCCGGCGCGCCGGTCGAGTACGAGAAGCCGACTGCGTCATTCGCAGTCGGACCGGTCATCGCCGGCGAGCGGCTGCGCGTGAACCTCGGCTTCCTGCGCAAGCTGATCGGAACGGCCGTGGTCGGCCGCTACATCGACGTGATCAACCCGTGCCGCGACCTCGAGTATCTGGAGTTCGACGCCGGCAACGGCTTTCGCCCGAACACGCTTCCGGGCGCGAGCAACGACGTAGAGCGGCGCCTGTGGCGATTCGGCTGTGCCGACGCGGCCGTGGACGCCTTGCCCGGCGCGTCCTTCTCGAGCGCGCTCGGCCGGTACGCCTTCCGGCTGCCGACGCCGAATTACAGCGCCCACATGGCGCTCGACTTCAGCTACGAAATCCAGAACGCACTCATCGTCGTCGCGGTCGTCGTCGGCAGCGACTGGCACCTCGCGGTGATCACGCCGGAGGGGATCGAGCGGCTGGCCTCGTCCAACGGCAGCAAGGACGTGGGCTTGGATTCGTTCACGCGGATCGGCTCGTCGAAGGGCGACGCGCACTTCGACTTCCGCTTCCTGCCTCGCGGCGTGAGCGAGGGCACGCTGTACTTCGTGTTCGTGCCTCCCAACGGCCTCGGCCTGTCGAGGGCCACCATCACCGGCCTCTCCACGGAACTCGACACTTGGACGAACGCCGACTGGCCGGCGACGGACTTCACGCGCAATGAGATGGGGTGCACGCCGGGCTCGCAGTGCGGCCACACATTCTCGTTCAACCCCCAGATCACCTACGACGCGCCGGCGGACTCCCAGCCGTACGCCGGGCAGTACCGCGGCCGCGACCTGTGCGTCACGCGCGCCTCCGGGAAGACGTGCGAGGACTGGTCGATGATGGTGCACACCCCGGCGGACACCACCTCGGCGGTCGGCGCGCACCTGATGGACGTCGTGGATCTCGGCGGGGCGCGCGAGGGTGTGATCGGCTCAGGCGACGTGTCGGTGTGGAGCGACCTGGTCTCGACCGGAGCCAGTATTGCCTCGCCCGGCCGGCCGCCGGTGAACGGCAGCCAGGTGCTCGAGTTCGTCGAGTCCCTCGCCTACGCCGACTGGGCGTCCGTTGTCCAAGCGCGGCTGTGGCTGCACGCCCAGCGGTTCCGAACCAACGGAAAGTTCTGGGACGTGCTGACGTTCCCGGCCGGCTTCTTCGAGCGCAGGACCGGTGACTTCCGGGTGTGCATCGCCGACGGCCCCATGCCGCCGGAGGGCCCGGCCAGCCGGTGCACGTTCGGCGAGCCCCAGGCGCAGCCGCTGCTGCCGGTGACTGTGTCGCGGCCGGATCTCGCCGTCTACGCTCCCGCCGGGTAGCTCAATACGCGGCAGGCGCAGCACGAACCCTACGAAGTCGACCTAGGCCGGGCCGGGTTGCACATTCCACGCCTCGGCGACGGTAGCCGGGTCGGTAACGACGGCGGTTGTGGAGCGCGATTGGATCGCCTTCTTGAAGTCGTCGAAGCAGTACAGCTCTGGAAGGCTCGTCCAATGGTCGGCCCAGGTCGGGCTCGTGCAATCCCATGTACCGCCGCCTCCGCTCGGCCGGGAACCGGTCACCAGCCGGTAGAACTGCACGACGCTGTATTGGTTCGGTCCCGGAGAGAGGGCTTTGGTGAGCAACTCGAGTGAGCTGTAAGCGTAGCTCAGCGGCATCATCGAGCAGGGCTCGGCCGAGCTTGCGCAGCGGCCTCCACTCACCGCAAACGTCCTAACGAAGTGTGGTGGGGTCCTCGCTTGTGCGCGGGTGGTCTGCGTGATGCCGTTCCCGTACTTGCGAATGAAGGCGAAGCAGGAATTGATCACGGGGTACAGCGAGGAATCCTGATTGGCGTTACCTGCCACCGCCGGATACGCGAACATTCCCCAAGCTCGCATGTGACCCTGAGATTGGAATGCCGGAATCGTGCCGCAAGTTTCCTGTACGACGTTGGTCACGTTCAGTCTCGAATAGGTAAGCGATTGCGAGATCGCCGACCAGCCGTGCCGGTCTCGCAGCTTGGCGAGGTCTGCCCATGACACGAAGGTGGCGTAGCCCAGACACGTCCTGCTCGTCAGACTTGTTCGGTTGACGATCGCGCCGATCGTTCCGCTCAGGCCTTGGCTGCTCATCCAGCTCGCGGTGTCTAGGATGGTGGGCGCACCCGGCGATGGGGTGCAGTTCGAGCCTTGGGTCGCTTGGTACTGGCCTCGACCAAAGAGGATCGTGATGTACCCGGGACCGACGCTTCGCGCGGCGGGGCCGGGCAAGGTCATCGGCAGCAGCAAGAATGCGAGCAACAGACGGCGTGCGCGGAGCCTTCCCGACATTACCTCTCCTCCCCTAGGCGAGTGGGTCCGGCTGCGGCGGCTGCGGTCGATCGCATAGCGGTCGGAGGGGGCGAGAAACCAAGACGCAACCCCTTCATTACAACGAGCGACTTCGTGAGAGGTGTATAGCGCAAACCGCTCCTTTCGGTCACATGCACCAGTCGAAGCCGAACTGGCTGGGAACGCGCGGGATGTTGAGTTCCTCGCCCGGCCGGCAGGTCAGGTACGGGCCGCCGCTCATGACGTCCATGACGTCGCCGGTGAGCCAGAAGTGCGCCTTCTGATCTGCCGCTCTCGGGTCGCGGCGCGGGTCCTCGTGCGGGTCCCCGCCGTCCAGGATCGGCGGCACGTTGGCGTTGGGCGGCGGCAGGTTGCCGGAGTCCCAGTACACAAGCGCCGAGCCGTGCCACGGGGCGATCTGGCCGTTGATCCGCGGGAACGGGGTGAGCCGGAAGTACGGAGCGATCTCCCAGTGGCGGCCGGGCATCAGCGCGGTGTCCATAACGCGGGCGCCGATGGTGCGCGCCTCGACTTCCGCCGATACATTGGTCACCTGGAAGTCGCCGTACGCGACGTGCATCAGCACCTGGTGCGCCGGCGTGTTCGGCAGCGGCTTCGACGTCATGTGCTGCGCATAGCCGTTGCCTTCGCCGCGGTCCCACACCATTTGCAATAGCGCCATGACCACCTGCTGCTCCTGCTTGTTGGGGAACATGGTGTACAGCACCGAGGAATAGGAAGGCAGGCCGGGGTCTCCGGGGTTGACGATCGGGCCCTCCCAGTCCACCGAGCGGTTCAGCAGCGTGGAGTAGTTCATGCCCGGCACGCCGAGCACCGCGCGCGTGAAGTCCACCGACAGCGCCGTCAGCGCGCCGCCCATGATCCCGCCCTGGCTGTTGCCATCGTAGGACAGCTCGTTCGTTCGGAACAGGCGGTCGCCCTCGGGTGTCTGGAACGCCGAATGCGACGCGAGCCCGCCGGGGTGCGTCAGCGCCCGGCCGAGGAACAAGAAGTTCAGGAACCCCTGCTGGGACCGGTCGATCATCGACGGCATGTTCGACGGGTCGGCGAGCGTCGCCACGGCGTTGACGAAGTCGTACTCGGCAAAGCCCATCCAGTTGACCGCGCACGGCATGAAGTTGCGCTCGCGGTCGCGGTCGGTGGAGCCGCCGCGCGACTCGAAGCGACTGCCGAGCAGCCCGTGCCCGTACAGCATGGGGTGCGCGGGATCCGCCGCGCTTGCCACCCTCGGGATCGTGCACACGTAGGGGATATCGATCGAAGGGATGGCCGGGTTGCGCATCGGCAGGCCGTTGGTTCCGTAAAGGAAGCGGCCCCCGGGAACGGCCTGGAACGGCAACCCGGTGGCCGGGTCCCGGTCGATCAATGGTGTCGGCGGCCGGTCGAGGTAGTTCGGCACGGTGATGGTTCCCTCGACCTCACGCAGCCGGCGGGGGTCGCCCGGCCGGTCGGTCAGCTTGGTGACGGTGAACGCCGGCGCCGACCCCTTGACGATACCGTCGGCGAGGTTCGTGTCGCCGAGGCCGGCGAACGACTCGTCGCGAATCTTGAGCACGCGCTCGCTCAAATTACGGCGAGACGCGATCGTAAACGACCACGCGAGGTACAGCTTGGAGCGGTCGAATGCGGGGCCGCGCGCCTCTTCCGCGTTCTCGAGCCGGTTCATGACGTCGTCCATGTCCGCGCGGCGGCTCTCGTCGAACGTCGGGTCGGCGAGCGGGCCCGGCGTGCCGTCGCGGTACGCGGCGAACTGCGCGCCGGCGGGAATGACGGCGCCGCTCGCGTTCTTGAGGTTGCGCAGCGCTATGAGGTAGCGGTGGCCCTCCAGGAAGTTGACCGCCGGTCGGAGGATGAGCAGGCGTTGATCCGGGGGCGTCCCGGCATTCCGGTCCAGCTCCGACCAGAACGGCCAGCGACGGCCGGTGTTCGCGTCCACGATGAACATCGGCGCTTTGGGTGCGAGTGAGCGCGCGATGTCTGAGATGTGGTCGCGCGGGTCGTTGGGGCCGCCCACGCGCGGACCGGTCAGGCCTTGCACGCCCCAGGTGCGGTACAGGTCGAGGCCGGGCACGAAGGTCAGGGCCATCGATCCGGGGGAGAAGCCGTCGTTGCGGTTCCACTCGGTGGGATCGATGGGCTTTCCGGACACGGCTCTGGGCATCTCCACCGGCAGGAAGTCGATCCGGCGTTTGGTCGCGGTCGTTGCATCGGGTCGCGTGAAACGATCGTTCGGGAAGGGAAGGAGACAGTGAGCGGCGTCCAGCCCGTCACACGGCCTGCGAGCAGACGGGGCCCGTACCGGGTCCTCCGCACGAGCCGTCGCCGTCAGCCCGGCGAGGATGAATAGCGCGACGACGGCGCGCAGACGAGATCTCTTCACCGCGGGCTCCCTCCCTAACGATTTGGACCGACCGGGAAGGCTTCGACGCGGGCGTGCCGATCTCCTCCGAAGACGGCAAACGAGCCGGGGGGAGGCCGGAGGTCCCGGGCTACAATCCCTGCGTGACCTTGCGAGACGTTCCGTCGACCGTGGTGGATTCATCCACCCTCGAGACTCCGGGAGCCGTCGCCGTCGATCGGCGTCGTATCGCCGAAGGCGTACGTCTCATCCTGGAGGCAATAGGCGAGGATCCGGGGCGTCCGGGCCTTCTCGACACCCCACAGCGGGTCGCGGAGTCGTTCGCCCACCTCTTTTCGGGGGTCGGCGTCGATCCCGCTACCGTTCTCGATGCGCTCCCAGGAGAGCGCGCCACCGGGCTCATCATGGTTCGGGAGATCCCACTCGCCGGCATCTGCGAGCACCATCTCCTGCCGTTCGTCGGCCGCGCCGCCGTCGCCTATTATCCGGGCGCGGACGGGCGCATTTGCGGCTTGTCCAAGCTGGCGCGGCTGATCGACGTTCTTTCGCGACGGCCGCAAGTTCAGGAGCGGCTGGTCGCCGAGGCGGCCGACGCACTCGAGCGGGCGCTCGCACCGTCGGGGGTGTTCGTCGTTGCCGAGGCCGAGCACCTGTGCATGACGATGCGCGGCGCAGAGAAGCCCGGCTCCATCACGGTGACCACCGAGGTGCGTGGACTCTTCGCGGCAGACGCCGGCTTGCGTTCCGAGGCGCTGATGCTTGCCTCGGGGCGCCATCGTCCCGGCATGGGTTGATGATTCGCGCTCGCGTTATCGCCGCCGCCGGTTTTCGAGAGTTGCTCGAGGCGCTGCCGTGGTCCGGTCAACCGGGCGCGCTCGCGCGCCGGTTCCCTGCTCGCGCCGTCGTCTTGGATGGACTCGGTCCCGCCGCCGTCGAACGGCTCGTTTCCACCTTGCGGGAGCACTCGATCGACAGCGTGTGGTCGCAGAGTGCCGTCGCCTGGGCCGCCGATCCCGATGGGCTGGCAAGGATCCTCGGTGCGCTGCGCGACGACCCGGCGAGCGCCGGCGTTTTCCAGGCTGCCTCGTCGGCGCTTTCGAGGTGGAGCGAGCCGCCCCACGACGTTGCCCTTTCCGGTGAAGGCGCGCTCAGGCTGTCGGATCGCGTCCATGTGATGGGAATCGTGAACGTGACACCGGATTCGTTCTCCGACGGCGGGCGGTTTCTCGAGGCCCCGGCGGCGATCGATCACGGCCTTGCGCTGGCCGATGCCGGGGCGGATGTCCTCGACATCGGAGGGGAATCCTCCCGGCCGGGAGCGGAGCCCGTCGGTGAGCAAGAGGAGCTTCGCCGGGTGTTGCCGGTAGTGGAGACGCTCGCCGCGAAGACGGGACTTCCAATCAGCGTAGACACTATGAAGTCCTCGGTCGCGCGGGGGGCACTCGATGCCGGTGCCCGGATCGTCAACGACGTGTCGGCAGGCCGGGATCCAGAGATGTTTCCGCTGGTAGCCCAGCGGCACGCGGCAATCGTTCTCATGCACATGCGCGGTGAACCTCGAACCATGCAGTCCGATATTCACTACGGCGACGTGGTGGCAGAGATTTCCTCCTACCTCGACGAGCGGAGCCGGGCCGCGCTCGACGCCGGAGTCACCCGCGATCGGATTCTCGTGGATCCGGGATTTGGGTTCGGGAAGCTCGTCGAGCACAACCTCGTCCTGCTGCGGCGTCTCCGCGAGTTTCGCTGCCTCGGATTTCCGGTCGTCGCCGGAACTTCGCGAAAGACTTTCATCAGTAAGGTGTTGGGCGACGTTCCTGTGGATGAGCGGGAGGCCGGCACCGCCGCGACCGTCGCGTTGGCGGTGTGGAACGGGGCGGCGATGGTCCGGGTGCATGACGTGCGCGCCGCGCGCCACGTCGTGCACGTCGCAGAGGCAGTCATGCGCGTACAAGAAACGGGAGGATAGATGGAGCTCGGAAGCGATCTCATCGAGGTGCGCGGCCTCAAGCTGCGCGGACGTCACGGCGTGTCCTCCGAAGAGCGCGAGCGGGATCAGCCTTTTATCGTGAGCCTTGCGGTTCGGCTCGACACGCGAACGGCGTCGGAGTTCGACGATCTGGCCTCCACGCTGGATTACGAGGAAGCGGTTCGCGTCGTCTCCAAGATCGTCACCGGCGAATCGTTCCAGCTCATCGAGACGCTGGCAGACCGGATCGCCAGAGCGGTCCTCGTCAGCGAGCATGTGCTCGATGTGTGGGTGCGCGTATCCAAGCCCGAGGTCCGGCTCGGGGAAGACGTGGACGAGGTGGCGGTAGAAGTTAGTCGCTCGCGAGAGGATCTGGCTCCCGGGGATCTTCGCTGAGCCCCTTTCATCCGGCCGTCCATGCGATATTTCCTGGGTCTGGGCTCTAATCTCGGGGACCGAGCTAAGCAGTTGCGCCGGGCGATCGCCGCACTCGGCGATCGCGGCATCTCGGTGCTGCGAAGCTCCGGGATCTACGAGACCGAACCGGTTGGTGGACCGCCGGGTCAACCCGCCTATCTCAACCAGGTGCTCGAAGCGGAGAGCGGCCTCGACCCGCGGCCTCTGCTGGAGGTCCTGCTAGAGATCGAGCGGGAACTGGGACGCGACCGCCCGGGTGAGGCGGTGCGCTGGGGAGCGCGGCCGATCGACATCGACATCCTTTTCACCCCCGAACTCGTGATAGACGAGCCGGATCTAAAGATCCCGCATCCGATGCTGCCGGAGCGCGCCTTCGTTCTGGTGCCGCTGGCGGATTTGGCGCCCGACGCGCAGGTCCCGGGGATGGGAACGGTGCGTGAGATGCTCGGGAGGCTGCCGGGAACCCACGGTATACGGCCGGGGGGGGGGGGGGGGGGCGG
>JBKKBZ010000095.1:0-9906 GCA_046713235.1 Actinomycetota bacterium | reverse complement strand
GCCCCAGCCGCCGGCTCGGGCCGTTCCCGCACCGAAGGCTGCCCCGCCTCCTGGGGCCCGGCCGGAGCCGGCGCCGCACCGGCCCTCGCCCATGGCGTGGGAGGAGAAGTCGCCGGTGGGATCGATGGCGCTGCGCAGGGCGCGGACGGCTATCCGAATGCTCGAGCAAGGGGCAGGCCAGAGTGGTGTGCGCGTCGACGTTGCCATGGGGCTGTTGCGAAGCGTCCAGGCCGTCGCCGAGGTCCGGACTGCGGTGGAAGCTGCCTATGGGGAGGCGATTCGAAAGCGCTCATCGCGGTCGGCGGCCGGGCTTGCGCTGGCCCTTCAGGCCGTTGATAGCTCTGAGGCTCCGGCGGCGCTTCTGCGCGGGTACGCCCGGGCCGACACGGTCCTGGCGTCTCGACTGCGCCGCGCCCTGATGGAATGCGATCCCGCCGACTTGCGCGCTCAGGACGAGCTGCTCGAGGCGCTGCCGCGTTCGCGGCGCCAAGCGCTGCAAATCGGCTGAAAAAGAAGACCCTCTGCGACGCGCTCCCCGAGCCGGTAGGCTTACCGGCCAACGGCGACTTCGGGGGTTCTTATGTCGGAAGTAGAGATCGGCAGCGGAAAGACCGGACGTCGAGCATACGGTTTCGACGACATCTCAATCGTGCCTTCGCGGCGCACGCGTGACCGGGACGACGTCGATTCCTCGTGGGAGATCGATGCCTTCCGGTTCGAGATCCCAGTGCTTGCTTCGGCTATGGACGCCGTCGCATCACCCGCAACCGCCGTGGAGATCGGCCGTCTCGGGGGCCTCGCCGTCCTTAACCTGGAGGGCCTCTGGACGCGCTACGAGGATCCCGCGCCTTTCTACGAGGAGATCGCCTCGCTTGCCGATGTGCAGGCCACCGCGCGCATGCAGGAGATCTACTCGGCGCCGATCCAGGAAGAGCTGATCTACAAGCGCATCCGGGAGATCAAAGAGGGCGGGGTAGTCGCCGCCGCGGCGCTTACGCCGCAGCGAGTCGAGCGCTACCACAAGATCGTCCTCGACGCGGAGCTCGACATTCTCGTCATTCAGGGGACGGTCGTCAGTGCGGAGCACGTCTCCACCAAGTCCCGCCCCCTGAACCTCAAGGAGTTCATTGCCTCCTACGACCTTCCGGTGATCGTAGGTGGATGCGCCTCGTTCGAGACTGCCCTGCACCTGATGCGCACCGGCGCGGTCGGCGTTCTGGTCGGTGTGGGTCCGGGCGCCGCCTGCACGACGCGCGGCGTGCTCGGCATCGGTGTCCCGCAAGCGACGGCGATCGCCGACGCAGCCGGGGCGCGGATGCGTCACCTCCAGGAAACCGGCCGTTACGTCCACGTCATCGCCGACGGAGGCATGCGCACCGGCGGGGATATCGCGAAGGCCATCGCCTGCGGAGCAGACGCGGTGATGATCGGCTCACCGCTCACGCGGGCCGCGGAAGCGCCCGGCCGCGGCTACCACTGGGGGATGGCCACGTTCCATCCGGAGCTGCCGCGCGGGACCCGGGTGCGCACGGACGTCGCCGGCACTCTTCGGGACATCCTGCTCGGGCCTGCACCGACCAACGACGGCAGGATGAACCTCGTCGGCGCCCTGAAGGAATCCATGGCAACCTGCGGCTACCAGAACATCAAGGAGTTCCAGCGCGTCGAGGTTTGCGTTGGGCCCACGTTCCTCACCGAGGGCAAGCAGTACCAGCGGGCGCAACACGTAGGAATGGGTTAGCCGCGCAGGGGCGACCGTGAGACGCGCGACCGTTCGTTTCGTCGTTTCACTCGTTTCCTTTCTTACTGCCTGCTCTTCGGCGGGGATCGACAAGAGCCCGCGCACGCCGGATCCGACCACGACCGGCTCGGCGTCGGCCTCGGCCTCGGCGACCGCGAGAGCGTCCGCTTCGGGTTCGCCGGGGAAATCGTCATCCGGCAAGACGCCGACTCCGGGCGGGTCCGCGCAGCCGACGGTGGCCACATCGGTGCCGGCCCCGTCCTACAACGACGACGGCGGAGTCGGAGAGATGGCGAAGACCTTCCTCCGTTCCTCGCCGGCGCGCCGGCTCGTGGTCGAAGTGGACTGGGTAGAGGGACGCGAGCCGTCCAACGACGCGCTCGGCCACCTCGGCGCCGTGATCAGATCGGTGGTGAGCAAACCCGGCGGCGTTGTCGTGCAGCGGGGATCGGCCTTCCCCGCCGAGGCTCAGCGCTACTCCTTGCAGAAAATCGCCGACGTCGAGCGCCGGCGACGGGCAAACCGATCTTCGGGTGATACGGCCACGATCTGGATCGCCTATCTCAACGGAGAGCTGGCCGAGAACGAAGACGCCTTAGGAGTCGCTTTTGCCGCCTCGTCTGTGGTGATCTTCCGCGACCAGATCGACAGGGCGACCAGCGCGATTCTGCTCGCGGTGGAGATCGAGCGAGCAGTCATCGTGCACGAAGCCGGCCATCTGCTGGCCCTGGTGAACATCGGGTATAGGTCCAAGATCAACCACGAGGATGCCGCTCACCCCAATCACTCGAACAACCAGGAGTCGGTGATGTACTGGGCGGTCGACAGCGTCTCGATCAGAGATCTCCTCGGCGGCGGCCCGCCGGAGAATTTCGACGCGGCCGACCGCGCCGATCTGGCGATGCTTCGCGGCGGCTGACTGATCGCAAGCTCGGCGGCGGCTCGATCGAGCCGCTAGACTGTGCGGGACTGTGGAAACGGCCGGATTCGACACGGTTCTCGTCATCGATTACGGCGCGCAGTATGCGCAGTTGATCGCACGTCGTGTGCGCGAGTGCAAGGTTTACTCGGAGATTCTTCCGCACGATGTCCCCGCAGAGGAGATCAGCCGCCGCCGTCCTCGCGGGCTGATCCTTTCCGGTGGGCCCGCCAGCGTTAATACGCCGGGAGCTCCCCAGATGAACCCGGAGTTTCTCCGGCTCGACCTTCCCGTCCTCGGCATCTGCTACGGGCAGCAGGCCATGGCGCTGGCTCTGGGAGGCGAGGTCTCGCGCAGCGGGGTGCGTGAGTACGGCAAGACCGATCTGCGTGTCGCGGCCGGCAGCATCCTGCTCAAGGACCTGCCGATCGAGCAGACCGTTTGGATGAGCCATTCGGACGCGGTCGTGCGACCCCCGGAGGGGTTCCGGGTGACCGCGTCGTCCGACGCGTCGCCCTGCGCCGCCTTCGAGGATCCAGAGCGTGGCTTGTACGGCGTGCAGTTCCACCCGGAGGTCGCCCATACACCGAAGGGTATGGAGGTTCTGAAGAACTTCCTTTACGAGATCTGCGGCGTCCGGCCGAGCTGGACGCGCGTGTCGATCATAGAAGAATCCATGCGCGACGTCCGGGAGCGTGTCGGGAAAGAGCGCATCATTTGCGGGCTGTCCGGCGGCGTGGACTCGGCCGTCGCGGCGGCGCTCGTGCACAAGGCGGTGGGAGATCAGCTGACGTGCGTGTTCGTCGATCACGGACTCCTGCGCGCCGGCGAGCCCGAGCAGGTGGAGGAGACGTTCCACCGGCACCTGAAGATCGATCTCGTGCACGTGAAAGCCCAGGACCGGTTCCTCGCGCGCCTGGCCGGGGTTGTGGATCCGGAGGCGAAACGCAAGGCCATCGGCGAGGAGTTCATCCGGGTCTTCGAGGAGGTCGCGCGGACCGACCTTGCGGGGGTGCGCTTTCTAGTGCAAGGCACGCTCTACCCGGACATCATCGAGTCCGGAACGCGCGACGCCGCGAAGATCAAGAGTCATCACAACGTGGGCGGTCTTCCCGAGGAGATGGACTTCGAGCTCATCGAGCCGCTGCGTAATCTCTTCAAGGACGAGGTGCGCGCGATCGGCGAGGAACTCGGTCTGCCGGAGGAGATCGTGTGGCGACAGCCGTTCCCGGGCCCCGGGCTCGGGATCAGGATCATCGGTGCGGTGACCGCCGAGAAGCTCGAGATCCTTCGCGCCGCCGATGCCGTTGTGCTCGAAGAGATTCGGCGCGCCGGGCTGCTTCGTGAGCTGTGGCAGTCTTTCGCCATCCTGCCCGACGTGCGCACCGTCGGCGTGATGGGCGACGACAGGACCTACGCCCACCCGGTCGTTCTGCGGTGCGTCACGAGCGAGGATGCCATGACCGCCGATTGGGCCCGGCTGCCGTACGAATTGCTCGAACGTATCTCCTCGCGCATCGTGGGCGAGGTTCCCGGCGTGAATCGGGTGGCGTACGACGTCACCTCGAAACCGCCGGCCACCATCGAATGGGAGTAAGGCGGAGAGGCTGAATCGGGCGGCGGCAGTCCTGCTGGTCGTCGCGGCGCTCGTGGTGGGTCAGGCGCCGGCGGCGCCGGCCAAGTCGTACGACTTCTCGCGGGTTCGAATCGAGATGGACATCCAGCCGGATGGGTCGTTCCTGGTGCGAGAGCACCGCACGTATGACTTCGACGGTTCCTTTCAGCGCGCGTTCGTTCAGATCCGCCGTGGTCACTACGAGATCTCCGAGATCGGTGTTTCCGACCGCGGAGTGCCGTTGCGGCCGGGCAGCTTCGGCCAAGAGACGCCCGGGACGTTCACGTTCTCGCGCTCCCGCGACTACGACGAGATTCGCTGGTTCTACAGCGCGCGCGACGAGAAGCGGACGTTCACGATCCAGTACCGAATCCAGCAGGGTGTGATCGCGTACACGGACGTGGCGGAGTTCTACTGGCAGTTCATCGGGGGCGGCTGGGACGTGCCGAGCCGCGACGTCGCTGCAGTCGTGACCCTGCCGGCCCCCGGCACGAGGCGCGAGCTGCTCCGGGCCTGGGGTCACGGGCCGCTCGAAGGAGTCGTCGAGATCCTCGACGGGCGAACCATAAGGTGGGCGGTGGACCGCCTGAAGCCCGGGCAGTACTTCGAGGGGCGGATCGCGTTCCCCCCTTCGCTCGTGCCGTCTGCGCTCCGCGTGAACAAGGCGCGTTTGCAGGAAATCCTCGATAAGGAGAGAGGGGAAGCTGCCAGGGCAAACGTGGCCCGCCGGCAAACTCGCGGCTGGAACGTTGCGTCGCTTGCGGTTGCCGTTCTCTCGCTTGGATTGTTCCTATTCTTGTTCCTTCGGTTCGGCCGCGAACCCGATGCGCCGGGGACCGTGCTCGGACTGCGCGTCGGCAAGTACGTGCGTGAGCCGCCGTCGGATTATCCCCCGGCCGTCGTCGGCTACCTGATGCGGTTCGGCACCGTAAAGACGGAAGACATTACGGCCACGATCATGGACCTTGCGCGACGCGGTTTCCTGAAGATCCACGAGTCTACTTTCGAGCGAGGCTGGGTTTTCACCCGGACCGAGCGCAGCTACACGATCGAGGTAGTACGCGGAGATGGAAGCGGACTGCTCGAGTTCGAACAAAACGTCGTGAGTCTGCTCGACGAAATCGGCACGTACGGGCCGGTCGGCGACGCCGACCTGCGTTCCTGGGGCCGGGAGCACTCGACGCGCATGACGGAGTGGCTGAACGGGTTCCGGTCGGCGGTGACGGGTCACGGGATCAAGCTCGGGCTCATCGAGGAGCGCGGGCTTGTCGTTGCCCTGAACATCGTCGCGGCCGCTGTCGTCCTTGTGCTCGCAACGACGACGCTGGCGCGTGAGGTGGGGCCGGCAGCCCTCGCGTTCCTCTTCGGGCTCGTCGTGCTCACCGGGGGGTTCTTCGCGCGCCGAATCAAAGCGTTGATGATCGGGTTGTTGGTGCTGGGGACGGTGCTTGCAGGGGGCCTCGGTGTGGCCTTCGGCGTCTGGGCGGCGCCCGGCGCGCTCATCGCCGCGCCTATTGCCGTTTTTCAATTGGCGCTGACGCCCCTGCTGCGTCGGCGGACGTTCGTCGGCGCCGGCCAGTACCGGTCCTGGAGGGCCTTCCGGCGGTTCCTTAGGGATTACTCGAGCCTCGACGAGGCGCGGCCTACGGCGGTGACGCTGTGGGAGCAATACCTCGTGTACGCGATCCCGCTCGGCGTGGCGCCGGCGGTGGCCGCGGCTCTCAAGGTGCATGCTCCGGAGATCGCCCACGAGGGACTCACCTGGTATGCGATCGCCGGAGGCGACGGGATGGGTCCCTCGCTCGGTGATTCCTTCTCATCGTTCACGTCCTCGTTCACCGCCTCGGCGCAGGCGGCGTTCACCACGCCGTCGTCGAGCGGCGAGGGCTTCGGCGGGGGATTCTCCGGAGGAGGCGGAGGAGGCGGCGGCGGCGGCGGTGGCGGCGCGAGCTGAGCCGGAGCGGAACAGTAGGGCTCTGAGCTGGTTCGACACGCTCGAATCCTGTTGGGAGCACCAGCCGGTTGACCAGCGTCTTTGGTCGCTTAAGATTGGACGGTGGTCGAAGAGCCCTCCCTCGACCGTCGATCAGGTCGCTGCTACAACCACGTTGCCCACCTCGGTGGAGGCTCGCTCAACAACTTCGGCGCGCCCTTCCACGCTCCCGACCATCGTCTTGCGGCCTCTCGGAGCGATGTCAACGAGGAACTCGATCCCGAGCGCGTGCGAGATCCTGCCGAGTGTCTCCCACGTCGGCGTCTTCTCCCCCGCCTCGAGGCGTGCAACGGCAGGCTGCTTCATGCTCAGCTTCTTGGCCAACTCCGTCTGAGAGAGCACGTGCTCGGCACGATATGCAACGAGGCGAAGAGCGACGGCGCGGGCGAGCGTGGTCTTCTCCCACTGCTCGCGGAAGGCACGATCCTTCAGGTGTTCGTCAAGCACTGCTCGACGCGTCTTTAGATCTGTCAGCTTCATCTCTTCCCTCTCTCATCGGTCGCGGCCGCAGCGAGTGCGTCGAGACGTTCCTTCGCGGCCTTGACTGCGCGATCGAACCCCTTGCGGTTCACTTGGGCCTCAGGACCGAACGACCCGATCACCATCGCGTCCGCGATCTGACGGTAGATGGCCCGCCACGGACTTCGTCCGGCGCGCGGCCGCAGTTCTCGCAAGCCTTCGCCTCCACGGACCGCGCTGGAATGAGGGAACGGCAACGTCCCTCCGAGGACCTCCAGCTTCTCCATCGCATGATCCATGGCTATCTTCTCCGCCCGCGGGAGCTTGTCGAGATCAGGCTCCGCTGCTGGATGGATGAGAACTCGCATCGCGGGACTATAACACGTGTGTTATATCTACGCAAGAGGGCTAGCGCCCGTATCCCTCACGCCGCACCTTGGCATGTCGAGGGTTAACGGCCAGGGGCGCATCAAGTCGGGGATGGTTTTTCGACTTCTTGCCCAGAGTCACGGCCGGGACCGACTTCCCGAAATACGGCCGGGCAATCCGACCTCCAGCCCTCACGCGTCCGAGACGCGGTAGACGCGAACCAGGGGCAAGCCGTTCACATCCAGCCGGTATATCGGCGTGCGTTTACGATATCGGCGCCATACCTCGTCGAAGCGCTCGGTCTGGACGCTGGAGAGATAGAAAAGCACAAGGTCGGCCGGCTCACCGTCGGGCTGGGTCAGCGCACTCTTCTCGAGGCGAACCGTGCGGCCGCGAAAGAACTCCTGGAACTGGGTCACGCGACTGCCGGCGACGGTTAGATTCTCGGCGTTCGGCAGGCGGTTGAGCGCCTCGGCCGCCTCGTCGAGCCCCTCACCCCATCCCACGACGAGCGCCCACTCGGCCGCTTGCGGGCCACCGGCGAGCCGGTTGTAGTGCGTTTCCTCATACGGGTGGAGCGCCAGTACCGGCAAGGCGTGCAACGCCATTCCTGCAGCCGCGGCCGTCGTCGCAAGCACCCGCGCACGTCCGGCCAACAGGCGCGCGGCACCGATCGCGATGGCGAGATCGACGAGGGCCATTGCCGGGAGAATGTAGCGGTCGCCCTTCTTCAACCCAAGGCTCATCATCACGAAAAACGCGAGCGCGAATGCGAGAAGCACGAAGGCGAGCCTCCCTTCGAGCTTGCGCCGCCGGATCGCCCACACCGCGGTAGCGATTGCAGCGGGCAAGGTGAGGATGCTCGTGCGGAACAGAAATGCGACCGGATAGAACAGTGGTCCCGACCGGGTGACGGCACGCCCGAGGAAGAAGCCTTCGGAATGGCTGTCGGACGCCCCGCGCGCGGCGGACCCGAGCATCAGACCGATCGGCTTGAGCGGGTTGACCCACAGCACCGGCCAGGCGAGGATCACCACTCCGGCTGCAGGGAGCATCCAGGTGGTCAGCCGCCGCGCGATCCCGCGGCCGTCTCGATGCAGGACCACAATCGCTGCCGGGAGCAACAGCACCGAAGGCTGCTTGGTGAGAAACGCGAGACCGGCCAGGGCGCCCGATCCGATGAGCCATCGACGGGAGTCGTCTCGCACCGCGCGCAAGAGAGCCAGGAAGCTCGCCGCCATGAGCAGCGCCAGGAGGCCGTCCATGTGCAGCACTCTGTTGTGCGCAAGCAGGAAAGGATCGAGCGCCAGCAGCATCCCGCCGATGAGTCCGGCGCTCATCCCGGCCAGCGCGGCCAGCAGCCCCGCAACGAGAACGATCAGCAGAGCCGCGACAACCGCCATGCCCAGCCGAGCGCGCGCGTACCGCTCGCGAAGCGTCGCGTCTTCGGGCAGCGTGCGCTGTGCCAGGCCGCCGATCCACATGACGGTGACGCCCGGGTGTCCGGTTTCGTAAGCGGCACTGAAGTTCGCACCGGAGACGTTGTCGATGAACCGGTCCGACCGGTCGATCCAGAGCCGCTCGTCGATGGTGAAGGCGCGGTCCAGATCAAAGGCCCGCGGGACGAACGTGACGATAAGAAGGATCGCACCGGCAACGGCGCGGAAAGAGCGAGAGGATTCCACGACGGCGCATCCTAACGGCCGGGACGCTCCCTATAATCGAGGCAGATGGCTCCCCCCGAGGATGCGTCCTCCCTTCTCGACGGGCTGAACCCTGTTCAGCACGAGGCGGTGACCCATGCGGAGGGGCCGTTGCTCATCGTCGCCGGCGCCGGCTCGGGAAAGACGCGGGTCTTGACTCACCGCATCGCGTATCTCATCCGCGAGCGTGGCGTCTCCCCGTTCGAGATCCTCGCGATCACGTTCACGAACAAGGCCGCCGGGGAGATGGCAGAGCGTGTCGGCTCGCTGATCGGCGAACGGCTGGGCCGCGCGATGTGGGTGATGACCTTCCACTCGGCGTGCGTGCGCATTCTCCGTAAGGAGGGCAAGCGGCTGGGGTTTACCTCGTCTTTCTCGATCTACGACGGTGCCGACACCGAGCGCCTGCTCACGATGTGCATGAAGGATCTCGAGATCGACACCCGTCGGTTTACGCCACGCCAGGTCGCCAATGCCATCGGACGCGCGAAGGACGAGCTCATCGACGAGGATACGTATGCGAGCTCCGCCTCGAACTACTACGAGCGAATCGTCGCAGGCGCATACCGCGAGTATCAGCAGCGCCTGCGCCGGGCCAACGCCATGGACTTCGACGACCTCATTCTCAACGTCGTTCATCTCTGGAAGCTGTTTCCCGACGTCCTCGAGTCCTATCGCGACCGGTTTCGCTACGTGCTCATCGACGAGTTCCAGGACACCAACGGCGCGCAGTACCTGATGGCGACGATGCTGGCGGAACGAGACAGAAACATCTGCGTGGTGGGGGATCTCGATCAGTCGGTGTACGCGTTCCGGGGAGCCGATTTCCGCAACGTGCTGAAGTTCGAGGACAGCTTTCACGAAGCACGAGTCATCACGCTAGAGCAGAACTACCGCTCGACCCAAACGATTCTCTCGGCGGCGAACGCCGTGATCGAGCACAACCAGATGCGAAAGCCGAAGAACCTCTGGACGGAGATGACCGGCGGGGAGCTGCTCACGCGCTACCACGCGGAGAACGAGCACGACGAGGCCGCCTACGTCGCCCGAGAGATCGAGGAGCTGCGTGAGAGTGGTGTCCAATACGGCGAGGTCGCCATCTTCTAC
>JBKKBZ010000094.1:0-4732 GCA_046713235.1 Actinomycetota bacterium | reverse complement strand
GTCGTACCTCGTGACGGTCTAACTCGCGACTGGAACAGACCAGGACGCGCACTCTGCGCGCTTACCTGGCTGCTCAGTCGCAAGTCCGTTAAGGCCGGCGGAGCCGCTTCGGTTCAGCCTGAGGAGGGAAGCCCCATGGTCAGCAACAGCACCCAGACGACCGAAAAGCTCGGAGCCGTGGTCTCCTTATGGAGGTACCCGGTTAAGTCCATGCTGGGCGAAGAGGTGAACTCCGCTTACGTCACCGCGCGCGGACTGCTGGGTGATCGCGCCTACGCTCTGATCGATGCACCCACCGGCAAGGTAGCGAGCGCGAAGAACCCCAAGAAGTGGCCGAACCTGCTCGACTGCCGAGCGGCGTTCCTCGAACCCCCGCGTCCGGGCGAAAGCCTGCCGCCTGTTCGGATAACGCTGCCGGATGGATCAACCATCACCAGCGAGCAGAGCGACGTCAACGCTGTTCTCTCGGAGGTGGTGGGCCGTGAGGTGATTTTCGGCGCCGCGGCGCCACGAGATCCCAGCCTCGAGGAGTACTGGCCCGACATGGATGGATTGGCTCACCGGGATACAGTGACAGACGAGAGGATGCCTTCGGGCATGTTCTTCGACGGCTCAGTGATACATGTCCTGACCACCGCCACCATCGACCGGCTGCGGGAGCTCTATCCTGAAGGTCGGTTTGAGGTCAGGCGCTTTCGTCCCAACATCGTGGCCGAGTTGTCATCGGGGGAGCGGGACTTCGCCGAGAACGCATGGATAGAGCGCACGCTCGTGATCGGGGAAGGTGTTCGCCTCCGCGTTATCCGCCCCTGTCCCCGGTGCGTTATGACTACCTTGCCGCAGGGAGATCTGCCGAAGGATTCCGGTATCCTCCGGACCGCGGCTAAGCACAATGACGTCAACGTCGGCGTCTACGCTGACGTCGTGACGGAAGGAGCTATCCATCGCGGTGACCTCCTCATCCTGGAGTAGAAGCGGTGCCTTCGGATGTGGATTCGGCCTCGCGTGCTGCCGTCCAACTTGGCGCTGCAACCGACCGACTTCGCCGGCGGCTGAGCGCCCACTCCGCTGAACGGACATGCGCCTTCTAGAAATGCATGACGCCGTTGTAGGCTCGTCGCATGCCCTTGCCAGGAGCTGATCGCGCGGTCGTCGAACCGCGCAAGATTCGCGATTATCTTCTCTCGACATCTCACCCGGTAGGGCGGTTTAAGGCTTCGTTTTTCGCGAGCCTCGGCTACACCCAGGACACTTGGGGTGTTCTCGCGGCCGATCTACGACAGCACGCCGTCGCCGGAACCGTGCGAGCGAGCGAAACGACTCGATTCGGCCAGATGCATGAGGTCGTGGGGCAACTTCTGGGGCCAAGCGGAAAAGACGCTGAAGTCGTCGCCGTTTGGATTATCCTTAGCGGAGAAGACGTCCCGAGGTTTGTGACCGCTTTCCCGGGAGCACGACCATGACTTTCAACCTTCATGACACGGTGGTCCTCAATAGGGACCTGCCTGAACACGGCCTCCGCAAAGGAGATCTCGGCGCTGTCGTTGAAGTCTACGAACCCGATGGACTTGAGGTCGAGTTCGTGACCGGATCAGGTCGAACCCAAGCGGTCGTTACCCTGACTGGAGGCGACGTCCGCCCGGTCGAGGACCGTGATCTGATGGCCGTCCGCTCGCTCGACGAAGCTAAGTGACACGGTCGCCGTTCAACTTGCGGCTGGAACAGACGGCGATCGCGCCCGATGCTCCTGCAATCTCGGCTGTGCCGGCGCGACACGCCGCTGCTCAACCGCTAACCCGCTATACGGCTCAGGCCGCCGCGTTAAGATGAGCGCACTCCCCGGACAGAAGTCAGCCTGTCTAGGGGATCTCCGGTCATGGATACTCGGTATGACTCGCGCGTGCAACGGACGCCGATCAAATGCCGCCACCGCGGCGGACGATTCGTTGCACACTCACGCAGCGTTGCCCCGCAGAGAGGCCGGGCGGCCGATAGCATCTGGAACCTGGGGGCGCTAGCTCAACAGGCAGAGCAGCGGGCTTTTAACCCGCCGGCCGGGGTTCGAGTCCTCGGCGCCCCACCACGGTGCACCGCCAACGGCCGAGGTTGGTTGCCATGAGGCCGCACCCGGGTCAAGATGGCGCGAACAACGCCGCCGGCTCGGCGGCCCTACGGAAGGCGACTCGGGTGAGCGACCACCTAAACGAACCCTACGGCGAGGTGGAGATGGGTTTCCAGGAAGGGTTCGCGCGAGGAGAACCCGATCCCCACGGCGGTGTGCCCTACGAAGGCGCCTGTCCGCGCTGCGCGGCATCGATGAGGTTCACGGTTGCCCGCGGGCTCCCCGGCGGGGCCGACATGGTGGCGGGGCCGCTCGGCAGGCGGTCGGTGGAGACCGCGGCTCGGCCGGCGACGATCACCGTCTACTGCACCTGCGGATTTCCGCACGAAAGGCGGCCGGCCGATGCAGACGAAAACGGGTGCGGCGCCTACTGGACGGTCAAGCGATGAGCCTTGCCGACAAGCGTTGGGCCAAGAAAGCTCAGGCGCTGCAGTTCGATCAGCTCGAGCGCATGCGCACGACGGCCGAGCGCTGGCGGAATGGACTCACCGGCCTCACGGGGGTCTTGACGGCGGTCGCGATCCTGAAGGGGAAGGAGAACGTCGGCGATCTCAGTGCCGGCGGTCGCCGCCTCGTCATCTGGCTCCTCGCCGTCGCGTTGCTTCTGCTTCTCATCGGATCCTTTGCCGCGATGCGCGCGGCGTTTGGGTTCCCAGGCACCGGAATCGAGCTGAGCGGAGAAGAACTGCAACAGTGGGAACGCAACGAACTCCGAGTCGGTCAGAGTTACCTGCAGGTTGCGGCACTCACGTTCGTGACCGGCGTCCTCCTCGTGGCAATCGCAACCGGGGTTACGTGGGTCGACGAACCCCCACGGAAACTCTTCGTGGCCGTTCAGTCGGGCAAGCAGGCGATCTGCGGCGAATTGATTCGTGCGGACCATAAGACGCTCGTCCTTCGGGTCTCAGACGGCTCCGGAGAGTCCGTGACCCGCCGGGTCGCCTTCAAGGACGTGCGCAAGCTCGTCCCGCGGTCCGCATGTGACTGATCGGCGGAAACCGCTATCTCTCGACGGCAGCCTGCACGTAGGTCTCGTTGACTTCGCCGTTGCCGACTGGGAGCGACACCTGGGTGAACTTTCGCCGGAGTTCAATCCGGTTTCGTTTCGATGAACTCCGCGGCTGCCGGTCTATACTCCCGCTAATGGATCCACGCGGAAACGGGCTGATCATTCCGTTTCTCTTTGTGCTCGCCGTCGGGGTGATCGGACTCTGGTTGCTGGGACGCCGTCGTTGACGACTCGACTCCTCAGGGCTTGCGGGCGCGAACGATCGCGGAGGACATGCGATCCGCGACGTCGTGCGTGGGGGCGATCTCTACGTCAACAAACCCCGAGTCTCGGAGACCCCGCTCATATTCGGCGAAGGACAGCGCCCCCGCGATGCAGCCGGTGTAGCTCCCGCGCTCGGCCCGCTCCGCGGGAGACAGCGCGTCAGAGGCCACCACGTCGCTGATGCCGAGTCGTCCTCCCGGCTTCAGCACCCGGTGCATCTCGGCAAACACAGCCGGCTTGTCGCCGGACAGGTTGATGACGCAGTTCGAGATGATGACGTCCACGCTGGCATCCGGAAGCGGGATCTCCTCGATATATCCCTTCAGAAACTCGACATTTTTGGCCCCCGCGTCCCGAGCGTTTCGGTTCGCCAGTTCCAGCATCTCATCGGTCATGTCGAGCCCGAATACACGCCCGCTGGGCCCGACGCGCTCGGCGGACAGCAGCACATCGATGCCGCCTCCAGACCCGAGGTCGAGAACCGTCTCGCCTTGAGCCAGCGCCGCAACCTCGGTCGGGACTCCACAACCCAGGCTGGCCAGAAGGGCTGCCTCCGGGACCCGGCCGGTATCGGCGACTTGATAGAGATCTCCGCCGAATACGGCGGAGCCGCAGCCGGTGTCCGGCCCGCAGCATGCCGCTCCACGGCCGGCGGTTCGTGCCGCCTCGGCGTAGCGCGCGCGTACCTCTTCGCGCGTCGCCGATTCGGACCCTGATCTATTCATCGCCGGGCTCCCTTCAGCTCGAAGATCCTCGACAGCCGCTTGAGAGTGGATTGCCGGACCGAGTAATACCCCCACACGCCGCGTTGTTCCCGCTCGAGCAATCCAGATGCCACGAGCTTTTTCAAATGGAAGCTCACGGTCGGCTGTGACAAATCGAGCTCGGCCGTGATGTCGCAAACGCAGAGCGGGAGGGCGCTCCCCACGAGCAGGTTCACGATGCGGATCCGATGCGGATCCGACAACGCCTTGAACAGCCGCGCGTCGGTTCGCGCGTCCTCATCCGATATTCCGACGGTGAGCAGTGGCGCGCAGCACTCGGCCGGCTTGGCCTCGGCCCCGCTCGCCACCCTCACCGTCGTGTGGCTCATCGCCCCAGCTTCCCCGCGCCCCCGGTAAGCGCCCAAGAGCGGTAGGCCTCGATCGTGCGCTCGGCCTTGCAGAAGGCGTCACATGTCCGGTCCTTGGGGGGCAGAACCCACAGCTTCTTCATGATGCGCATCAAATCGACCCCTCTTCCTCTTTTTCAGAGATAGATGAATGTCGATGCCTATGGTGGCACAGATATTGACGTTCGTCAATCTATGAGGGAGGCGGAAACGCCCGGGGGGCGCG
>JBKKBZ010000093.1:0-2697 GCA_046713235.1 Actinomycetota bacterium | reverse complement strand
CTGCTGGTGCGCGGGCCGCTCCCCAATGACCGGCTGCTGGATCTCGGCATCCAGATCGCGGACGCGCTGGACGCGGCGCACTCCAAAGGGATCATTCACCGTGACATCAAGCCGGCGAACATTTGGGTGACGGAACGCGGTCACGCCAAGATACTGGACTTCGGGCTGGCCAAGTCCTCGGCGGGTGGCCTGCGCGCCTCGCGAGAGACCGCGGTCTCGGTCCTCCAGACGGAGGTCGGGGAGGAACATCTGACGAGCCCCGGCGTCGCCCTCGGCACGGTCGCCTACATGGCACCCGAGCAGGCGCGCGGCGAGGAGCTGGATGCGCGCGGCGACCTCTTCTCATTCGGCGCGGTGCTCTACGAGATGGCGACGAGCCGGCCGGCGTTCGCGGGAAACACCGCCGCGGTGATCCACGACGCGATCCTGAACCGCGATCCGACTCCCCCGACGCGCTGGAACCCGGACCTGCCGGCGGAAATTGATCGCGTCATCGCGACGGCACTCGAAAAAGACCGAGAGATGCGTTACCAGACCGCCGCCGAGCTGCGAGCGGATCTGAAGCGCGTCAAGCGCGGTTCGGAGTCGGCGGCGCGGGTCGGCATCGTCGCGCCGACGCCGCAGCGGCCTCCCCGACGCATCCTCCCGCTCGCCATCGCCGGCGCCGTCGTCGTCCTTCTCGCGCTCGGCGGGCTCTGGCTCTCCCGACGCGGTCGATCTCCCGCACCGGAACGCTCCCGCTGGGAGCAACTCACGCATTTTACCGATTCCGTGACGTCGCCGTCGCTCTCTCCCGACGGGCGAATGCTCACCTTCATTCGAGGCCCGGACACGTTCATCGGCCCTGGACAGATCTACGTCAAGCTCCTGCCCGACGGCGACCCGGTTCAGTTGACGGACGACTCCCTCGAGAAGATGAGCCCCGTCTTCTCTCCGGACGGATCGCGGATCGCCTACACCCGTGAGCCGTGGCCGTGGGATACGTGGGTCGTTCCGGTGCTGGGAGGCAAACCGCGCCTCTGGCTTCCGAACGCCTCCGGACTGACCTGGATCGACCGGGAGCACCTCCTCTTCTCGGAGGTCAAACGGGGCTTTCACATGGCCCTCGTCACGGCGACCGAGAGCCGGGCGGAGGCAAGAGACGTCTACGTCCCGCCCAACGAAAGCGGAATGGCGCACCGGTCGTACCTGTCGCCGGATCGCGAATCGGTGCTGGTCGGCGGCGAGATGGACGCTTCGGGCTGGCTTCCCTGCCGTCTGCTGCCCTTCGATGCGAGCTCGACAGGCAAGGCCGTCGGGCCTCCGAATGGCCGCTGCACCTCCGGCGCATGGACACCCGACGGACGCTGGATGTATCTGACCGTAGATGTCGGCGACGGTTTTCACATCTGGCGGCAGCGCTTTCCGGACGGAAAGCCCGAACAGGTGACATGGGGAACGACCCAGGAGGATGGCATTGCGATGGCCCCCGACGGACGCTCAATCGTCACGTCTGTCGGCACGGTCCAGGGCTCGGTCTGGATTCACGACGAACATGGCGAGCGCCAGTTGACCTCCGAGGGTTATGCCACTTTCGGAATCCTGGGCCCTCCCCGCTCCTATTTTTCAGCCGACAGCCGCAAGCTCTACTACCTCGTGCGCCAGCAGGGCGCCCGCAATTTCATCGGGGGAGAGCTTTGGGTCCTCGATCTCGAGTCGAACCGAACGGAGCGACTTCTCCCGGGCCTCGCCGTGAGTCAGTTCGATGTTTCGGCTGACGGCACACGCGTCGTCTTCGCGGTCAGTGGCGCCGATGGAATGAGCCAGCTCTGGATCGCCTCGCTCGAGCGGCGGTTTCCGCCACGACGGATCTCGGCATCACCATCGAACGTAGTTCGGCCTGTGTTCGCACCGTCCGGCGATGTCTTATTCCATACGGTCGGGACCGCAGGGCGCGCTCTCTACCGGATGAAGGAGGACGGAACGGGGCAGCAGCGGATCCGGCCGGATGTTGCGGAAGTCTCGCTCCTCTCCGTTTCACCGGACGGCGAGTGGATCGCGGCCCGCTCCTTCAAACCTCCCAGCGAGGACGTCAGCGGGAGGCTCCCGATCGAAGCGTACCCGGTCCACGGCGGAGCAGCGGTACGGATCTGCCTGGGATGCCGCAACGTGAAGTGGTCGCCGGACGGTCGCTTTCTCTACTTCTCGTATTCCGGGATGGGGATCTTGACCGAGCTCGGTAGGACCTACGCTCTTCCGATACCCGCCGGCAAACCTTTGCCGGATCTGCCCGCCTCAGGTGTGAAGTCGGAGAAAGAGGCCGCCGCTCTGCCCGGCGTGACCACCATCGAGCACGGAAACATCTCCCCCGGCCGCGACCCGTCCGTCTACGCGTTCGCGAAGGTGACCGCGCAGCGAAACCTGTATCGCGTACCGATCGCCGACTAGAGCGTCCCGCGATGCTCGGCAAGGAAATCTCCCACTATCGCGTCCTCGAGACCGTCGGCGGCGGCGGGATGGGCGTCGTCTACAAGGCCCGGGACGAGAAGCTCGGCCGGCTCGTCGCCCTGAAGTTCCTGCCGGACGAGCTCGCGAACGACCGCGAGGCGATGGAACGGATGCGGCGCGAGGCCCGTTCGGCCTCCTCTCTGAACCATCCGCACATCTGCACGATCTACGGCTTCGACGAGTACGACGGGCAGCCGTTCATCGCGATGG
>JBKKBZ010000092.1:0-39170 GCA_046713235.1 Actinomycetota bacterium | reverse complement strand
CGCCCGGGATCACCTACCCTCCTGCGTCTCCCCATCGCTGGCCTACTACCACGTGGGCCGGTAGCCCCCCTAAAGGGGTTCCCTTAGCAACGTGGATTCGGCCTTGGCGCGAAGACGGCGGTACAGGAATATCAACCTGTTGTCCATCGGCTACGCCTCTCGGCCTCACCTTAGGTCCCGACTAACCCTGGGCGGATGAACCTTCCCCAGGAACCCTTGGGCATTCGGCGGAGGGGTTCCTCCCCCCTCTTTCGCTACTCATGCCGGCATTCGCTCTGGTCACGCATCCACGGCTGGCTTCCGCCGCCGCTTCACCCGCGTGACTATGCTCCCCTACCAATCCCGTCACCTGGACCCATGCGGTTCCCCGCATGGGCCGGGTTAATGACGAAATTCCGCAGCTTCGGTAATGTGCTTGAGCCCCGTTACATTTTCCGCGCCCAACTACTTGACCAGTGAGCTGTTACGCACTCTTTCAAGGGTGGCTGCTTCTAAGCCAACCTCCTGGCTGTCTGAGCGGTTGGACATCGTTTCCCACTTAGCACATGCTTAGGGACCTTAGCTGGCGGTCTGGGCTGTTTCCCTCTCGACTACGGACCTTATCGCTCGCAGTCTCACTGCCGTGCTCTAGCACATCGGTATTCGGAGTTTGCCTGAGTTCGGTAAGCTTGTAGGCCCCCTAGCCCAAACAGTGCTCTACCCCCGATGTGGAACGCACGACGCTGCACCTAAATGCATTTCGGGGAGAACCAGCTATCGCCGAGTTTGATTGGCCTTTCACCCCCATCCACAGGTCATCCGCCCGGTTTTCAACCCAAGTCGGTTCGGTCCTCCACGCGGTCTTACCCGCGCTTCAACCTGCCCATGGATAGATCACTCGGCTTCGGGTCTACCGCACGCGACTGAACGCCCTATTCAGACTCGCTTTCGCTTCGGCTTCGGGACTACCCCTTAACCTTGCCACGTACGGCAACTCGCCGGCTCATTCTTCAAAAGGCACGCCGTCAGTCCCCGCCATGGTTACCCATAACGGTTTCCTCCGACGGTTTGTAGGCACACGGTTTCAGGTACTATTTCACTCCCCTCTCGGGGTGCTTTTCACCTTTCCCTCACGGTACTGGTTCACTATCGGTCGCCAGGGAGTGTTTAGCCTTAGGGGGTGGTCCCCCCAGATTCACGCCGAATTTCACGTGCTCGGCGCTACTTGGGATACCCGTCGGGAGGTCTGCGCCTTTCGACTACAGGACTCTTACCTACTGTGGTCGGCCTTTCCATGCCGGTTCGTCTAGGCGACAAACTTTGTAACTCCCTGAAAGAACCGCCGTTCCTTCTGACAGGTCCCACAACCCCCACACGACAACGCCGGCGGGCTATCACGTCGCATGGGTTTGGGCTGTCCCCCTTTCGCTCACCACTACTCAGGGGATCGCGGTTGCTTTCTCTTCCTCAGGGTACTGAGATGTTTCAGTTCCCCCGGTGTCCCTCCACCCGGCCTATGTGTTCAACCGGGCGTGACTGGGCATTACCCCAGCCGGGTTTCCCCATTCGGAGATCCACGGATCGGTGCCTGTTTGGCGGCTCCCCGTGGCTTATCGCAGCCTACAACGTCCTTCATCGGCTCCTGGCGCCAAGGCATCCACCGTGTGCCCTTTGTACCTTGGCTTTGAGATGCTCACGCTCGCTATGGAGTTCTCAAGGTTCGACGCTTCCCGGGTTCCTTTCCGGCGCTCTTCCCAGGTTTCCGGCGCAAAAAAAGTCGCCGGCCCTCGGCCAGCGACAGCCTCCCGCGCGCGCGGTCTTAGCGGCCGTCCTGTCTCGAGGTTTCCTGTGGGATTCGCGCCATCCAGTTTCCCATCTCGCCGAGGTCAACCGCCCCGGCGCAGACGGATAGGCTAAACCCCGGCCCGGGGAGTGTCAACTGAGCTTCCCGGCCGGAAAACTCCAGGAGTTTTTCGCAAGACCATGCAAGATCGGCGCAGCCGACGGGTCGGTAGTACGGAATGCAATGGTCCTGCCGGGGGTCGCAGGGAAATGTCCCCTTGTGGCCGGCACGGGAGAGCAGGAAGAATATCGGACGGTAACGAATAGCAAAGGCGGTCGGGTAACTTACCGGCCGGTTTTGCTGGCGAGGGAGATAGACGATGAGGGCTCGCACCGCCTTGGTCATGCTCGCGCTGGGCCTCGTCCCCGCGTTGCTCGCACCCCTGTCGAGCATCGCAGCCGAATGCACGAAGGTCGGTCCGGCAGACGTCGGTGCCAGTTGCAGCCCGGCGCCGGCCCAGAACACGGATTCCTCCGGCGAGCCCGCTGGGGAGGCTCCCACCGCTGATGATGCTCGCAGGGCGTCGGCGGAGTTCCTGCGGCTTGTGAACCGCGAGCGAGCGGCAGCCGGCCTCGGCTCGCTCTCTCGGCACGGCGGGCTCGAGCGGATCGCTCTCGCGCATGCCCGCCATATGGCCTCCGAGAAGCGCATTTATCACAACGACGGTCTCTTCGCGGCCTCCACGGTTGCCTCGCTCGGACATCCGGATGCTCTGGGCGAGAACGTTGGGCGCGGAACCAGCGCCGAAAGGCTGCACAAGGCTTTCATGGATTCCGCCCGGCACCGAGACAACATAATGGAGGGCCGGTACTCGGTTGCCGGTATCGGCGTCGTCCTTGCCCACGGCGAGTTGTGGGTGGTCCAGACGTTCATGAGCCCGCCACATTCGCCGGCCGCCGCGGGCGTGAGCGGACCGGCATACCGCGAGATCACCGACGCTCCGCTCATCGCGGGCCCCCGGCTTGGAGCCTGGCGGTGGCTTCGGCCACAGCAGCCGCCGCAGTCACCACTCACCGCGGTGAAGGCTCCGACGGCTGCCGACCCAACGAAAGTGCTCGGCGTGAGCAAGTCGTTGCAACGGGTGCCCAAGAGCCTTGCCCTGGTCGCCCTTCTCATCGGATTCACCGTGGTGCTCGGAGCCGGCGTGCCCCGGGACGGGTCCGACCCCGAGATCGTCTAAGTCGTTTAGGAGGGCCGCTCCAGCCGGACGAAGCGCCGGCGTCCCACCTGAAGGATCCGTCCGGCCAGGGCTTCGAGCGGGAGATCGGCCTCCCCGAGGACTTCGCCGTCGAGGCGGACCCCGCCCTGTCCGATGAGCCTGCGGGCGTCCGAGTTCGAGGCCGCAAAGCCCAGACCCACCAGCAGTCCCGGCGACCAGACCACCCCTCCCTCCTTCACGAGGTCCGGCGGGATAGGCACGCCGGGCACATCGGCCGGAACCTCATGGGCCACGTGCACTGCATCGAAGCGGGCGGCGGCCTCGGACGCCGCCTCCCGGCCGTGATAGATCTCCGTAACCGCGGAGGCAAGGCGACGCTTGGCTTTCGCTGCGCCCGGGCCCCCCGCCGCCGCCTCGGCTTCGAGGGCCGCCACCTCGTCGGGGTCGAGGTCGGTCGTCAACTTGAGGTACTTGCCGACGAGTCCGTCCGCGATTCGCATGAGCTTTCCGAACATCTCGGCAGGTGCGTCGGTGACCCCGACCACGTTGCCGAGAGACTTCGACATCTTCTGCACGCCGTCGAGGCCCTCGAGCAGAGGCGTCGTGAAGGCAACCTGGGGAGCCTGTCCGGCCCCACGCTGCAGATCGCGGCCTACGAGCAGGTTGAAGGTCTGGTCCGTTCCACCCAGCTCGACATCGGCCCGGACCGCTATGGAGTCGTAGCCCTGGAGCAACGGGTACATGAACTCGACGATCGAAATCGGCCGTCCGTCGGCGTAGCGGCGGGAAAAGTCGTCGCGCTCGAGCATGCGCGCCACCGTCATCTTCGCGGCAAGACCCAGCAGCCCTTCGGCGCCGAGCGGTGCGAGCCATTCGGAGTTCCACGCGATCTCCAGTGGCTCTGGTAACAGAATGCGCTTGACCTGATCGACGTAGGTGCGGGCGTTGGACTCGACCTCATCCGCACCAAGCGCGCGTCGGGTCTCGGAGCGTCCGGTGGGATCCCCCACCCGCCCTGTGAAGTCGCCGATGATCAGTACGGCGGTGTGCCCGAATGTCTGAAACCGCCGGAGCTTGCGGAGCACGACGGCGTGGCCCAGATGGATGTCGGGCGACGACGGGTCGATTCCTAGCTTGACCCGGAGCCCGGTCCCGGTCGCGGCAGAGCGCTCGAGGCGCTCGGCAAGCTCCTCCTTGCTTATCAGGAGCTCGGCCCCGGACATCAGGATGCGGAGCTGCTCTGCGGCGGAAACGGCGGGTGAGGAGCCCATCGAAGGCGGCATCGTAGCAACCAGCGTTCGAGCCGGTGGTTGTTGCTGCCGATACGATGCACGTGATGGGACGAGGCCTGCGAAGCACCTTCGTGCGACGCCTCGCCGGTGCGACGGTGGTGCTGGGGCTGCCGGCTCTTACCGGGTGCGGCAGCTTGCCCAAGCTCGACGACTCGCTGGCCGAAGCACGCGCCGTAGCCGAGTCGAGCAAGATCTTCGCCGCGGACGGCACCATGCTGAAGACGCTGTTCGACGAGCAGAACCGCGAGAACATCGCTCTGGCGGAGGTTCCGCGGCACGTGCGGCACGCCGTGATCGCCACCGAGGACGCCCGCTTCTACACCCACTCCGGCGTCGACGGCCGGGCCATCGCGCGTGCGTTCTTTGTGAACTCCAAGCAGAAGAGAATCGTCGAGGGAGGCTCGACGATCACGCAGCAGTACATCAAGAACGCGCTTGGCGCCACGGAGAAGACGGTGCGGCGCAAGATCCGCGAAGCGGTGCTCGCCTATCAGCTCGAAGAGCGCCACACCAAGGACGAGATCCTCGAGCGATACCTGAACACCGTGTACTTCGGCAACGGCGCCTACGGGATCGAGACTGCGGCCCTGACGTATTTCAGCGTTCATGCGAAAGATCTCTCGGTCGTCCAGGGCGCGCTGCTGGCGGGGCTGATCAGCTCACCCAACCGATACGATCCCTTCAGCGCGCCCAAGGAAGCGCTGGCGCGCCGCAACTACGTGTTGACCCGGATGAGCCAGGAGAAGTTCATCGACGCTGCGGCAACGCAGAAGGCAACCAAGGAGAAGATCTCCCTCAAGCGCGGCCTCCAGGAAAAGTTTCCGGCGCCGTATTTCGTTACCTACGTGGAGCGGCTCATTCAGAAGGACGCGAGATTCGCGGCCTTCGGCCGTACCGAGGCCGAGCGGACGAACACCCTGTTCAAGGGGGGACTGCGGATTCACACAACCCTGGACATGCGCCTGCAGAAGATTGCCGACGACGCCTCGAGGGCGGTGCTGAGCGAGCCGGGAGACCCGTACAACGGCTTCGTTGCGGTGGAGCCCAAGACCGGCCGAATCCTGGCCATGGTCGGGGGAAAGGATTACTTCAACACCAAGGATAAGTACGCGAAGTTCAACATGGCCGAGAACGACCTCGGCCGGCAGGCGGGTTCGGCGTTCAAGACGATGACCCTGGTGGCGGCGCTCGAACGAGGAATCTCCTTGGAGCAGCGATACCGGGGCGGCTCGCGCATCACGATCACCATTCCCGGATACGAGCCCTATTCCGCACCGAACTACGAGGGCATCTCGTTCGGCGGCAGTCACACTCTCCTGGAGGGGACGGAGAAGTCGATCAACGTGGTCTATCTGCAAGTGGTTCGTGATGTCGGGCCCAAGGCCGTGGGCGACGCCGCCCGCCGTCTCGGGATCACCCACCGCCTCGAGACCTTCCCTTCGATCGCCCTCGGCACGGAAGAGGTCACTCCCCTCGACATGGCGTCGGCCTACGCCACGATCGCGAACGACGGGGTGCGAGTCCCGGTGACGCCGGTCACAAAAATCACCGACGCCTCGGGCAACCTACTCTGGCAGCCCGATCAAAAGCCGGTGCAAGCCATCGATCCGGCGGTGGCCACGATGACGACGGAAGCGCTCCAGGGAGTCGTGAAGCGGGGCACCGGACGTCGCGTGGCGCTGCCCGATCGCCCGGCGGCGGGAAAGACCGGAACGACGGACCGCTACGCCGACGCCTGGTTCGCCGGCTACGTGCCGCAGATTGCGGCCGTCTCGTGGGTTGGCTTCCCCGAAGGCCAGATAGGCATGACTCCTCCGCGCACGCGGATTCGCGTCTTCGGCGGCACCTGGCCCGGGCAGATCTGGCAGCGCTTCATGACCGAGGCGCTGAAGGGCGTCGCCGTGGAGGAGTTTGAGCCGACGAGGGACGACGTCGTCCGGCTGCGGATCGACATCAAGCGAAGGTGCCTTGCGACGGGGCTGCCGCTGTCGGACGACATTCAATACCGCTACTACATGAAGGGCACCGAACCTCAGCTCAAATGCGAAGGTGTGTTCATCGAGGACTCGGTACCCGACGTGGTGGGGCGGCGGGAAGCCGACGCGGTGCAGATCTTGAAGGCGGCCGGAATCAAGGATGTGAACGTGCGCCGGATCTACTGTCCCGCCTACCCCACCGGCTTTGTGTGTCGCCAGAGCCCGTCGCCCGGCTCCGATGCCTCGTACGCGGGCACCGCAACGATCGACGTGAGCGACGACGAGGCCACCGCAACGGTGCCGAGCGTCCTGGGCAAGACCGGAGACGAGGCACGGGCAATTCTCGAAGCCGCCGGATTCACCGTCGATGTTCGCGCAGTCGAGAATGCCGGAGGCTCGGAGGGGTGCCGCCAGGTCGATGAGAACCGCGCCGGCCGGGTCTGGCTGCAGGAGCCCTGTGCCGGCGAGAGCGCGCGTGCCGGCACACTCGTGCGCGTCTGGGTCAATCCTTAGCCCTGAGTCGGCCGGCGGCGGCGCGCGGTATTTTATTGATCGTGGATTGTCCGCGGATGGACCGCGATCCGAAGGATCTTTTCCGCTTCACGGCGGTGCTACTCGCACTCGCACCACTGCTTGTGTTCGGCTAACGCGTCCGCACGCCGAGACCGAGGCGAGCCGAATCAGTTGTGACGAGCAGCTCGGGCCTGGGCCGGCACCAACGCCCCCGCATTATCCGTGGCGCGGCGGGTCTCGATCAGTAGCCAGATCAGCACAGCGTGGCGTGCGAATACCGCTACCTCGAGCAGCGTGAGCCTGAAGTCCACACTTCCCTCACCGTGGGCGAACGACAGGTAATACCCGCTCAGTGCAACCCACATGACGAGGTCGACGACGAAAAACGCCGCCATCGGCGGCCACCGCAAATTGACCAAAGCGAAGAACGGCACGACCCAGATCATGTATTGGGGGCTAAAGACTTTGGCCGTAAGAAGCCACAGGATCAGCACGCCCAGACAGACCGCGTACGGACGAAACTCCGGCCGGCGCCATTCGAGCCCGACCAGAAGCGCGACCAAGGAAAGAAAGATCACCGTGGAGACGACGTTGACAAGCTTCGGGTAGGTCCCAAACCACCAGTCGGGTGTCGCCAGCGACTTGAGATGCCGGTAGAGCATGAACCAGACGTTCTCCCAATTGGAGAATCGCTCGCTTTGGAACTGCCAGGGGTACCACCATCCGGCGGGATTGGCGATCAGCAGCGGCATGTTCGCCGCGAGGGCGGACGCGAGAAAGCCGGCCCCGAGCCGTCCCGGATGAGGACTTGCGGTATCGGTTCGCCTCGCCTTCCACCGAGCGACCGCAAGTGGGATGAGAAAGATTGCCGGGTAGAGCTTGGCCGACGCGCCCAGACCCAAGAAGATCCCGGAAATGGCGTCGCGTCTCCGACTGAAGGCATAGAACGCCGCCGCAACGAACGCAAGCGGCAGCAGATCCCAGTTGTAGAACGCGTATAGGCCGACGGTGGGAGCGAGCGCGTACCACAGGGCGCGAGTCTTGTTCCTTGCCGTCACAAGAACGAGGATCAGCGTCGCGACCCCGAACACCAGCAACCCGTCGACCGACCTGTCGTAGAAGGCAATGACGTTGTCGGCGATCGCGGCAATGAGGCCCATGTAGATCCCGGTTAGCACCGGATACTCGACGTCGCGCTGCTGGCCGCGCGAGAGCTCGGTCGAATCGAGATATGGGAACCTGTCCTTGTCCAGATCGCGGACGTGGTAGAGCGTGGCGATATCGCTGTAGCACGCGCGACGCCACTCGTAGCCGTCCGAAGGATGGCCGGCGCAGGGGGCCTTGAGCCAGTACCCCACGCCAAGCATGGCACCGCCGGTAAGCAGGATCAGTGCGGCGACGATGGCGCGAGAGTTCGGCCGAGGCATAGGCAGAACCTACAGGACTGCTGAGGAAGCCTCCCGGACTCCACGTAATGGATCAGAGCACTTAGCCCTGAGTCGGCCGGCGGCGGCGCGTGGCAACCGGTCCGGTCGGACCGCTGGACACGAACGGACTGCCGGCAACGCTGAAACGCCAGGGTCGTCCGTCCTGCGTGGTTCCGATGCCGATGCGCGGGCCGGCGACGATCGCTTCCTCCGGCAGGCGCTCTCCGGGACAAAGCAGGAGAGGGGGCCGGGTGACATCCGTGCGGTTCTGGGCTCGGGTGATCCCGAACGCCTGCGTCAGGCGGCCCGGACCGCGGGCCAGATCCCGATCCTTCGTTACCCCTCCGCGACGCCGCCGCATTAGCTCGGTTCCCTCCAGCGGCTCCGCGGCGCGGATCAGCACGGCACCTGCGAGATCCCGGGTATCGGTGACTACGTTCAGGCAGAAGTGCATGCCGTAGGTGAAGTACACATACGCGTGTCCGGGTTCTTCGAACATCGGGGCATTGCGCGCGGTGGGGCCGCGAGAGGCGTGGCTGGCAGGATCGTCCGAACCATAGGCCTCGACCTCCACCAGCCTCCCGACACACCTGCCTTCCGGAGTTTCGTGCACGAGGAGACAGCCGAGAAGGTCGTGGGCGACCTCCAGCACAGGGCGGGCAAAGAACGCTCGGGCGAGCGGGCGCAGGGGAAGGCGGTCGTTCGCCCCTCGGGTCATCGCGACCGCTTCGCGTCGACGAACGCGCGCAACTCTTGCAGCGGCCGGCAGTTCAGGACGCGCGTGCGGTCGATCCAGCCGCGCTGTGCCTGCGCGATGCCGTACCGGACGTTGTGGAAGTGATTGACGGAGTGCGCGTCGGTCGAGATCGTGAATGTGGCTCCGCGGTCCCGGGCCAGCCTCACATGCTCGGCTTTGAGGTCCTGGCGATCGGGGAAGCAGTTGATCTCGAGCGCCGTGCCGGTGCGCGCAGCCGCCGAAAACACTGCATCGGCATCGAAGTCCACGGCGGGGCGCTTTCCTATCAGACGGCCGCTCGGATGGCCGATAGCGTGCACGTTGGGGTTCTCCATGGCGGTGATGATGCGCTTCGTCATGTCGTCGCGCGTCTGCGTGAAATCCGAGTGGACGCTGGCGACGAGCCAGTCGAACCGGCGAAGGAATTCGTCCTCGTAATCCACCGAGCCGTCGGGAGCGATGTTGAGCTCCATGCCGTGGAGGATGGTCATCGTCGGATAGCTGCGGCGCAAAGTCGAGAGACGCTTTCGCTGTCCGAGGATCTTCTCACGAGTCATCCTCATCATCGGGAGTCCCTCGGCGTGGTCGGTCACCGCGTAATAGGAGAGGCCGCGAGCGGCGGCGGCGGCAAGCATCTCCTCGAGGGACGCTTTCCCGTCGGTGAGGTTCGTGTGAGTGTGGAGGTCGCCCACGAGGTCGGTCTCCTCGACGAGATCCGGCAGCGTCCCCGCGTCGGCCGCCTCGATCTCACCCTGATCCTCGCGCATTGCCGGGTGAAACCAGGGAAGACCGAGCCGGCCGTACACGGCCTCTTCGGTTCGCGCGGCAACACGGCGCTTGGTCGCAACCCTGAACAGCCCGTATTCGTTCAGGGTGAGTCCGCGTTTCAAGGCACGCTGGCGGATCTTGATGTTGTGATCCTTCGAGCCCGTGAAATAGATCAGCGCGGCTCCCCACGCATCGGGCGGAACAATCCGCAGATCCACCTGGAGGCCCCCAACGGTGATCACCGTCACCTTGGTTTCTCCGCTTGCGACGACCCGCCCGACCAGATCGAGATCGAGGAAGGCCTTGACGACCAATGCGGGATTCTTCGATGCGCAGAGAAGATCGAGGTCGCCGATCGTCTCGCGCATACGGCGCAACGAGCCGGCGGTGGCCGCCTGGAGAACCGCGGAGCTTGCGCGCATCCCACCGAGTAGCTCTTCGGCTACCGTAACGGCGACGTCGATCCGGATTCGGTCCCCGTGCAGGCTCATCTGTTCGATGCCGCGCAGGAGGTTGTCTTCCGTCTTGGCGCCCAGGCCCTTGACGTCGCGCAACTTGTGGTCGGAGATGGCGCCGACGAGGTCTTCGAGCGACGTGATTCCCAGGGCCTCGTGGACCAGCAGTGCCTTCTTCGGGCCCATACCGGGAATGCGCGTCAGCTCGCGAAGGCCGGCCGGCACCTCAGCGCGCAGATCCTCCAGTTCCGGGATCGTCCCCCGCTCGAGGTACGTGCGGATCCGGGAGGCCATGCCCTTGCCGATCGTCGGGATATCCAGCAGGCCCGCCTCATCGAGGCTCGCCACATCGGTCGCATAGGCGGCGACCGCTTGAGCCGCCTTTTCGTACGCGCGCACGCGAAACGCGTCGGCGTTCGCAAGGGACATCAGCTCGGCCAGCTCGTTCAGAGCTGCGGCGACCTCATCGTTGGTTTTCGGCAAGAGGAGCGATTCTAGTCAGCCGCGCGGCTTGCTACGGGCACGCACGGAACCCTCCGCGTCGATGCCGCGGATCGCCTCCGGCAGCCCGGCGTGGATCCCGGCCAATTCCTGCACCTCGAGCACGAGCAGGTCTGTCCCGAGCTCCGCGGCCCGGCGGGCGGCCCGGCCGACAACCTCGTGTGCTTCTCCGAACGAGACACCGGTAAGGACCAGCCGCTCGGCCACGTCCGTCGCGAGGAGCGCCGGATCGTCGGCAGCTTCGCGCATCCGCGCGACGTCGAAAGAGAGCGTGCGCACGACGCCGTCGAGTGCAGGCAACATTGCGTCCAGCGTCTCGGCGGCGTCGAATACCGGCTCCTTGTCTTCTTGAAGATCGCGGTTGTATGCGAGCGGAAGCGACTTCAACATGGCAAGAACCGTCGTCAGGTGACCGATGAGCCGGGCGGCCTTTCCACGCGCCAGCTCGGCGACATCGGGGTTGCGCTTTTGCGGCATGAGACTCGAGCCGGTTGCCCACGCATCGTCGATCCGCGCGAAGCCAAACTCCGCCGTCGACCACAGCACAATCTCTTCTCCCAGCCGAGAGCACGAGACGGCGAGTGTTGCACACGCAAAGAGAAAGGTCGCCGCGAAGTCGCGATCGGCGACGGCGTCGAGTGGATTCTCGGCCGGTGCCCGGAACCCGAGCGTGCGAGCCGCGGTCTCGGAATCGAGCCCCAGGGTGCTTCCGGCGAGTGCTCCCGCTCCCAGTGGGCACGCGGAGAGGGCCTCCTCGGCCGACGCGACGAGGCGCCGTTCTGCGCGCGCAAGGGCGGCTGCGTGCGCCCGCAGGTGGAGCGCAAGCGTCACCGGCTGTGCCCGCTGCAGATGGGTGTAGCCGGGCATGACGGTGGCCTCATGATCGGCCGCGCGGGACGCGAGAGTCGCAGCGAGGGCGGCCGTGCGCTCCGACAGGCGTTGCGCCGCACCGGCGATCCACAGGCGAAACGCGGTGGCCACTCGGTCGTTGCGGGAGAGCCCGGCTCTTATGCGGGCCGCAAGGTCGGGATCTCGTTCCCGGAGCGCACGCTCGACGGTCGTGTGCACGTCCTCGTCTTCGGGGCTCACCGCAAAGGTGCCCGATTCGATGTCGGCGGCGACTGCGTCGAAGAGCTCACGCGCGGCTGCCGCACGGGCCGGCTCGAGGATTCCGGCTCCGGCAAGGGCGAGGGCATGTGCTGCAAGGACCCGGCCGTCGGCGCGAACCAGGCGGACGTCAAAACCGGCCGACCGCGTGAAGGCGATCATCTCGGGGGCCGGCTCGGACGCAAATCGGCCACCCCAGAGACGGGTCATTCTGCGTCCTCGGGCTCGCCCTGAACGGCCGACCAAACCCGCAGAGGAAGTCCCCAGAGCCGGACGAAGCCGGCCGCGGCGTGGTGGTCGAAGCGGTCGGCATCATCGTATGTAGCCAGCTCGTAGGAATACAGGGCGTTCGGCGAGCGGCGGCCCTCGGGAACGGCGGTCCCATGCGCCAGTCGCATGCGCACCTCACCGGAAACCGGACGCTGGGATTCGGCCACGAACGCATCGAGGGCTCGCCGCAAGGGGGAGAACCACAAGCCGTTATAAACCAGCTCGGCGTACGTGGGCTCGAGTCTTCTCTTGAACGCTCCGATTGAGCGCTCCAGGGTGAGATCCTCCAGATCGCAATGTGCCGCCATCAACGTCACGGGGGCCGGCACTTCGTAGATCTCGCGGCTCTTGATGCCGATCAGCCGGTCCTCGATCATGTCGATGCGCCCAACGCCGTGCCGTCCGGCGCGCACCGACACCGCGGCAACCAGATCGTGCAAGGGCAACAAGTTTCCATCAAGACTAACCGGCTCCCCACGCTCGAACCCAACCACGAGCTGCTCCGGCGCCGGTGCCGCAGCCGGATCCGACGTCAGGGCATATACATCTTGCGGAGGCGCGGCCCACGGATCCTCCAACGCCCCGCACTCGACGGCCCGGCCCCAGAGGTTCTCATCGATCGAATACAGGCTTCCCACCTTGACCGGCACCGGGATCCCATTCTTCTCTGCATATTCCAGCGCCGCCTCGCGCGACATCGCGGCGTCGCGTACCGGTGCAACGGAGAGCAGGTCTGGGGCAAGCGCAGCAGTGGAAACCTCGAAACGTACCTGATCGTTTCCCTTTCCCGTGCAGCCGTGGGCGACGGCCGGCGCGCCTCGCTCGCGCGCGACCGAGACGAGGTGCTTGACGATCAGTGGGCGCGAAAGGGCGGAGACCAGCGGGTACCTGCCCATGTACAGCGCGTTGGCCCGCAGCGCCGGGAGCAGAAACTCCCGCGCGAACTCCTCACGGGCATCGACCACGACCGCGTCGGCGGCGCCGCATTCGAGCGCGCGTTCGCGCAAGCCGGCGACGGAGCCCTGTCCGACATCGACGGCTAGGGCCACGACCTCGTAGCCGTAGGTTTCCTGGAGCCAGCCGATCGCGACCGACGTGTCGAGACCGCCCGAGTACGCGAGAACGCAGGTCTCCCCCATCACGCGGGCCTAACGCTCACATGTGCCAGCTCTCTGAGCGTCGATACCAGCTTCGAGCCCGCCGTGCACACACCGCACACGATGATGATCGTGTCGTCTCCCGCAACCGTCCCCAGGACCCCGGGCAAAGTCGCGCCGTCGATTGCCCGAGCAACGGCGCCGGCTCCGCCGGGCGGGGTGTGCACTACGACCAGATTTCCCGTTGCCTCGAACCCCGCTGCAAACTCCCGCAACATCCGGGACAGACGATCTGGTCCGCCCGGCGCGGTGTCCGGCAGCCGGTAGCCGCTGCTCCCGCCGGGAACCCGGGCCTTGAAGGCTCCGATCTCCTCGAGATCGCGGGACAGCGTGGCCTGGGTCACGTCGATACCGCGCGCGCGCAAAAGACGAGCCAGCTCGATCTGGCTGGTGACCGGGTGAGCGCGAAGAAGCTGTTCGATCTCCCGGTGCCGCTCCGCCTTCAGGATGCCGTTGCCTTTCACCGTCATCGCCTCAGGAGCCATTCCAGCAGCGCTTTTTGCACGTGCAGCCGATTCTCGGCTTGGTCCCAGACCGCCGAGCGAGGGCCGTCAAGAACCTCCGAGGTGATCTCTTCTTCCCGGTGGGCCGGCAGGCAGTGGAGAACAATCGCCTCGGGTTTGGCGCGAGCCACCAGGACCCGATTGACTTGATACGGCGCGAAGATCAGCCGGCGCTCCTCCGCTTCCGCCTCCTGGCCCATCGAGGCCCAGACATCGGTGTAGACGACGTCGGTGCCCACCACCGAGCCGGGCGCATCCGAACCCACGTGGACGGATCCGCCGGTATCGGCGGCCAGTTCCTGTGCGCGCTTGACGACCTGGGGTATTGGCTCGTATCCGGGAGGCGTGGCAACCGAAACGTGCATGCCGGTGAGCGCCCCGGCGAGAAGCAAGGAATTCGCAACGTTGTTCCCGTCGCCGACATACGACAGCCGCACGCCGTCGAGTCGTCCGAAGCGCTCTCGGATGGTCAGGAGATCGGCCAGCGCTTGACAGGGATGCTCGTAGTCGGAAAGCGCGTTCACCACCGGAACCTCTGCCGCCGCAGCAAGCCGCTCCAGCCGGTCCTGTCCAAAAGTGCGCACCACGATTGCGTGGCAATAGCGGGCGAGTACGCGGCCTGTGTCTTCGATCGTCTCCCCACGACCGAGCTGAAGCTCGGCGGACGACAGCGCCAGCGGCATGCCGCCTAGCTCGGCGATGGCGATCTCGAAGGATACCCGGGTCCGTGTGGAGGGTTTTTCGAAGATCATGCCGACGACGCGGCCTGCCAGCGTGTCTATGGGACGCCTGTCGGCCTTCAGCGCGTCGGCGCGGTCGAGCAACGTCATGAGCTCGGCGGTGCTCAGGTCCTCGACGGAGAGAAAGTCCCCGACCATGTGCTCAGCCCCATCCTTTCGGGCTTCCTCCGGCCAGCAGCTCGGCCACCCGGTGCAAGAGAGCGTCGGCGTCGAAGGGTTTTGGAAAGACGTTCTCCGGCCCTACGACTTCATCGAACGTTTCGTGCGCATCGGCTCTCCCGGTGACGATGATGATGGGCACGTTGCGCAGGCGCACGTCCGAACGTGCTTCCGCGAGCACCCGAGTTCCGTCGACGTTGGGCATCATGATGTCGAGAATCACGAGCGACGGCCGACGGAACTCCAGCTTGAGCAGTCCTTCGAGACCGTCGCGAGCCGTCACCACCTCGTACCGCTGGAGCTGCATCAGGGTCTCGAGAAGTTCGCGGATTCCCGGGTCGTCCTCGACGACGAGTATGAGCGGCGGGCGATCGGTCACGTGGGGATCCCTCCCGGCGTGGGCGCTCCTCCGCGGAGGGCGTCCACGAACTCGGCGACGGCGTCAATTTGCTCCTGCGTCAGAGTACGCCGGAACGCCGGCATTCCGGCGAGCGGCCGTCCCCTCCCGATGCGGGAACCCAGCTCCTCGCGGGTCAGGGACGTCGCCGCCCCGGACACCAGAGAGGGACCCGTTCCGCCGGCCCCGTGCCGGCCGTGACAGAGGACACAGTTTGCGTCGAACAGCACCCGTCCGTCCGTCGACGTTTGCCGCGGTGCGGATCCGAACGGACAAGCGTTGGCTCTTATCGCGCAGCCGACGCCGATCAGTGTGCCGAGCCCACCCACCGCTGCCAGCACGAAGATGAGAACCCATGCTCTCGCGCGCCCGGATTCCTTCACCACGCCGTTTCCTTCAAGATCGAGCCCAGCACCGTCACCGCTTCATCGATCTCGGCCGGCGACACGATGAGCGGTGGACAAAGGCGAATCACGGACGGTGTGGCGTTGTTGACCAGGAGGCCACGATCGAGCGCAGCCGCCACGACGTCCGCCGCGCGATCCACCCGCAGCTGGATGCCGACGAGCAAGCCGAGTCCGCGAACCTCCTCGACCATCTCTATCCCGGCGGCCTGCCGGTCAAGACCCTCCAGCAACCTGTCGCCCATCGCCATGCTGTTGGCAACCAGACCCTCCTTCTCGATGACGTCGAGAACGGCGAGAGCCGCCGCGCAAGGGACCGGTCCGCCGCCGAAGGTCGTCGCGTGGTCCCCGCCGGCAAAGGCGCCGGCAACGTCTTCTCGCGCGATACATGCGCCGATCGGCAGCCCGCCTCCCAGGGCCTTCGCCAGCGTGATGACGTCGGGGGTGATCCCGAGATGCTCGAAAGCAAAGAAGCGGCCGGTGCGGCCCAGTCCGGTTTGGACCTCGTCGAAGATGAGGACGCACCCGCGCTCGTCGCACAGACGGCGGGCCGCGGCGACGAACTCTGCGTCGGCCGGGACCACGCCACCTTCTCCCTGAACTATCTCCATCAACACCGCGCAGGTCGCGTCGTCTACCGCCGACTCCAGCGCCGGGATGTCGTTGAGCGGAACGTGGACGAATTCGGGGGGCAAGGGGCGAAACGGCTCGTGCTTGTGAAGTTGGCCCGTCGCCGCGAGTGTCGCCAGGGTCCGTCCGTGAAAGGATCCGAGCAGCGCGACGACCTTCGCTCGTGGACGACCGCTCTGGGACGCGTGGCGCCGCGCGAGCTTCAAGGCGCACTCGTTTGCTTCGGCCCCCGAATTGGCGAAAAAAACCCGCCCCCAGCCCAGCAGCTCGTGAAGACGCTTCGCGAGGGCCACCTGCGGAAGGGTGTAGTAGAGGTTCGACACGTGCGTGAGCCGTCCGACCTGCTCCCGCACAGCCTCGACGTAGGCGGGATGACTGTGGCCCAACGCGGCAACCGCGATCCCGGCGACGAAGTCGAGATAGGAGCGTCCGTCACTGGCGATCAGGCGCGTACCCTCACCGCGCACGAAAGCGACCGGTTGCCTGCGATAGACCCCGACGTGATACCGGGACTCGTCACGGACCACGTCCTCGAACACCGTCACGACGTCACCATCGTTCCGACCCCCAGGTCGGTGAACATCTCCAGCAGCAGCGCGTGCTCGGCTCGGCCGTCGAGGATCGTGACCTTCGGAACTCCTCCTTTGATGGCCTCAAGTGCGCTTTCGACCTTCGGCAGCATGCCCGCGGAGATCACACCAGACCCGGCAAGCTCCGCCGCGCGCTCTGCGCCGACCGAGGTCAACAGTCGTCCGTCGCCGTCGCGGATACCGTCCACGTTGGTTAGATAGACGAGCTTGCCGGCTCCAACCGAAGCGGCGATGGCGGCGGCGGCCTCGTCCGCATTGACGTTGTGCGGAGTTCCTTCGGCACTCACGCCCAGCGAAGCGACGACCGGGATGAACTCGGGTAGGAGACCGGTGAGAATCGCGGGATTTACTCGCTCGACGTCGCCGACGAAACCCAGATCTCCCTCGGGATGCTCCTTGCGCCGGACCACGAGGAGATTTCCGTCTTCTCCGGACAGGCCCGCGGCCAGGGTGCCGTGACGGTTGATCAGGGAGACGATGTCTTTGTTGATCACCCCGACGAGCACCATGCGGACGACCTCGAGATCGTCGGCGGTCGTGACCCGGTACCCGCCGACGAAGCGGGGAGTCTTGCCGCGGCGAAGGATCTCCTGGGAGATCTGGGGGCCGCCGCCGTGCACCACGATTGGGTTCATGCCCACATACCGCATCAGGACGAGATCGCCGGCGAGGCCCTCGCGCAGCGAGGGATCCTCCATCGCGGCCCCGCCGTATTTCACCACGATGGTTCGGCCGTGATAGCGCTTGATATACGGCAGCGCTTCCATGAGGATGCGCGCCTTCTCCAGCGGAGTCACGTGGTGTACTCCGTGTTGATGCGCACGTACTCGGCGGTGATGTCGTTCGTCAGAACGGTGGCTTCACCGGACCCTCGCCGAAGGTCGACCACGATCTCGATTTCGCGCTCCCGCATGGCGGCCCGCGCCTTCTCGAGGTCTCCGGTCCCGGGGGCGCCTCCTTCGCAGAGCTTCTCGCCGCCGATCCAGACGTCGATCGCGTTCGGATCCAGCGTGATTCCGCTCGCCCCAAGGGCTGCCACGACGCGGCCCCAATTCGGGTCGGCCCCGGCCAGCGCGCAGCGCAGCAACAAGGAGCCGGCGACGGAACCGGCTGCGCGACGGGCTTCCTTGGTGTTGGCCGCGCCCCGGGCACTGATGGCCACGACCCTGGTTGCCCCCTCGGCGTCCTCCACGATCTGACGCGCAAGCGACCGGCAGACCTCGACCACGGCGGCCTCGAGCGATGCGGGATCCACCGGGCCGGCAGCTCCGTTTGCGAGCGCAATCACCGCGTCGTTCGTGGATCGGCAGCCGTCGACATCGATCATGTGAAAGCTCAAGCCGGCGGCCCGCTGGAGAGCCTCGGCGAGGTTACCGCGATCGGACTCCGCATCCGTGGCGATGAACGCCAGCATCGTTGCCATCGACGGGGAAATCATCCCCGCTCCCTTGGCCAGGCCGACCACCGTCGCATCCCCGGCCGCAGCCTGAGCAACCTTCGGACGCGTGTCGGTCGTCATCATCGCGAGAGCCAGTTGAGGCAAGCCGTTCACCGACAGAGCTGCGGTGGCGGTCCCGATGCCGGCCAACACCCGCGAGAGGGGCAACGGAACGCCGATGACCCCGGTGGATGCCACGAGCACATCGGCCTCCCGGATCCCGAGGGCGGCCCCCGTCGCTTTCGCCGTTGCGCGAGCATCGGCCAGGCCGCGCGATCCGGTGCACGCGTTGGCGTTCCCGGAATTTACGACGATCGCGCGCGCGGCCCCGCGCCGGAGATGCCGCTTCGCAAGAATGACCGGCGCTGCCTGAACGCGGTTGGTTGTGAAGACTCCGGCGGCCGCGCACGGCCGCTCCGAGACGAGAAGACCCAGGTCGGAGGCGCCGCTGCGCTTCAGGCCGGCGGCCACGCCTGCAGCGCGAAATCCCCTGGGGAGTTGTGAAATCATGGATACAATCCCCCGGTTCCCAGGCCGAGCGTCTCCGGAAGCCCCAGCATGAGGTTGGCGTTTTGCAGCGCCTGTCCTGCAGCCCCCTTGCCCAGATTGTCGATCGCCGCGACGGCAACGGCACGACCCGTCCTGAGGTCGGCTCGGTAGGCCACGCTGCAACCGTTCGACCCGGCGAGGTGGCCGGTCTCCGGGAGGTCCTCGACGACTCGCACGAACGCCTCATCTGCGTAACGATCCCGCGCGGCTTGAAAAAGCGTACCGCCGTCGACGCCGCCGGCCAGCGGTGCGACGCATGTTGCCAGCAGCCCGCGAGATGCCGGGACCAGATGGGGGACGAAGGTCACGCGCACCGTACGCCCTGCGAGAAGGGTCAGCTCCTGCTCGATCTCGGGTGTGTGCTTGTGTCCGGGGAATCCGTACGCGCGGACGCTGCCGTGCACGTGCGCGAAGTGCACACCCGGGCTCACCCCTCGGCCGGCACCGGAGACGCCCGAGGCGGCGCTCACGACGATCCCCTCGGTATCGATCAGACCGGACTCCACGAGCGGAGCAAGCGCCAGCAGGACGGCCGTCGGGTAGCAGCCGGGGTTGGCGACCAGCCCGGCGCCGGCGATCTCCTTGCGGTGAAGCTCCGGAAGACCGTAGATCCAGTCCTGCAAGGTGCCGGGGGACGTGTGGTTGTGGCCGAACCACTCGGGATAGGCATCGGCGTCGTGCAGCCGGAAATCCGCGGAGAAGTCGACAAGGGGCGTTCCCCTATCGGCGAGCGCCGGAGCGAGCGTCATCGATACTCCGTGAGGCAGCGCAAGAAACACGAGATCCAGCCCGGCAATTAGGTCGAGATCGATGTCGGTGAAGGCGAGATCCGACGGCAGATTCGGGTACACGTCGCTCACCTTGCGACCGGCGAACTCGCGGGAGGTCGCCACCGCGGGTACCAGCTGCGGGTGGTCCTCCAGAAGCCGGAGCAGTTCGGCCCCCGAGTAGCCCGAAGCCCCAACGATTCCGACCTTCATCCCCACCTCCCGAGGCAATGCAGCAACTTATACACGCTTCTGCATAGTTATGCCAACAAGGATTCAGGCCCGCGGCCGCCACCCACGGGCGGCCAGAGCGCCGAGGATCGCCGCCATGGCCTCACCCGCCTCCACATCGGTGAGCGTGCGCTTGGAATCGCGGAAGGCCAGCCGGAAGGCGAGGCTGACGTTGCCTTCTCCGGCCTGCTCCCCGCGGTACACATCGAAGATCTCGACGAAGGACAACCGGGGCCGTCCGGCGGAGGTGACCACCGCCCGGACATCGGCCGCGGTGACCGACGTGGGAACGACCACCGCGAGATCGCGCTCCACGGCCGGGAATCGCGGCACCTCGGCGGCCCGAGCGGAGAAGGCGGACCGCAGCAGCGGCCCGAGCGAGATCTCCCCCACGGCCACACGTCCGGAAAGGTCAAGGGCTCGAGCCACCCGCGGATGGATCTCTCCCACCCAACCGGTGACCTCGCCGCCGACTTCCACGAGCGCCGCACGGCCCGGATGCAAATGCCCGACATCGGCGGCGTCGGTCGCGGGGCGTCGCGCGATCCCTTCGCACCGCAGACCCGAAGCAAGCGCGTCGATGACCCCCGCGGAGTCGAAGACGTCGAATTCGCGCTCGCCGTGCCAGCCGGCAGGGTCCCGTCCCGCGAGCACCCATGCCGCGCGCAAGTCCTCGACCGGCGCCTCCCCGCCCGGCAAGAACGCGACTCCGATCTCGAACATCGCCACCGTGGACACCCTGCGCGCGAGGTTACGCTCCGCCGCAAGGAGGAGACCCGGCAGCACGGCGGGACGTAGCGCCGACTCGGCTTCGGACAGAGGGTTCGCGACGCGAACGACCTGCCGCCAGGGATGCTCCGACGACAGAGTCAACCGATCTGCGAGGTCCCCTGGAAGAAGCGAGAGCGTGAACGCTTCGGACAGGCCCGAGCCCAGCAGGAGCCGGCGCACGAGCGCGCGGGCTTCCTGATCCTCGGTCAGGCCGCCGGCCCGACCGCTCGAGGGTAACGTTTCCGGAATACGGTCGAAACCGTGGAGGCGCGCTACCTCTTCGACGAGATCCTCCTCGATGCCGATGTCCGGTCTGAACGAGGGGGCCGTCACGCGCAGGGCGTCGCGTCCGGAGCGCGTGACATCCATCTCCACGGTCCGAAGGAGCGCCGCCATGTCGTCTTCGGCCAGGGAGACGCCGAGGAGGCGATTGGTGCGGCCCACGCCGAGACGAATGGGCTTTGTCTTCTTCCTTTGCCTCGCGACATCGACGGCTCCGGCGGCAATCGTTCCGCCACAGATCTCCGCGAGCAGGCGGCAAGCTGCGGACGCCGCGGCGGGCGGGGCTTCCGGATCGGCCCCGCGCTCGAACCGGACGCTGGCCTCCGTCCGAAGCCCGAGCCGGCGGGCCGTGCGTCCGACCCTTGCGGGGTCGAAGTATGCGGATTCGAGAACGACGTCCGTCGTCTCGCTCGTGACTTCGCCGTCGCCCCCTCCCATGACTCCCGCAACGGCAACAGGACGGATTGCGTCGCAGATCGCCACGTCGTCCCGCTCGAGGCGGCGGTCAATTCCGTCCAGGGTGGTGATGCGCTCGCCGGACCGAGCTCGCCGGACGACGATGCGGTGTCCGGTGAGTTGCTCAAGATCAAACGCATGAAGTGGGTGACCGCGCTCGAGCAGCACGTAGTTCGTGATGTCGACGACCGCGTTGATCGGCCTCATCCCGCACGCGAGAAGCCGGCGGCGCATCCACGCGGGCGACTGGAGGTTTCGAAGTCCCGTCACAACACGGGCCAGGTATCGAGGACACCCGCGGCCGTCGCTCACGACGACCTCCACGAGTTCGGCGGCCGGCGTATCTCCTTCAGCGACGACCGGTTCGGGCACCACGAGAGGCAAACCTTCAAGAGCAGCCACTTCTCGGGCGATGCCTACGATGGACAACGCGTCCGGCCTGTTCGGGGTGACGTCGACGTCGAGCACGACTTCGTCGAGTCCGAGCAGCGCGCGCACATCGCCGCCCGGCACCGCGTCACCGTCGAGAAGCAGAATTCCGGAGTGGTCGTCGGATATGTGAAGCTCGCGTGCCGAACACAACATGCCGTGAGACACGCGGCCGCGAACCGAGCGCTCGCCGATCTCGACGCCGCCGGGCAGGCGCGCGCCGGGAAGCGCAACGGGCACCCGGTCGCCCGGCCCGAAATTGCGTGCCCCACAGACGATCTCGCGGACGTCACCTCCGGTGTCGACCCGGACTAGGACGAGGCTGTCGGCGTTGGGATGTGGGTCCACTTTGAGAACCGAGCCGACGACGACACCGGAGACTTCAGTTCCGACCCGAAGGATCTCGTCGACGGTGAGCCCGCGCAGCGACAGACGATCGGCGACGTCCTCCGGTTCGCCCTTCACCGGTACAAACTCTGTGAGCCATGACCAAGGGACTTTCATCCCGCAAACCTCGCCAGGAACCGCATGTCGTTTTCCCAGAACTGACGGATGTCGCTCACACCGAAGAGCCGCATCGCCGCACGCTCGATTCCGACCCCGAAAGCGAACCCTGAGACTGCCCGCGGATCGTAGCCGCCGGCACGCAGCACGTTGGGGTGCACCATTCCCGCTCCGCCTAGCTCGATCCATCCAGAACGGCTGCAAGTTGAACAGCCGGAGCCCTCGCATGCGGGACATACGGCATCGACCTCCGCCGAGGGTTCCGTGAACGGGAAGTAGGAGGGACGGAACCGAACTCGCGAGGACGGACCGAAGACGCTTCGCGCGTACGCATGGAGAGTCCCCTTTAGGTCTGCGAAGGAGATCTCGCGATCGACGGCAAGGCCCTCTACCTGATGGAACACCGGAGTGTGCCTCGCATCGAAGGCATCGCGCCGGTAGGCGCGTCCGGGCGCGATGATATAGATCGGGGGCGGTTGAGCCCTCATCGCGCGGATCTGAACGGGCGATGTGTGTGTCCGAAGAAGCAAGGATGACCCCTCTAGATACAGGGTATCGAACTCCGAACGCGCAGGATGATCCGGAGGCATGTTGAGCGCCTCGAAATTGAACCAGTCGGTCTCGAGCTCCGGGCCCTCCGCGATGCGATACCCCATCCCGATGAAGACGGAAACGATGCGGTTCCACACAAGAGAGATCGGATGGGGATGGCCCGGCGCACGGGTGCGCCCTGGAAGCGTGACATCAACGGCGTCGGCTCGGAGGGCGCGCGATTCTTCTCCCTCCGCGAGTGCCGTCCGCCGGGCTGCCAGAGCGGTCTCGATCTGTACCCGCGCTTCGTTGAGCAACCGGCCGACTGCCCGGCGGTCGTCTTCCGGCAGCGCTCCGATCCCGCGCTTGAGATCGGACATCGGAGCCTTGCGTCCCAGGGCCGCTACCTCCGCCGCGTCGAGCTCCGCCAGGCCGGGGGCAGAGGCGATCCTGCCGAGCGCAGCCGCGCGTTCTCGCTCGATGATCGTGCGTGATTCCCCGGTGGTGGTCATTTCGGATCCTTCGGCAGGGTAAACGCGAACGTCGTCCCCTCGCTGCTCGACCGCTCGATCCAAATCTCGCCGCCGTGCGCCTCTACGATTCCTTTGCAGATGTACAGACCCAGCCCGGTGCCCGAATGCCGCTCCCCCATCCCTCGGCGGTAGAACTTGGTGAAGACGTGAGGGATGTGTTTCGGTTCGATCCCCGGCCCTTGATCCTGCACGCGCACAACGGCATGCCTGTCGAGGTCGGCGCCGGTGACGACCACGTTTCCCGGCGTTGCATACTTCACCGCATTTTCCACGAGATTGGTAAGCACCTGCTCGATCTTTCCGGGGTCGGCCGTCACCTTGGGAAAGCTTCCCGCAAAGTCTGCAGTCAGATGATGCCCTTCGGCCTCCTCGCGCCTGCTCACCCGCGTGATCACCTCAACGGCGATCTCCGCGATGTCCACCTCCTGACGCTTCAACTCGAGGCGTCCGGCCTCCAGTCTGGATACGTCAAGAAGCTCTCCGAGAAGCCGGGTCACGCGGTCGGCGTCGAAATTGATCGTTTCGAGCATCGCGCGCTTCTGTTCATCCGTGAATCGTTCCCACCGATGAAGCAACGTCGACGTAAACCCTTTGACGGAGGTGAGAGGCGAGCGGATCTCGTGGGAGACCGTGGAAATCAGGTCGGCTCTGGCACGGTCGAGTCGCCGGCGGCGACCGATATCTCGGAGGGAGACAATCGCAGCGGTCAGCCGGCCGGCGTCGTCGCGCACATAGGCGACCCGCACGGCAAGCCAGCGCTCTGTGCCGTCGGAGCGCCGGACGAAGTAGTCACGCTCGGGAGTTCCCGTAGTAACGCGCAGCGGCGGCGACAGCACATCGTACTGCTGATGCACGAGGAAGCCGGCGGCGTCGGTGAGCGGAAGCACCTCTCCGTAATGCAATCCGGCCGCCTCCGCCGTGAGCAGACCGGCGAGCCGCTCGGCCGCGGGGTTTAGGGCGAGAACCAACCCTCCCGGTTCGACAACCATGACGGCGTCGGGAAGCCCCTTGAGGATGTCCTCCGGGTTCATCGCTTTCCTTCGCGCTGCCTGCGTGCCTCGAACATGACCACTGCGGCCGCAACCGCCATCGGTGCACCGATCCCGTCCTCGCCGCTCGGAAGAGAAGTTGGAATAGCGTTCTGGCGTTCACCCGCGTTTCCCACAACGAAGGCCAGAGGGTCGCGGAGGTCGAGGCTCCACGGAGGAGCCCCGTGGTCGGAGAGCACGACGAGCGCTCCTTCATGACCCGCGATCGTTTCCTCCATGGAGGCGCTCTCGTCGATTGCCATCACGCAATGGGCGCCGGCCCCGACGCGGACGGACGTCGATCCGAATGGATCGGCGGTGCCCCGAACGGCGACGGCTCGCCGTATTCCGGCTGCCGCGGCCGAGGCCAGCAACGTGCCGACCGATGCCGGGTCATGCACGCGATCAAGAACGAGAAAAGTTTGAGATGTGGCGGGGATCCGCTCGGGCATCCGAACGACCGCCAGGAGATCGGGAGGCGTGCGGGCCGACGTCAGAGATTTCAAGACCTGCGGCGTCACCTCGACAACCCGCGCACCGGCGGCCTCGGCATCGACGAGGATCTGCCGGTGACGCACGGACGCAGCCGGAGAATGCAGCAGCAACTCGGGGCCGTTCGCGGAGCGCACGGCCAGACCGACGGCGCGATGCCCCTCGGCAATGAAGGCCCGTCGCTTCAGCCGTTCGGCGCGTTTGCGCAGGCGGCGAGTCCGCTTGATCGTCGGGTTCTCGACGCTAGAGATCACGCCCGTGCGGCGCCGCGCTCCAGGCCTGCCTGTGCAACTCTGACGACCTCCGTGAACGCCGCCGGGTCGCTCACGGCCATCTCCGAAAGCATCCTGCGGTCGATGTCGAGCTCGGCGAGCTTCAGGCCGTTGATGAGCCGGTTGTACGACATCCCATGTTCCCGGGCGGCGGCGTTGATGCGAATGATCCAGAGCCGCCTGAAGTCGCCCTTGCGCGCCCGGCGGTCGGCGAATGCGTACCGCATGGAGTGCAGGACCTGTTCCCGAGCAGCGCGGTAGTGGGTTCCTCGGCTGCCACGATAGCCCTTGGCCGCCTCGAGGACGGCTCGCCGCTTCTTCTTGCCCGTCACGCTTCGCTTTACACGGGCCATCTCACTTCCCTCCCAGCATGCGATCCACGCGCTTGGCGTCACCCTTCGACACGAGGGTGATTCGCCCGAGGCTTCGCTTCCGCTTCGGACTCTTCTTCTCGAGAATGTGGCTTCGGTTTGCCTTCCGGCGTACCACCTTCCCGGTTCCCGTGCGGCGCATTCTCTTCGACGCACCGGAGTGGGTTTTCATCTTCGGCATGTCACGTCCCTTCCGCTGCTGCTTGAGCCGGCTTCTTCTTTCGGGGAGCAAGGATCATCGTCATGTTGCGACCGTCGAGCTTGGGTGGAGTCTCGACTTGAGCGATCTCGGCAAGATCCTCCTCGATTCTCCTTAACAGCCTCGCACCGAATTCCGTGTGGGCCATCTCACGACCCCGGAACATAATCGTGAGCTTCACCTTGTTCCCCTGACCGAGAAAACGCGTGACGTGGCCTCGCTTCGTCGCGTAGTCGTGGGGGTCGATCTTGGGGCGCATCTTCATCTCCTTCACGACGATCTGCGACTGCCGTTTCCGCGCCTCTTTCTCCTTGATGGCCTGCTCGTACTTGTACTTGCCGTAGTCGAGCAACCGGCAGACAGGGGGCTTCGCTTGCGGGGCAACCTCCACGAGGTCCAGATCCAGCTCCCGGGCGATCCGGAGAGCATCCGGCAGTGCGAGGATGCCGACCTGGCTCCCGTCCGGTCCCACTAGACGCACCTCGGTAGAGCGGATCCGATCATTCACGCGTGGCTCGGCGATCCAGCATCACCTCTTCCCTTTCCATCCTTGATCCGCAAAAACATAAGGACGCCGAAGGGCGTCCTGAACCTTCCCATGCAACCCGTGCGACTCGGCCGTCGGGTGAGGAGGTAGCGAGCACTCCTTCTTCGCGATCCACCAATTATAGGGGTCATCTCCCGCCACTGTCGAGCGGGCGGGCGGTCCGATGAGTCCCCAAAGGAGAAGGACCCAGCCCCGGCAGGGTCCTTCAGGGTTTCGGGTTGAGGTCAGACGGGCCGGACGTTGGCCGCCTGCTTGCCCTTTGGGCCATCGACGACGTCGAACTCCACAGCCTGATTCTCCGTGAGGGTGCGATAGCCCTCCATTTGAATGGCGGAGTGGTGAACGAAGATATCGTCACCGTCGTCCCGCGAGATGAAACCGTAGCCCTTCTCGTTGCTAAACCACTTGACCTTGCCCTCTGCCAACGTCCTGCCCTCCTTGCGACTGCGTCACCTCCGACGTGCAGAGGCGCTGCCACACCGCAGCCGCCGAAACAGAGGCGAGGTTAGCATGGCCCCCTAAGCCCGGCAATAGGCGTCACAACAACATCGGCGATGGATGGAATCAGGGGATGATCTTCGAAATCGCGAGTTCGATGATGTCGCTCGCACCCAGCTCCTTGAGGCGGGGAATCAGCGTGTTGATCCCGTCTTTGGGAATCACCGTTTCCACGGCGAAGGCGTCGCCGGCGGTGAGCTTCGAGATCGTCGGAGCTTTCATCGCGGGGAGAATTCCGACGACGGCGTCGAGGTCGGCGGCCGAAACGTTTAGCTTTACGAGGACCCGCCCGCGCGCGGCGATGGCGCCGGACACTAGGGTGCGAATGTCCTCCATAGCCCGGCGTCGTGCGGGATCGGATGCCGCCGCACGGTTGGCAATGAGCAGCGTCTGGGATTCCAGGAATGTTTCGATGATCTTCATGCCGTGGCGTTTCAAGGTCGATCCGGTCTCGGTCACGTCGACCACAGCGTCGGCGATATCGGGAACCTTGGCTTCGGTGGCTCCATACGACGGGAAGACGCGGACGGAGATGCCCAGTTTCTCGAATGCCTTCTGGGTGGTGTTCGGGTACTCCGTGGAGATGCGCGATCCGTGCGGCATCTCAGCTGCGGAGTTGGCAGGGTGGGTTGCAGGCACTGCCAGCACGATGCGTACCGAACCCGTGCCGCTCTTCGCATAAGGGAGTTCGGCCAGCACATCGACTTCTGCCCCGGTCTCCTCGACCCAATCCCGGCCGGTGATGCCGAGGTCGAAAAAACCCTCCTCCACGTATCGTGGGATTTCTTGCGGCCGAAGAATAGACACCCGATCGATGCGAGGATCGGCAATCGTGCCGTGATAGTCGCGGGCGCTCGCACGCCGCACGGCGAGATCCGCCGATTCCAGGATCGACAGCGTTTGCTCTTCAAGAGAGCCCTTCGGGACGACCAAACGCAGCATGACGGCGATGCTAGCAGAGGGCCCTTTAGCCTTCTTCGTCTTCCATCATCCCTGCAATCTCACCGCACAGAACTGCCATCCGCATCGCGGTCGCTGCCGCATCCCAGCCCTTGCCGTCGAGTCCCGGCCCCGATCGGGCAAGAGCTTGGCGCCGGTCGTCGGTGGTCAGAACGCCGAAGGCCATGGGGACGCCCGTCTCGAGTGCGGCTGCGGTGAGACCCTGCGCACACGCAGCGGATATGTAGTCGAAATGCGGCGTCTCGCCTCTGATGACGCATCCCAGGCACACCACAGCGTCGAATTGGTCCGTCTCGGCTAGGAGTCGAGCGACGAGCGGAATCTCGAACGCGCCCGGGACCCGGAATTCCTCAACGTCTTCATCGGCGATGCCGTTATTCGCGAGGCATCCCCGCGCACTCGTAAGAAGCCGGTCGGTGATGTCGGCGTTGAATTCGGCGACGACGATGGCGAAGCGAAGCCCCGATGCGTCTACCGGCCGGTTAGGAGCGTTCGTCCGGCCGGCCACGTCTCTCCTCATCGACCGCCCCTCCCTCGTCCAGGTCGAGGAGATGACCGAGTTTGGCCTTCTTCGCTCGCAGGTACGAGATGTTGTGTTCGGTCGCGCGCGACTGGAGCGGGACCCGTTCGGCGATCTCCAAGCCGTACCCCTCGAGGCCGGCTCGTTTCGTAGGGTTGTTGGTAAGAAGACGCATCGAACGCACCCCGACGTCGACGAGGATCTGAGCTCCGATTCCGTACTCACGTGCATCGGCCGGCAGTCCCAGCTCGAGGTTGGCCTCCACCGTGTCCCGGCCGCGATCCTGAAGCTGATATGCCCGCAGCTTGTGCATCAACCCGATGCCGCGACCTTCGTGGCCGCGAATGTAGACCACGACCCCCCTGCCTTCGTGCCCGATCATCTCGAGTGCGGATTCGAGCTGGGTTCCGCAGTCGCAGCGCAGCGACCCAAAGACGTCTCCCGTCAGGCATTCCGAGTGCATTCGGGTCAGGATGCGCTCGCCGTCGCCGATGTCACCGAGAACGAATGCGACGTGATGCCGGCCGTCCACCTCCGATTCATAGCCGAGCGCGCGAAATACTCCGTAATCGGTGGGAACCAGCGCTTCTGCCTCGCGCCGCACGAGCTTCTCGCGCAAGCGCCGGTAGGAGATCAGATCGGCGATCGAGAGGATCTTGAGCGCGTGCTCCGCGGCGAAGATCTCGAGTTCTGGAAGGCGGGACATTGTGCCGTCCGTGTGCATGATCTCGCAGATGACCCCCGCCGGATAGGCTCCGGCAAGACGGGCGAGATCGACGGCGGCTTCGGTATGTCCGGCGCGCTTGAGCACGCCTCCTTCGACGGCGCGGAGCGGAAAAATGTGCCCCGGCTTTCGAAAGTCACTGGGCCGTGCGTCGGGATCCAGGATTCGGCGAACCGTCGCCGCCCGGTCATGCGCCGAGATTCCGGTGCCTCCTTCCGTCAGGTCCACAGAGATTGCAAACGCCGTCTCATGGGTGGTGGCTTTCTCCGGAACCATCGGGGGGATGACCAGCTGGTCGAGACGGTCACCGACGATCGGCATGCAGATCAACCCGCGACCGTACATTGCCATGAAGTTGATCGCGTCGGCGGTGACCGTCTCGGCGGTCATCACGAGATCACCTTCGTTCTCGCGGTCGGCGTCGTCCACAACAACGATCATTCCGCCGCTGCGGAGGATCTCGACCGCTTCGTCGACTGTGGCCGTGACGCCGCCGGAGATGGGAGCCATCAACGCTTCCTCTTCGGAGCCTCAGGCCGTTTCCGGACCGTCGGCGCGGGAGTGCGCACACGCGATGCCGAGCGCGCTCGTGTCGGAGCCTTTTGATGCGTCTTTGAAGTTGCCGACACCGCCGGGGCTTTGGCCTTCGGCTTTGCCGTGCGGGCCGTGGCCTTGCGCGCCTCCGGCTTCGTGGTCTTGAGCGCCTCCGGCTTCGTGGTCTTGAGCGCAGTGGCCTTGCGCGCCTCCGGCTTCGTGGTCTTGAGCGCAGAGAACTTGGCGGCCTTCGGCGGATCTGCGGTGTAACGCGGAGGTTGTTGGCGAGGCGGCGGAACCGGCCGTGGTGCAGGCTGGGACCGCGGCGCGGCCGGTGTCACAAAAGCGGGCGCGGCCGGCGCGGTGACCACCGGCTGAACATTGGCTGCGGCCGTTGCCGCCCGGTGCTCCGCATCCTGTGCGGCAACCAGGGTGGCGATCGAGGGAGGACGCTGGGGCATACGTGCGGCGATGTGGCGCTCCACGTACTTGGAGAGCACATCGACCTCGACATTGACGGCTTGTCCCTGGACCTTCTTGCCTAGAGTTGTCGTTGCCAAGGTGTGCGGGATCAGAGCCACTCGGAACCGGTCCTTGTTCACGTCGACGACCGTAAGGGATACGCCTTCGACCGCGATCGAGCCCTTAGATGCAATGTAGCGGGTCAGCTCGAAGGGAATGTTGATTTCGAGCAGTTCCTGTGCGCCGGCTCGCCGGCGCGACCGCACCAGCCCCACGACGTCTACGTGGCCCTGCACGATGTGACCGTCGAGACGGGCGCCGGCCAGGACCGGCCGTTCGAGATTGACCTCCTCCCCGGGCTGAAGGGTTCCCAGGTTTGTCCGGCCGAGGGTCTCGGGAACGAGATCGACGGCGAAGTTCGTTCCCTCGAGATCGGTGACCGTCACGCAGGATCCGTTCACAGCGATCGAGGATCCCGGCCGCAAGTCCGCGACTGCGCCGGGCGCTTTGACCTCCAGACGGATGGCTCCCCCCCGGCGTACCAGGCGTACGACCGAGCCCAGCCCTTCGACGATGCCGGTAAACACTCTCGCTACCTCCTCGGATAGGCTTCGATGCGGAGATCGGCGCCGATATGGCGCACGCTTATGAACTGCAGCTCGAGGGCGCCGTCGATGTGGGGAACGACGAGTCCCGTCACGAGTCCCGTCCCGGACGTCCCGAGCAGTTTAGGGGCGACGTAGAAAACATACCGATCGACAAGGCGGCGCTCGACGGCATCGCCGAGCACCGTGGGTCCGCCCTCGAGAAGTACCTCGCAGAGGCCGCGCCGCCCGAGCTCGTCGAGAACGCTCTCAAGGTCCACCCGGCCGTCCCGACCCGGGAAGCGCGTAACCTCGGCACCGGTCGCAGCAAGTCCGTGCACCGCGTCCTCTGAAGCTTTGTCGGTGACGGCGATGAGCGTGGGCGCGTCGGGGCTCACCACGGCCGCGTCGGGCGGCGTTCGAGCCGTGGAGTCGAGCACCACGCGCAACGGCTTCCGCCCGGTGTAACCGCGAAGCCGCACGGTGAGCGCCGGATCGTCTTTGGCCACCGTTCCCGCACCGACCATGACCGCGTCGACCGACGCTCGCAGCCGGTGGGCATCACGACGCGCGGTCGGGCCGGTGATCCACCGAGACGACCCGTCGGCGGCGGCGACTCGCCCGTCGATAGTGACGGCGGCTTTCGCCGTGAGCAGAGGCCGGCCGGTTCGAACGTGCTTCGCGAACGCGAGGACCAGGTGGCGAGCGTCGTGCTCGAGCACCCCGACGTCCACCGTGAGACCGGCCGCACGCAGGGCGGCGATGCCCCGCCCGTCCTCTTCGGGGTTCGGATCCGCTACGCCCAGGACGACGCGGGCAACTCCGGCATCCACAACGGCGGGTACACAGGGTGGCGTCCGCCCGGTGCGCGTGCACGGCTCGAGCGTAACGTAGAGCGTCGACCCTCGCGCATGATGGCCCGCCGCCGCGATCGCCTCGATCTCCGCGTGAGCCTCGCCGGGAGCGCGGTGAAATCCTTGACCGACGACCTGCCCTTCGCGCACCAGGACGGCGCCGACGGGCGGGTTCGGGCTTGTTTTACCCCGAGCCCGTTCGGCGAGCCGCAAGGCCCGCCTCATCATGGTCGCGTCGATACGTTCCATCGTCTCCAATGCGTTCCGGCACGCGAGACGACGGCCGGCCCGGGTCTAGGGTATCGCACCCTGCAGGGAGCGTCCTGCGGCAAAACGGCCTTCCAAGCGGCGGCCTAAACGGCGCCCCGGCGATCGATGGCGTACGAGCTGCCCTGCTGGTGCTTGGCGTAGGACTTCATCTCCGTAGCCACCACCGCGAGCCGCCTGGGATCCTCGTCCGAGCCATTGGGGGCGATCCCGACGCCGATCGATATGGAGAAAATAGGGTACCTCTCGACCACCCTCACGCGATTCTCGATTTCGATGTAGCCCCGGTCGGCATCGACCGTCTCGTAGAAGCCCGGTGCACCGGCATCGAGGCGTTCGATAATGCGCCGACAGATCTCTTCCGCGGCACCGGGAGTGGTGATGATCACGAAGTCGTCTCCGCCGATGTGACCGATGAAAGCGGACTCATCCACCTCGATCGCAGCTTTCGTGACCACGTCCGAGGTGAACACGATAACCCGATCCCCGCGAAGAAAATCGTAGTAGTCGTTGTAGGACTTGAACTGGTCCAGGTCCGCGTAGCAGAGAGCGACGGCTCCGCCGAGGGCCAGCCGCCGCGAGACCTCGGCTTCGATGCTGACGTTGCCGGGAAGGCCGGTCAGGGGAGACTGTGCCCGCATCTCCCGGGCACGCCGGAGCGTCGACTTCACTCGCGTCACCAGCTCTAGAGGGTCGAAGGGTTTTATGATGTAGTCGTCGGCGCCTGCGGTCAGGCCGGCAACCTTGTCGGCCCCCAACGACTTGGCCGTCAGCATGATCACGTTGACGTGTGCGGTTCGGCCGTCGGCTCTCAGCCGCCGGCATACCTCGACGCCGTCCATCTTGGGCATCATGACGTCCAGCAATGCCAGCGACGGGCGCCGTTCGAGGGCGACTTCGAGCGCCTCCGCCCCGTTCGACGCAACGACGACGTCGAAGCCTTCCATCTTCAGGTTGACCTCGACGAACCGGGCGATGTCCGGATCGTCATCTGCGACGAGGATTAGGTCGGCCATGTCACCGCGGGAACAGGGCTCGCAGGCGGCGAGCGGCAGCCCCTGCATGCGCCCGGCCGAATATCGCGGTTGCGGCCCCAAGGACGTTTGCTCCTGCCTCGAGGCAGAGGCGTCCCGTTTCCTCGTCCACCCCGCCGTCCACGGCGATGTCGAGTTCGATCCCCAGCGCGTCCGCGGCGGAGCGGGCGTCCCGGATCTTCGGGAGGACGTGCTTTTGGAACTCCTGGCCCGCCCAGCCCGGATTCACCGTCATGACGTTCAGGACGTCGACCTCCTCCAGATATGGGAATGCCTCGGCGACGGGGGTCGCAGGGTTGCAGGCGATCCCGACCCCGAGACCGACTGAACGGGCGTGCTTGGCAACCACGCGTGGATCGCCGACGGCCTCGAGATGCATGACCACGCTTGTCGCACCCGCCTCGGCGAACTGCTCCACCTGGGCGTACGGGTCGGTCACCATGAGATGGCACTCCAGCGGAAGCGTGGTGATACGGCGGAGCGCCCTCACCACCACGGGCCCGATCGTGATCGGCGGCACGAAGTGGCCGTCCATGACGTCCACGTGAAGTAGGTCGGCCGCGTCGGCAACTGCGGCGACATCCTCCCCCAGCCGAGCGAAGTCGGCGGCGAGGATCGACGGCGCGAGCTTGTAGGAGAGCGGCATCCCGCTCGGGGATTCTACCTGCCGGCGGGTCCGATCTCTATCGGGAGCAAGACGCTCACACGCGAGCCACCGCCGGGTCGCTCGTCCACGGTGAGGTTTCCACCCAGGCCTTCGGTGAAGCGCTTGACGATCGTGAGGCCGATGCCGAGCCCCTCCACGAGGAAGTCCTCGCCGTGTCCGCCATCCTTGCCGACGAGAGCCTCGCGCAATTCTTTCGGTAGGCCCGGACCGTCGTCCTCGACCACGATCCGCCAGCAGCCCGGCGCCGTCTCGCCCCGAACCCACACCGTGGAACCCGGCGCCGTGTGGATGACGGCGTTGCGGACGAGGTTGTCGACGATGCGTTCCACCTTGCGCTCGTCCATGAGTATGACGGCGGCCTCCGATTCGACGACCAGCGAGTGCGCGGACCTCTCGATGGCCCCAATCACCCGCCCGAGTACTTCCCCGAGCGACGCCGGTCGCATCTGGTGTTCCGAGGCCCCCTCGGCCGACATGCCGAGATCGAGCAGGTCCGCAACGAGCACGTCCATGTGACGCGCCACCCGAACCAGTCGCCCAAGCAGGTCGTCGAGCTGCTCTTCGTCGAGCGCCGCCCGGCGCCGCTCGACCGTCGTGGCGATCCCGACGAGCGAGGCCAGCGGTCCCCGCAAATCGTGCCCGATCACCTGCAGGCAGAGATCCTTGAACTCGTTCGCCCGGCGCAGCCGCTCGGCAGCGTGGTGCTCGCGACCGCGCTCGGTCGTCACGTCGCGAATGAGCCAGCGGACGGTGCCTTCGACGGCGCCGACTGCGATCGCGACGTTGCGTGGCTCCCCTCCGGAGGGCGGGACCAGCCGGCTCTCGGCGTGGCGGGAGTACCCGGGAGGGTCCGATATGAGCTTGGCCAACAGGCTGCGAAACGCCTTGCGGTGCTCGGGGTCAACGAAGACCGCGAGCGGCTTTCCGCCGAGGCGCTCCGGTTCGGAGTGCAGGAGCGTGCCGGCCGCCCGGTTGGCCTCGCGGATGACGCCGTTCGCATCCGTCACGAGGTATCCGTCCGGAGCGAGGTCGAAGAGTTCGTGGAACTGGTCGCGCTCGACCTCCAGCAGGCCCCGGAGCTCGATCAGCTCCTCACCCTGCTGAACGAGTTCCTCGCTGGCGACTTGCAGCTCCTCCAAAGCCTGCGACAACTCGCCCTCCATTCCCTGGACAAGGTCCACCCATCCCGCTGGAGAGTCGGGACGCCGGGAGGCAATCTCGTGAATGCGCTCCTCGAGATCGATGATCCTGGCTGGGAGTTCGGCGCTTGATGGTTCCGGCATGGCCCTCACCGTTGGATGGCTGCGCATGGAATCGCGATGTCCATCCGATTGTCGGCACCATGCCGAAGGGGGGCAATGGCCACTCTTACGCTCTGTTCCGGGCTCCGTCTAGTCCGGTCGGGTTGGCCCGCTTCAGGCCCGGCGAGAACCGCCCCACGCCTGCGCCAATTCTTCGTCGCTCTCGTCCCGGCGTAACTCGCTGTAGGTGATCACCGCATCGATCCGGCCGCGCACCTCGAGCTTTCGATAGACGCTGACGAGATGGCCCTCGACGGTGCGGCGGCTGATGCCGTGGCGCGAGGCGATCTGTTGGGCACTCATGCCCGTCGTCAGCAAATCCAAAACCTCCCGCTCGCGGCGCGTGAGGGTGCGCAGCCGGCCGTCATGCCGGGGCGCGGAGGCCCGGGCGACCCAGACGAGCGCCGCCGCCGTGAGCGACGGGTGGAACACAGTTGTGCCGCCCGCCACAGCCCGGATGGTTTCTAGGATCTCGTCGCCGGAAGCCCCTTCTGGGAGGCAGCCGGTGACACCGGCACGGATCGCCTCAAACACCAGCCGCCCGTCGCCGGCTCCAACCATCACCACGATGCGCGCCTCCTCGACACTTTGGTTCAGGCGCCGGATCATGGAAACGTCCGCAAGGTCGTCCAGGTACATGAGGATGACCGTCGGGCGCGTCTCGGTCGCGAGCGGGAGGATCTCCTTTCCCCAGCCTTCGCCGACGATCTTCAGGTGGGAGGGCGCCTTTCCGGCCAACCCCCGGATCGCGTACCGGCAGATGGGGTGCGGCTCCGCAACGAGCAGAGTGGATACGCTTGCGACCATCGACTGAGTTCCCTTCCGAAGAGGTTTCTACGCGCTTTCTACGCGAGGGTCACCGTAGGGTCCTCGAGTCGAACCGGTCAATTACCAAATGTGAGAAGGTTGGGATCGAGGGACCGGCCAATATGGCCGGTCCCTCACTCAGAACGGTCGTGAGAGAGCAGTCTGCGACTAATGACCGCGAGCGCGCAGAGCACGAACGTGTCAGGATCCTGGGGATTGCGCCCGGTGTACTCGGTAATTTTCCCGAGCCGGTCGTGAAGCGTGTGCCGATGGACGAACAGAGCCTCGGCAGCCTTCGAGGCGTTTCCACCGGCGGCGACGTACGCATCGAGCGTCTCTGTGAGTGAGGAGCCGGTGGCCGCGTCGTGGATCTCCAGCGGGGCTATCAGGATCCGCACGAGGTCCGCGGCGCTGCGTTGGTCTGAGAGCAAAAGTCTGTTCGGCAGCGCCAGATCGTACGTCACCACTGGTTGCCAGCTTGCGGTGTGGGTTGCCACCTCAAAGGACGTGACGGCCTCCGCGTAGCTGACCGCGATACCGCCCAAGCCGGATTCTGCCAGGCCGATGCCTCCTACAACGTCGGGCCGGCGGGTGATGGCCGCGGCGAGTGCCCCGGGGTCTGCGTCCGAGGCCACGATGACGCCCCGGTCGCCCAGCGAACCCGCAATGCCGCGAACAGCGGCGCCGGCCAGGCACGCGCGGGCGAGGTCCGCCTCTTTGATCCGCTGCTCGCCGGCGGGGGCCGGTGCCACCAGGGCGACGACGTAAGACGCTCCCACGGGGAGGCCCACGGATCGAGCCCCCAGACGATGTCGCTGCAGGCTCGCGAAGGACCCGGTCAAAAGATGCGCGAGCGCCGGTGGATCGCTCACGGGGAGCGGCGTGTCGTCGGCGCCCCGGGCCGGCCCCAGCGCCACTTGCGCAATCAGTGCGAGGGCACGCCGTCCCACGCGCTTGATCGCGGCCGACGCCTCTTCCGGCGCCATGCCGGCGACGCCGGCGCGCATCGCCCCCCGCGCGGTGATTCGGACCGCGGATTGGAGCGCGCGGGCGGCCTTCAGCGCGTCGGGAGGCTCCCAGGGCTCCGTGCGAATGGCGGACATCTCGGCGTCGGTGAGGATGCGGTCTTCACCGAGGCAGGCGAGCAAGATCTTGACGTGCGTCGTCGCAATGGCCGCCAAACGCTCCTCGGCGTGCGGGCCGGTGCCGGGGGCGCCCTCGTGACGGTAGGCTGCCTCCACCGACTGGATCAGCGCGCGAAGGTCTTCCCCTGCAAGCGAGCCGTCGCGGAGGGGAGCCTTCGTGCCCGCCTCGCGGTCGCCGGTTTCTTGCGTCTCGTCGTCCATCCAGTCGCCCCGATTTCCCCGCGGAACGGTCGATTCAAGGTAGCACGGGCCGGCCGCGGTGAGACGCCGAGCGCCGTCTAGCCGGAAACGTCCTCCATCAGAAGGACGACACCATGGGGTTTTCCGTCGGCCGTGCTGGCGGTAAGTTGCGTGGCCGTGACGCGGCACTGGATGCCCTTCCCCCGCCGGTTGGTCGCCGTCACCGTCTCTTCCCGATACCCGTCGCCCCCGGTGAGGGCGGTCGCGATCATGGTGGCAAGGTCCGACACGACCAGGCCGATGTCCAGGGCCGCAAAGGGCTGGCCGAGGACCTCCGCCTGCCGTACGCCCCACATGTCCTCGGCCCTCGGGCTCCAGAGCTGGACCCGGCCGTCGGAGTCGAGCACGACGACCGCGGCCTGCAGGCTCTTGACGATGGACTCGATGAAGACGTTCACCCTATTCAGGTCGTCCGATCGCAGTTGGAACTCGTCGTTCATCGTGCGAAGCTCCTCGTTCGTGGATTGGAGCTCCTCGTTCATCGTCTCGAGTTCCTCGTTGGTCGCCTGCAGCTCCTCGTTCGTCGTCTCCAGCTCTTCGACCGTCGACTGCAGCTCCTCGTTCGTCGTCTCCAGCTCTTCGTTGGTCGCCTGCAACTCCTCGTAGGCGGTCTCCAGGTCCTGCTGGGACCGGTGCAACGCGACCTGGAGGCGCATGTGCTCCGTGACGTCGTCGAGGGCCACGACCACGCCACCCAGGCTTCCGGTCTCATCGAACAGCGGGGTTACCTCGATGTTGAAGTGCTGGATCTCGCCGCCGGCGAGCACGCGCTCCGTGTTCGGGATGGAGACGGTCCGCCGGTTGGTGTACGCCTCCTCGATCCTGGACCGAAGCTCCGCGGGGCGATACGAGATCTCGAGATCCTGAATGGGGCGCCCGACGTCCTTCTTTGTCAGCCCGAACATGCGCCGCGCCCGCTCGTTTACCAGCACGATTCGGCCTTCGACGTCTACGATGACCTGGGCCACAAGTCCGGCGTCGAATGATGCTTCGGGCAGCCAGGCGTCACGGGCAACGATGTCGGCCGCGCCCGTTGCCGTGGCCTGATCCAGCACTGCGAGCCGGTCGCGGAGGGTAGGCTTGGGAACCTTCGAGAAAACGCGGTGGCCAAGGTCCTTGGGCGTGAACATAGCCCCCTGTGAAAGGAGCATCTCCGCCCTTCCAAGGAAAAGGTACCCCCGGGCATTCAGCGCGAAGTGAAGCCTCGCCAGCACACGGTGCTGCGTCTCGGTGTTCAGGTACATGAGCGTGTTCCGGCAGACGATGAGGTCGAGTCGCGAGATCGGCGTGTCCTTCACCAGGTCGTGACGGCCGAAGATCAGCGACCTTCGCAGGTCGTTGCGGAACACGAAACCGCCTGCGCCGTGCTCGAAATACCGTTCTCGCAAGTCCTCGGGGACGGCGTCCAGCTCTTTGGCGCCGTAACTTCCGTGCCGCGCTTGAGCCAAGGCGCCGTCGTCCACATCGGTCGCGAAGATCTTGAGCCGCCGCTTCACGTCCTCCGCTCCCATCACCTCGGCGAAGATCATGGCGAGGCTGTAGGCCTCCTCTCCCGACGCGCAGCCGGCAGAGAGAGCGCGAACCGGCTCGTCGGGAGCCTTAGCTGCGACGATTTCGGGAACGACCTCGTCCTGGAGAAACTTCCAAGCAGGCGGATCCCGGAAAAATGACGTGACGTTGATCAGCACCGTGTCGAACAGGAAGGAGAACTCGTCCTCGTGCACCTCGAGGTAGTCGAGGTAGTCCGAAAAGCCTTCCAGGCCGACGTCGGCTATTCGCTTCGAGACGCGGCGCATGAGGCTGGCCGGCTTGTACCCCGTGAAGTCGAAGCCGCGCACTCGTTTCACGTGATCTAAGAGAGCATCGAACCCGGGATCGCCGGCGGGTTGGGTCATGCAACCGGTTCCTTCATGACAAGGTGGATCAATGCGGCGGCGATCTCGTTAAGCGGAAGGACGAAGTCTGTGTGGCCGGTGGCGATCGCGGCACCGGGCATGCCGAAGAACTCCGATGTGGCCTGGTCCTGGACGATCACCGTCCCGCCCGTCGCCTTGACCGCCCTGAGCCCCATGGAGCCGTCACTCCCGGTGCCCGTCAGGACCACGGCGATCGCGCGCTCGCGATAGGCGGCCCCGACGGACTCAAACAGCAGGTCCGCCGACGGGCGTACGAAGTGAACCAGCTCGGATTGCGTCAGCGACAAGGTCCCGTCGGAGTTCGCCAGCAGGTGACGATCGGGAGGAGCAACGTACACGGAACCAGGCTCGACCTTCGCGCCCTCTTCGGCCTGGACGGCCTGTAGCGGGGTGCGGCGCTTCAGAATCTCGGCCATCAGGCTCCGGTGGCGTGGATCGAGGTGCTGGACCACGAGGATGCCGGCCGGGAACCCGGCGGGCAGGCCGCCCAGGATCGTTGTTAGCGCCGTGAGGCCGCCGGCCGACGCCGCGATGGCGACGACCTCGAATTCCGATTCTGTGCCGGGGTCCTTGTCGTGGTTCATGGAGCCCTCCCAGCGTGACCTGCAAGCATATCCGGGCGACCGAAATTTAGGGCAGGTCTCCCCCGAG
>JBKKBZ010000091.1:0-2662 GCA_046713235.1 Actinomycetota bacterium | reverse complement strand
ACGTCCCTCCTAATCATGTTCGTTCAGGCGAGGTAGGATACCGCCGGACGGGAGAGCGGCGCCCTTTCGGGCGCCGCCCACAGTTCCGGTCCGCCGGCTAAAGCTGCCGCACGTAGCGAATCTCGGTGTCGGTGTCTCCGCCGACCAGCCGAGTCCACGTCAGGTGCGCCCGTCCGGCAGCGTCGAGGGTCAAGGCTTGGAAGTCCCCGAGCTCGCGGTCGCTTCCGCAGAAGAATCCATCGAGGCAGATCGGCCCACTCTTGACGGCCTGCGAATCCACCGTCGCAAGCCCGCTGAAAGTGGCCCCGCCGTCGGTGCTCTCCAGATATTTCTCGTACCACAACGCCGACGCGGGAACATTGCCCGGCTGATAGGGTCCGGCCGCGGTGTGGAAGAGCGAGACGCCCACCTTGCTGCCCCGCGCCGCGACCCAGGGATACAAGGGCGTGCCGGCGTTGCCGCCTGCCACGATCACCTTCGGCGCCGACCAGCTCGCTCCCCAATTGCTCGACGACGCGTACTTGATCTGTGCGGTGGCGCCGACGCCCTTCTTGCCGCCGGGCACGAGCTCCATCCAGACGGCGTGCAACGTGTCACCCGCTCCCGCCGCAACGACGGGGAAACCGGCCGTCGTGTCGAAACTGGTGTTTCCTTGAACGACCACGTTGGCCCACGTCAGGCCGCCGTTCGTCGACCGGGCGAACTTGACGCCTCCGGTCGCGGTGTAGTGAATGACTCCGACGCGGTCGGAGATCGCGCTGCTCCCCTGTGCAATGATCGTTCCCGGAGGGCAGATGCAGTTGCCGCGGTCGGCAAGGGTGGCTGCGGTCGTGCCGGGAAGATACGTAAGGCCGCCGTCGAGCGAGTGAGACACCACCAGGCCACCGGCGATCTGGTTGGTGACGATGTACACGCGACCGCCCCCAGGGGTGGCCTGCCACTGGCGGTCCTGCACGGGCGGCCCGCCGAGTGGCTGCGCGATCCAAGACGCGCCCTTGTCGCTCGAGACCGCCACGGTGGAGTCTCCGAGCCACAGATCGCTCCAATAGATCGTTCCCGTCGCCGGGTCCAGCGCGACGTCAGAGTCCCCACCGCCGGGAAAGAGCCCACGGGCCCCCGCAGGCGTCAACGTGAACGAGGTCCCTCCGTTGGTCGAGCGCCACAGATGGCTCGGGGACGGCCCGGGAATGAAGATGCCGCCGATGGCATTGATGTAGATCGTTCCGTCGGCCGCAACGTCGATGCTTGGTTCGTTGTCGTCCAAGCCGCTGACGACGAGCGGCGCACCAAAGGCACCGACGGCGCCGGCAGGCGAGCCTCCTCCCAAGATTCCGGCCAGGATCGCGATCGCTGCGAGAAGCACTGCGAGACGTCTCACCACGAACCCCCCTTCTATAGCCCACAAGTGGGATGAAAGGGGAATCTACCGCGATCCCCGCGAGAAGGGAAGGGGCAGGACGTCAAGCTTTGCCTAAGTGGCCCGTCGCTCGCTCAGCTTGGCGATGACGCCGTCAGCCACCTGACTCGTGCCGACGGCGGTGGGGTCATCCCGCCGTTGCTTCAAGTCATAAGTCACGCTCGTTCCTTCGCGCACGACTTCGGCAAGCGCCCATTCCAGGGACTCTGCGGCCTGCTCCTCCCCGAGGTGACGTAGCATGAGCACGCCCGAGAACATCATCGCCATCGGGTTGACCTTGTTCTGTCCCTTGTATTTCGGGGCGCTGCCGTGGGTCGCCTCGAATACTGCGGCGTCGTCGCCGAGGTTGGCACCCGGAGCCACGCCGAGGCCGCCGATCAGGCCGGCGCACAGGTCGCTGATGATGTCGCCGTAGAGGTTCGGGAGCAATAACACGTCGTACTCCTGAGGCCGCTTCACGAGCTGCATCGATAGGTTGTCCACGATGCGATCCTCGAACTCGATGTCGGGGTAGTCCTTCGCCACCTCACCGGCGACGCGCAAAAACAAACCGTCGGAGAACTTCATGATGTTCGACTTATGGACGGCGGTGACCTTGCGCCGCTTGTACTTGCGGGCGTAATCGAAGGCGAACTTGGCTATGCGCTTGGTTCCGGTAATAGAGATCGGCTTGATCGAGATCCCGGAATCCTCACGGATCGTCCTGTCCTGGATGCCGTTTAGAAACTCGATGACTTTCTTCGCGTCTGCAGTGCCTTCCTCGAACTCTATGCCGGCGTAGAGGTCCTCGTGGTTTTCGCGGCAGACGACGATGTCTACGCCCTCGACCGCGCCGGGGATACCCGCGTAGAACTTGCATGGCCGGAGACAGCAGTAGAGGTCCAGCTCCTTGCGCAGGGCGACGTTGACACTGCGAAACCCCGTGCCGACCGGTGTGGTGATAGGACCCTTGATCGCCACCTTGTTCTTTCGGATCGACTCCAGGACTTGCTCGGGAAGCGGCGTTCCGAACTTGTCCATGACGTCGGCGCCTGCTTCCTGCACGTCCCAGTCGAAAGCGACACCGGTTGCTTCGAGCACACGGCGGGTCGCCTCCGACAGCTCGGGTCCGACTCCGTCTCCGGGAATGAAGGTGACTCGATAGGCCATTGAAAATCTCCTCTCAGTGGTCCCGACGCGGCGCATTATCACCGCCGGGCGGCACGCCGGACAATGCGAGAGGTGGGTGCGGCGAAGGACGGGCGC
>JBKKBZ010000090.1:0-13655 GCA_046713235.1 Actinomycetota bacterium | reverse complement strand
TCACGATGCGCATCGTGCCGCCCCCGACGAGCTTCTTGGTCTTCACCAGCGCGAGGTCCGGCTCGATGCCGGTGGTGTCGCAGTCCATCATCAGCCCGATGGTCCCGGTCGGGGCGAGCACGCTCGCCTGCGAGTTCCTCCATCCGTGCCGGCCCCCCAGCTCCAGGGCGTCATCCCAGGCCGACTTCGCCGCTTGGAGCAATCCCTCGGGGACGAGCTCCGGATCGATCGCCTCGCACGCCTCGCGGTGCTTCCGGATCACGCGGGTCATCGGTTCGCGGTTCGGCGGGAATCCGGCGAACGGCCCCTGCACCTCGGCGAGGAGCGCGCTGTTTCGGTACGACCAGCCGGTGAGGAGCGATGTGATCGCGGCCGCCCACGCCCGGCCGCCGTCGGAATCGTACGGAAGCCCTCGTGCCATCAGCAGCGCGCCGAGGTTCGCATACCCGATGCCGAGTTCGCGGTAGTCAAAGGCGTTCTTCGTGATCTTATCGGTGGGATACGACGAGTTCCCGACGATGATCTCCTGCGCGAGAAAGATCACATCCACCGTGTGCTTGAAGGCCCGAATGTCGAAGTTCATGTCCTCGTCGACGAACTTCATCAGGTTGAGGCTCGCGAGGTTGCACGCCGAGTTGTCGAGGTGCATGTACTCACTGCAAGGGTTACTGGCGTTGATGCGACCCGACGCCGGGCACGTGTGCCAGTCGTTGATCGTGGTGTCGTACTGCAACCCGGGGTCGGCGCACTCCCACGCCGCTTGCGCCATCTCGCGAAGCAGGTCGCGAGCGCGAAGCGCCTTGAGCGGCTGGCCGGACAGAACCGCCCGCAACGCCCAGTCTCCGTCCTCCTCGGCTGCCCGCATGAACTCGTCGGTCACCCGGACCGAGTTGTTGGCGTTCTGGTACTGGATCGAATAGGCATCCCTGCCGTCGAGGTCCATGTCGAACCCGCCGTCGCGGAGCACGCGTGCCTTGCGCTCCTCGAGCGCCTTGCACCAGATGAAGTCCTCGACGTCGGGGTGGTCGACGTTCAGCACGACCATCTTGGCAGCGCGCCGCGTCTTCCCGCCCGACTTGATCGTGCCGGCCGAGGCGTCGGCGCCGCGCATGAACGACACAGGCCCGCTGGCCTCGCCGCCGGCCGAGAGGTTCTCCTTCGAGGATCGGATCGTGGACAGGTTGATGCCCGATCCCGAACCTCCCTTGAAGATCGTTCCCTCCTCGACGTACCAGTTCAGGATCGACGACATAGTGTCGTCCACCGCGAGGATGAAGCACGCCGAGCACTGCGGGCTCGGCTCGACGCCCACGTTGAACCACACCGGGGAGTTGAACGACGCCTTCTGCGTGGCGAGGATGTGCTTCAGCTCGGCGTTGAACGCCTCTCGAGCATCGTCGGACCCGAAGTAGCCGTCCTTCCAGCCCCAGCCGGTGATGTTGTCGGCAACGCGGTCGATCAGCTGACGAACCGAGCGCTCGCGCTGGGGAGTGCCGAGCGGCCCGCGAAAGTACTTTTGGGCCACGATGTTCGTGGCGTTCTGCGACCACGAGACCGGGAACTCGACTCCGCGTTGCTCGAAGGCGTTGCCGCCGTCCTTGAAGTTTTGGATGACCGCGTCTCTCGTCTCCCATGCGATCTCGTCGTAGGGGTGGATCCCGGCCCGAGTGAAATGCCGTTTCACGTCGAGCCCGACTCCCGTTCCGATCAGCTCGTTCTCGGTCTTCGCCAACGAAACCCTCCTCACCGGTCTGCCGTCACCGCGTTCTTGGGTGGTGTGCTCTTCTCCAGGAGCATTCCGACTTCTCTTTCGAAGTCGGTCGCCTCCTGAAACTCCTTGTAGACGGATGCGAATCTCACGTAGGACACCTCATCGAGCTCCCGAAGCCGGTCCAGGACGGCCACTCCAACCTCCGAGGACGGCACCGCACCAACGCCCGAGGCAAGCAGCTCTTGCTCGACTTCGCGGGCCAGCCGTTCGATCTCCTCAGGCGAAACCGGCCGGTTCTTGCACGCCCGGGCGATCCCCTCCACGACCCTTGCCCGGTCGAAGGGAACCCTTACCCCCGAACGCTTGATGATCTGAAGGGAAACCCGTTCGGCTCGCTCGAAGGTGGTGAACCGGCGGGTGCACCCGGCACACTCGCGCCGCCTTCGGATCGCCGTCCCCTCGTCGGCCGTGCGGGAGTCCACGACTCGGTCGTCCATGCTCCCGCAGTACGGACAGCGCACCGTAATCCTCCCCGCACCGGACGCGCCTTATCCCCAATCGCCAGATGCTTGTGGATAAGGCTGTGGGTAAAACCACAACATCTTGTGGTTAGAAAGAATCTACCACACTAGATAGGGGGCTTCAAGGACTTCGGGAAGGTCAGCGATCCTGCAGGTAGAGGGCCTGTCCGGCCCTGATGACCCCACCCTTGAGCCCGTTCGTTTCCACGAGCTGGTGGACCAGGCTGCGAGGATCCTGTGATGGATTCAGCCGCGTCGCGATCGACCACAGCGTGTCGCCGGGACGCACCACATGGACGAGCCTGGGCCTGCCCGACGCGACCCGGACGTCGTCGGGCGGCTGAATAGCAGCCACGGCCAGGCTCGCTCCCAGCACCAGCATCATGGTTAGACGCCTCATCAGGTTTTCCCTCCTCGAACGTGTGTTCGTATACCTTAGGGAACAGGCGTTCGGGAGTCAAGCCCGAACAGGTGTTTGATTCGAACCCACGTTCGTGTTAGCCTCGTCCCGGTTCCAAGCCGAGCGCCAAAGGAGGTCTGGCGTGGACCAGCTCACCGAGCGACAGCGTCGCATCCTGGAGCACATCACATCCACCGTTGAATCCCGCGGCTATCCCCCTTCCGTCAGGGAAATCGGAGAAGCAGTCGGGTTGCAGTCCCCGTCCAGCGTGCATGCGCAGCTGGCATCTCTGGCCGAGAAGGGCTACCTCACCAAGGATCCCAGCCGGCCCAGGGCAATCCGGGTGCACAGCCCCGAGACCAAGCGCACGTCGGTCCCCCCGCGCGGAGTCCGCGAAGTCCCAGTGCTGGGCACCATCGCAGCAGGTGTTCCGCTTCTAGCCGAGCAAAACGTCGAAGAGACCCTGCTGGTCCCCGACGAGTTCACGGCCCGAGGACCGCTCTTTGCCCTTCGGGTCCGGGGGGATTCCATGGTCGGAGCGGGCATCTTCGACGGCGACACCGTGATCGTCCGTGAGCAGAAGATCGCCGAGGACGGCGAGATCGTAGCCGCGCTCGTCGACGGCGAGGAAGCCACGGTCAAACGGCTCTCTCGAACCGCCGGCCGTGTCCGCCTGCTGGCAGAAAACCCGGCCTACGCGCCCATCGAAGCCGACCAGATCGACATCCTCGGCAAGTTGGTGGCGGTCCTGCGGCGTCTGAGCTGAATCTAACGGGTGGGGCGCTCTTCCGAGTGTCCCGACTCGGCAACGAGATACTCCTCAAGCCGCGATATCTGGTCGGCTCGTATCCGGGCACGGATGAGCGTTCCGTCCGGACGATGCTCCTCCCGGAGCACTGCCCCGGCGGCATGGAGTGCCGCGCCGACGTCGCCGCGGCCGTAGGGAACGAGAAGGGTCACCTCGATCTCGGGCCGCGGTACCCGCGCGGCGATCGCCTCCAGCAGATCCTCGACGCCTTCACCGGTCAATGCCGAGACGAAGCAGGCGTCTGGATAACGCCGGCGTAGCCTCGCCACCCCGACCTCGTCGGCCGAATCGATCTTGTTGACGACGAGGAGTTCCGGCACGTCTGCCGCACCGATCTCGCCCACAACCTCCCGGACGGCGTCGTACTCGGCCTCCGGATCCGGATCTCCCCCGTCTACGAGGTGCAAGAGCAAGTCCGCGGCGATCGCTTCCTCTAGGGTCGACTTGAAGGCCTCGACCAGCGCGTGCGGCAGCTTGCGCACGAACCCGACAGTGTCGGTGAGCACCGCCGTTCGCCCGTCGGGGAGCTCCAGTCGCCGGGTGGTGGGATCGAGTGTGGAGAACAGCCGGTCTTCGACCAGCACTTCTGCGTGCGTCAGCCGGTTCAAGAGCGTGGACTTGCCGGCATTTGTGTACCCGACCAACGCGATGCTCGTCACGCGATTCCGCACTCGTTCTCTTCGCTTTGTGGAGCGCGTACGACGAAGCTCATCTATATCGTCCTTGAGCTTGGAGATGCGCTTGTTGACCCGGCGTCGGTCGACCTCGAGCTTCGTCTCACCGGGGCCGCGTGTTCCGATCCCACCGCCGAGGCGCGACATGGATTCCCCCCAACCCCGAAGCCTGGGGAGGAAGTAACGCAGCTGAGCCAGCTCGACCTGCATCTTGCCCTCGGCCGAATGTGCGTGCTGCGCGAAGATGTCGATGATCAGTGCCGTCCGGTCGATGACCTTGCAGCCGAATATCTCCTCGAGGTTTCGAAGCTGGCCGGGAGACAGCTCTTCGTCGACGATCACGGTGTCGGCCCCGGTCGCGCGAACGACCTCGCGAACCTGCTGCGCTTTCCCCTTGCCGAGAAACGTCGCGGGATCGGGTCTATCCCGCCGCTGAACGAGGGACTCCAGCACCTCTGCCCCGGCGGTGTCTGCGAGGCGCGCGAGCTCCCCGAGCGATGAGTCCCCGGTTCCCGCTCCCTTCCCCCCGGCGAGCCCGACGAGGACCGCACGCTCAAGCCGCAGAGTCTGAAGCTCGGGGGGCAGCTCGGTGATCCGCCGCCGCTCGCTGGCCCGCGGCCGCCGGTGGTCGTTCACAGTGCGCCTCGAATCCGGCCGAGCGCCTCGGCCAGGCGATCGTCGGGGGTCGACAACGAGATGCGGATGTAGCCTTCTCCCCCCTCGCCGTACCCTCGACCCGGAGGGACCACCACGGCAGCATCTTCGAGCAGATGCGTAGCGAAGGATGCCGAGTCGTATCCGTCGGGCACCGGGAGCCACACGTAGAGCGATCCCCGGGGCGGCTCAAGCTTCCAGCCGGAGTCGTTGAACGTCGCGATCACGGTGTCCCTGCGCCGAGCGTAGACCTCGCACATGCGAGCGACGTGATCCTGGGGACCGGTGAGCGCGGCGATGCCGGCGCGCTGCACAGCATCGAAGATCCCCGAGTCGATGTTCGTCTTCACGCGGCCGAGCGCTTCGATCGCGCCCGCCGATCCGCAGGCCCACCCCACGCGCCATCCGGTCATGTTGTAGGTCTTGGACAACGAATGGAACTCGACGGCGACGTCCCTAGCTCCCTGTACTTGGAGCACGCTCGGCGCAACGAAGCCGTCGAAGGTGATCTCGCTGTAGGCGTTGTCGTACACCAGCAAGAGATCGTGCCGACGTGCAAACACCACCGCGCGTTCGAGATCGGCAAGCTCTGCGACCGCCGCCGTCGGGTTGCCCGGATAGTTGAGCCACACGAGCTTGGTGCGCGGCGGGACCCTTACGCTCTCCCAGTCGGGCAAGAATCCGTCTTCGGCGCGCAGCGTAAAGGGCACACCGGTGCCCCCGGCCAGATGGGTGGCCACCTGATAGACGGGGTAGCCGGGATCCGGCACGAGGGTGACGTCGCCGGGATCCACAAAAGCCAGCGGTATGTGCGCAAGACCTTCCTTCGAGCCTATCAACGGAAGAATCTCTGCATCCGGATCCAGATCGACACCGAAGCGCCGCGAGTACCAGCCTGCGATCGCGCGGCGAAACTCCGGCATGCCGAAGTACGAGGGGTACCGGTGCGTGCCGGAATCGGCTACTGCTTCTTGCATGGCACGAACGACATGGTCGGGAGTGGGTAGGTCCGGGTCGCCGATGCCCAGGCTTATGACGTCCATACCTCTTGCGCGAACCTCGGCGACCTTGCGGTCGATCTCCGCGAAAAGATAGGGGGGGAGAGACTCTATGCGGCGCGCATTGTTCATAAGGACCGCCCTCGTGCCGCGACAACGGCACTTGCCGGCCGCACCGGCGAGAGCGTCCGCTCGTAATGGGCATCCAGCGTGCCGTGGAAGACCTCCTCCGCAGGCCCGGTCATGTGCACCCGGTCGTCCTCTCCCCATTCGATCGCGAGCGTGCCTCCCGGCAGATGCACCGCGACGGAACGCTCCGTCAGGCCACGCCGGTGCGCGCCGACGGCAATGGCGCAAGCTCCGGTTCCGCATGCCTGCGTCTCCCCGACCCCCCGCTCCCAAACCCTCGCGCGAACCGAGGACGGCGACAGGACCTGCACGAATTCTGTATTCACGCGCGCGGGAAACCGCTCAAGACGCTCCACGAGCGGGCCGATCCGCTCCACCGGCACCCGGTCGAGGTCGTCTACGAAAAGGAGACAATGGGGGTTTCCCATCGAGAGTGCGGTTGCATCGAACGAGAACCCCTCCACCGCGATCGCCTCATGCAGCGCATCGGGCCCCTCGCCGGCGATCGGAATCGTCGCGCGGTCGAAGATCGGGATGCCCATATCGACGCGAACCTGCTCGACCGTCCCGTCGTCGCGACACATGAGCGAGAGGAACTTGACGCCGTCCCGAGTGTCCACCCTCATCTCCGTGCCGTTGAACAGGCCGCGGTCGGCGACGTACTTCGCCAGACACCTAATTCCGTTTCCGCACATCTCGGCGACGCGGCCGTCGGCGTTGTAGTAGTCCATGAAGAAATCGGCGGCATCCGATCGCACGATCCGAATCAGACCGTCGGCTCCGATCCCGGTGTGACGATCGCAGACTGCGGCGACGAACTCCGGAGTCGGTGCAAGTCTGCCGGCGAGATCCTCGACGAGCACGAAATCGTTTCCGGCTCCGTGCGCTTTCGTGAACTCGATCATGATCCTCCGGCGGCCTCGTGGTGCAAGCTCTCTGCCGACCAGTATGCCCCGACCGCCCGGGTCGCGTCCTCGAGGTCTGATGCATCGAACCAAACGATGCGCGGATCGCGGCGGAACCACGACATTTGCCGCCGCGCGAGAGCGCGCGTCGATCCGACGACGGCGGCTACAGCCTCCTCGACGGAGGTTCTTCCCTCCGCCACCGCCAGTGCCTGTCGGTAGCCGATCGCCGCTGCCGACTCGATCGCCGGCCTGTGGCCGGCCGCCGCCAGGCGTTCGGCTTCTTCCTGGAGCGGTCCCGCGAGCATCTCACGGACGCGACCCTCGATGCGCTTGATCAGGACCGGCGCCGGCACCCTTAGTCCCGCCACTCTGAACTCCCCAGATGGGAACCGATCCCAGGCTGTTCGAAAGGAAGAAAACGTGCGCCCCGTAATCTCGATGACCTCGAGAGCGCGCACGATCCTCCGGTGGTTGCCCTGCGTCCGCGCGGCCGCTGCCGGATCTTTCACCTCCAGCTCCCGCAACAGCTCGTGCGTGGCCCGCCGGTCGATCCGGGCTCTTACCGTCGCGTCGGCCGGTGGAAATTCCAGCCCGTCGACGATCGCACGGAAATAGAGTCCGGAACCACCCACGAGCAGCGGCGTTCGCCCCCTGGCTCTAACCCCGTCGACGGCCGTGGTAGCCGCAGCCTGAAACTCCGCAACGTTAAAGGCCGCTCCCGGCTCGACGAGATCGATCAGATGATGAGGGACCCGGCGCTGTTCGGCGGGCGTGGGCTTGGCCGTTCCGACATCCATTCCGCGGTAGACCTGCATCGAATCGATGCTGATGACCTCGGCTCCGAGCGACGGAGCCAGGGACATGGCGATCCGAGTCTTGCCTGCGGCGGTCGGCCCGACGAGCGCCGGGAGCCTCACGCGACCTCGCCGTCGAGATGATGGGGATGCGCGCCGACGATGCGGGCATCGACGAAGGTACCCGGCAGCAGGCCGGACGCGGGCACGTGCACGATCTTGTTGGTCCGCGTGCGTGCGCTCGCGCGTCGCGGGTCCTTGCGCGACGGCCCTTCGACGAGCGTCTCGACGACTCGCCCGACGACCTCAACATTGCGTTCGAGCGAGATGCTCTCTTGGCGCGCCACCAGCCGGTCGAAGCGCTCCTGCACGACCTCGCGTGGAATCTGGCCGGGCATCGTGGCCGCTTCCGTGCCCTGCCGGATGCTGTACTGAAACGTATACGCCGAATCGAAGCGCGCCGTCTCGACGAGATCGAGGGTGTTTTCGAAGTCGCTTTCACGTTCTCCGGGGAACCCGACGATTATGTCGGTGGAGACCGCGATGCCGGGGACTGCCTCGCGAATCGCGGCCAGCCATTCCAGGTAGCGCGCGCGGCGATAGGACCGGCGCATGCGCCCGAGCACCGCATCGGATCCCGATTGCAGCGGGAAATGGATGTGCTCACAGACCACGCGGCTCCCGGACATGGCCCGGATCACGTCGGGCGTGAAGTCGTGCGGATGGGGGCTCGTGAACCGCACGCGCCGCAGCCCGTCCACCGCGTCGAGCGCGCGCAGGAGATCGGCGAACAGGGGACGGCCGTCGAGGTCGCGTCCGTAGGTGTTGACGTTCTGCCCGAGGAGCGTGACCTCGACGACGCCGTCGGCCACCAGACGTGTGACCTCATCGAGCACGTCGCCCATTCGGCGAGATACTTGCGGGCCTCGGACGAGCGGCACGATGCAGAACGTGCAGGCGTTGTCGCACCCGACGCTGACGCTGACCCACGCGTGATGGGACACCTCGCGCCGGGCCGGCAATGCGCTGGGAAAAGTCTCCGTCTGCTCCTTGAATTCGAATGCGCCGTTTCCGGTGTCCTCGCGCTGCGCCAGAAGTCGCGGCAACTCTGCGACGGCGAACGTCCCGAAGGCGGCGTCGATCCAGGGCGCCCTTTCGATCATCAAGGCCTTGTCCTTCTGCACGAGGCAGCCCCCGACGGCGATCCGAAGCTCTGGCCGCTGCGCCTTGAGACCCTTCAAATGACCGAGCGTGCCGTAGAGGCGGTTGTCGGCGTTCTCACGGATGGCGCAAGTATTGAGCACCACGAGGTCGGCGTCTTCGGCCCTCTCGGAGCGCACATAGCCCTCCGACTCGAGCATTCCGCCGATGCGCTCGGAGTCGTGCTCGTTCATCTGACATCCGAACGTGCGAATGAAGTAGGTGCGCGGGGTCTCCGGCATCGGCGTCAGTGTACCGGCCGGCTCCAACGTACGGAGCGGATTGGACTATTCTTACGGCCGGGAGCGATCAAAAGGAGCCTCCGATGCCCGATCTCGCACTCGCCTACCAGCAGGCCCGGAAGACGATGTCCGATCTCGTGCGCCCCCTGCCCGAGGGAAAGCTCGATGCGCGGGTTCCGGCGTGTCCAGGCTGGACGGTGAAGGACCTCATCGCGCACGTGACGTCGATCGCAAGCGAACTCGTGGGAGGCCGGATCCCTAAGGACCTTAACCTCGTAATGATCTGGGATCAGGGAGTCGCCCGGCGGCGCGAGGAATGGATCGACCACGCGCTGACGGCCCGGCGGGAGATGACGATCGAGGAGATCTTGCGCGAGTGGGAAGACGCCGGCGCGAAGCTGGAGGAGATCCTGCGGGGTGAGCGGCCACCGCCGTCGGGGTCGCCACCGCTCATGGAATGGATCGTCGTGACCGACATCGGTGTGCATCACCACGATCTCCGCGGTGCGATCGGCATGTCCGGCGATCGTGACTCCCTGGCCACGGGCCTGTCGCTCCGGTCGTATGTGGAAGGCATGCGCGGGGTGTCGCAGGTCAAGGGGTTGCCGGCGTTTAGGATCCGTGCCGGCTCCCGCGAATGGATCGTCGGGAACGGCAATCCGGTCGCGACGGTGACCGCCGACCCGTTCGACCTCGCCCGCGCGGCATCGGGCCGGCGCAGTCCCGATCAGATCCGGGCACTGGAATGGGACGGCGACCCCGAACCGGTGCTCGAGCTGTTCTACCCCTACGGCGTGCGGGACCAAGCGCTGGTCGAGTAGGCCTCAGATCAGCCCCATGCCGCGAGCCCACGACGTCTCGTAGCCTTCGATTCCGGCGGCCTCGGCGTCGACGGCGATCTCCAATGGGTGTTCGGTCTCCACCATCACGGCGATCTCGTCGGCGAACTCTTTGGTCTTACCGGCCTCCATCGCCGCTTGCTGCGGCCCGTGGTGCAATCCCTGCGGATGCAGGGTCATCATTCCGGGCCCGATTCCGACCCGGCTGAAGAACTGGCCCTCGTGATAGAAAATCACCTCGTCGTTGTCGATGTTCGAGTGGAAGAACGGCACTCGCAAGGCCGTCGGGTCTCCGGTCTCCGTCGGACGAGGCGCGAACGTGCAGATGTCGAAGCCGTCGTTTGCCCAGGTGCAGTGGACGCTCGGCGGCAGGTGATAGCGGGGGCTAACGATCGGCCGGAAATCGGCGACGTTGAGCCGCACGGGGCAAAGATCGCCCTGCCATCCCACCACGTCCAGCGGATGAAACGGATATACGAGCGTCGTGTATTCATGGTTCCGCTTGACGCGAACCTCGAACTCCCCCTGCTCGTCGTGCGGGTCGGGCTCGGGAACCTCCAGAACGCCGGGGTCGAACTGCGCATGCCGTCCGAGCATGCCGCGGTCGGGAATCCGGTACTCCCCCGCTCCTTCGATCACGAACGAGAAGAGCTCCTCGTCCGGCACGAGACGATGGGTCGTCCCCTTGGGCAAGATCAGGTAGTCGCCGGGAACGAAGCGCAGCGGTCCGTAATCCGTCTCGACGAAGCCGGTCCCTCGATGTATGAAATAGCACAGGTCCCCGTCCGCGTCGCGCAGGAAATACGGCATCGGCTCGCTTCGCCGGGAGACGTAGAGGGCAACTTCGTCGTTCCGTGCGATGAGAGCCCACGTGCCGGTTGCCTCAGTCGCATCAGACGGCTTGATCGCCCCGATATCGAACGCGCGGGGCTTCAGCGGCCCTTCCACGCGAATCCAGGCCGTCGGTGGATGGGTGCGGTACAGATGTGCGGCCCGGCCGTCGAACGCCTCTCTACCGTGCTCTTCTTCATACGTGCCCTCCGGCAGGCCGACGTGAGCCTGCTTGGTAACGCGACCTTTAGACAGCGGGATCATTCGCACCGTCTCCTTTGAAGGGTCGGATGTCAGAGCGTGCCGCGCAGCTCCTGCTCGCGCTCGATCGCCTCAAACAACGCCTTGAAGTTTCCGAGGCCGAAGCCGCGCGACCCGTGGCGCTCGATCACCTCGAAGAACACCGTCGGCCGGTCCATCACCGGCTTGGTGAAGATCTGGAAGAGATACCCCTCCTCGTCCCTGTCGGCCAGGATGCTCAGCTTTCGCAAGGCGTCGACGTCCACCTCTTTCAGGTCGGCGAACCGCTCGCGCACCTCCTCGTAGTACGCGTCGGGGACGCGAAGGAACTCGATGCCGCGATCGCCGAGAGCCGAGACCGTTGCGACAATGTCTTTCGTGAGAAGGGCGATGTGCTGGACGCCGGCCCCGCGATAGAACTCGAGGTACTCCTCAATCTGAGACTTCTTCTTGGCCTTTGCCGGCTCGTTGATCGGGAACTTGACCCGGCCGGACCCGTCCCACATGACCTTGCTCATCAGCGCCGTGTACTCGGTCGAGATCTGGTCGTCGCGGAAATGGACCAGATTCGTAAAGCCCATCACCTTCGCGTAGTACTCTGCCCAGACGTTCATCTTTCCTTCTTCGACGTTGCCGACGACGTGATCGATGATCTTGAGCCCTGCCTCGTCCTCGGGGGCGTCGATCCCCGCGTATCCGGGGAGAAACGGACCGGAATAGTCGTCCCGCTGAATCAGGGAGTGGATGGTCTCGCCGTACGTTCCGATCGCAGCTCGCACAACCTTGCCGTGCTCGTCCTCCGAAACCTCCGGCTCGGCTACCGCAATTGCCCCGCGCTTGACCGCCACGCGGTAGGCCTCCTCCGCGTCGGGCACCCGCAGCGCGATGTCGTGAACGCCGTCTCCGTGCGCGGCGACGTGGGCGGCGACGGGGCTGCCGGGCACCAGGGCGCCGGTGAACACGAACCGAATGTTGCCCTGCCGCGTCGCGCGGGAGACGCTGTCGCGCCGTCCGGTCTCGAGGCCGGCATAGGCGACCTCATGGAATCCGAACGCTCGAGAAAAATAATACGCGGCCTGCTTCGCGTTCCCGACCCAAAACTCGATGTGATCGATTCCCGAGACGGGAAACAGGTCATGGGCCTCGCTCATCCCGGACCACCTCCGACACCGAGCCTACCACCGCGGGTCCCCGGTCCAGGAGCCCCCAAAGCAATGGAGGGACGGCTCGGCCGCCCCTCCAACTACTTCCCAGGCGCTCTAGTCTTCCTCGTCCCCCGCCCGCACCGGGAGCCTGGCCATCACGGCGCCGAGGAGAAGTAGCCCGACGCCCACACCGAGGGGAATCTGCAAGCCGAGTCCCGTTCTCGCCAGCCGCCGCTTCAAAACCACGACGATACTGACCGGCTCCTCCTGGCATCCGCTTATGGAGGCGAGGTTCTTGGCGTCGCCGCTGTACTCGGCAACCCACCGGTATGTTCCGGCCGCCGTCGCGGTGGTCGTTCCCGAAACCGCGCTGCCGTTGGTCGCCACGGCTACCGTGTCGGTGAAGACCGGCGTCCCGGAGCAGGTCGCGTCCCCCGGCGGGTAGAGCCGGAAGGTCACGCTGCCGGTCGGGTTGAGCCCGCCGGACACCTGCGCCGTGTCGTGCAGCACCGTTCCGATCGTCCCGCTCGCGGGAACCTGGACCGTGGTGATCGAAGTTGCCTGCTTCACCGTCGTAAAGCATTCGGTAGTCGCGTTCGTGTGCGTGTCCGGTAGATAGAAGCCGTCTCCGGAGTACTCGGCCCGCCAGCAGTAGGTGCCGATGGCCTGCGTCAGCGCCCCAGAGTTGCTCCCCATCGCCGGCAAAGCGGTGCCGATCCCGGTTTCGGCGTCGCCGAACACCTCGGCCGGTCCGCCCATCTGGTCGCCGGCCTCGCCCTCGCAGCCCCCGGTGGTCACGTCGTCCGGTCCGCAGAGGAAGAACGTGACGGTGCCGGTCGGGGCGTGCCCCGGCTTGCCGGCGATCGTCGCCGTGTCGCTCGGCAGAGTGCCGGGCACGACGTTCCCCCCAGTCGGAGAGGACAGCGTGGTGACATCCACCGGCTGCTTCACGGTCGCGAAGCACTCCGTCGTCGCGTTCGTGTGTGCCGAGGAGTTGTAGGTGGTGTTTCCGGAGTATTCGGCTCGCCAGCAGTAGGAGCCGATGGCGAGCGTGTCGGTCGTCCAATCCGACACCGCGCGGTATTCCCCGCTCTCGGCGTCGAAGGACACCTGCACCGGGTCGCCGATCTGCACGCCGCCGTCTCCTGCGCAGCCCTCGGTCGTGTTGGCGTCGGGTCCGCAAAGGAAGAACGTCACCGTTCCAGTCGGCGGCTGACTACCGTTGCCGGTGATGGTCGCAACATCGCGAGCCGCCGTGCCGGGGACGACATCGTCCGCGTTGGGCTCCGACAGCGTCGCCGTCCCGGAGTCGACCTTCACCACGACGAAGCATTCAGGATGCTCGCCGGAAGTGCTCGCGTTGGTGTGCGCCCCTGCGTTGTAGATGTCGTCACCCGAGTAGAGGACTCGCCAGCAGTAGGTTCCCTCGTCGCTTGTGTTCGTGGTCGAGTCGGAGGTGGCCGAGCCGTTGTCCAGGACCTCAGTCGAGACGAGGTCACCGGCATCGCTCGGGCATCCGGTTTCGTTGGTGTCGGCCGGCCCGCAGAGCCAGAACTCCACG
>JBKKBZ010000089.1:0-2518 GCA_046713235.1 Actinomycetota bacterium | reverse complement strand
CCCCCGGCGACGCTAAGTCGAGGCGTGCTCCGCGGTCCCGAGTGCCGCCTGGCCGGCGGCCATCCGCGCCACCGGAACTCGGAACGGCGAGCACGACACGTAGTCCAGCCCGATCTCGTGACAGAATTTCACCGACTCGTCGTCCCCGCCGTGCTCCCCGCATATTCCCAGGTGCAGATCCGGGTTGGCGGCTCGACCCTTCTCGCAAGCGGTGCGCATCAAGGATCCGACTCCGGCGCGATCGATCGTGACGAAGGGATTGGACGGCACCAGCTTTCGCTCCTCGTAGAGAGCGAGAAACTTGCCGATGTCGTCGCGCGAGAACCCGAACGCCATCTGCGTGAGGTCGTTCGTCCCGAAGGAGAAGAAGTCGGCCACGCCGGCGATCTCATCCGCCGTCACGGCCGCGCGGGGGACCTCGATCATCGTGCCGAACGCGATCTGGAAGGTCGCCACTCGCTCTTTCATGATCCGGCGCGCGATCGGCTCCAGCTCCTCTCGCATCTGCGCAAGCTCTTCGCGGGTCGCCACCAGCGGGATCATGATCTCGACGACCGGCGTCCCGCCCATCCGCTTGACTTCGCAGGCCGCCTCGACGATCGCACGGACCTGCATCGCGTACAGCCCCGACTTCACGATGCCGAGCCGCACCCCTCGCAGGCCGAGCATGGGGTTGGTTTCGTGCAGCTCGCCGACGCGCGCGAGGACACGTTTCAGCTCGGTGACGTCATTCCCGGCCGCCTCCTTCACCGCCACCTCCACCGACAAGTCGGTGTGGTTGGGCAGGAACTCATGCAGCGGCGGATCGAGCAAGCGCACGGTGACCGGCAGGCCGTCCATCGCGGAGAAGATGCCCACGAAGTCCTGCCGCTGGAGCGGCAGCAGCTCGTCGTAAGCCGTGCGCTCGTCGTCGGGTGATTCGGCAAAGATCATGCGGCGCACGGCGGCGACACGCTCTTCTCCGAGAAACATGTGCTCGGTCCGGCACAGACCGATACCCTCGGCGCCGCGGCGGCGCGCGTTCATCGCCTGGTCGGGAGTGTCGGCGTTCGCGCGTACGCGCATCCGGCGCACCCGGTCGGCGTGCTCCATGAACATGCTGTAGGCCTTCCAGAGCCGGCTCTTCCGTGCCTCCTCGTCGCCGTTGAGCGCGCGCTCGAGCAGCGACGGCTGGAGCCCGAGGCCCTCCGCGTACACGCACCCATCGGTTCCGTCGATGGTGATCGTGTCGCCTTCGGCGACTACGGCTCCGTCGACGCGGAACGTGCGTGCGGCGCGGTCGACGCGAATGGCGTCTGCCCCGCACACGGCCGGGATGCCTTCACCGCGCGCAACGACCGCCGCGTGCGAGTTCGTTCCTCCGGCACTCGTGAGGATTCCCTGGCTGGCGATCATGCCGTGGTAGTCGTCGGGTGTCGTTTCCCGCCGGACGAGGATGACCTTCTCTCCCCGGTCGGCCCACTCCTTGGCGTCGTCGGCGGTGAATACGACCCGGCCGACAGCGGCGCCCGGCGACGCGTTTAGCCCGCGCGCCAAAATCTTCGACGCCTTCTTTGCCGCAGCGTCGATGACCGGCTTGAACAGCTCGTCCAGCCGGTTCGGCGTGAGACGGAGAAGCGCCTCGTCGAGACCGGCGAGCCCCTCGTCGAGCATGTCGAACGCCATGATCAGCTCGCCCTGAGCGGTTCGCTTTCCGATGCGCGTTTGCAACATCCAGAGCGTGCCCTGCTCGACGGTGAACTCGACGTCGCACATGTCACGGTAGTGGCGCTCGAGCCGATCGAGGTTTTCCACGAGCTTTACCCAGGCTTGCGGCTGCAGCTTTTCCATGTCCTGCACCGGCAGCGTGTTGCGGATGCCGGCCACGACGTCCTCGCCCTGCGCGTTAGGCAGGTAGTCGCCGGCCGGAGCCTTCTCACCGGTCGCCGGGTCGCGTGTGAAGACGACGCCGGTTCCCGAGTCGTCCCCGCGGTTGCCAAACACCATCGTCTGGACGTTGCAAGCCGTGCCGAGGTCGTCTGAGATCTTGTTCTTGCGGCGATAATCCTGCGCGCGCTTGTTGTCCCACGAGCCGAACACAGCCTCGATTGCCAGGTGCATCTGCTCCCGGGGATCCTGCGGGAAGTCACGCCCGGACGCTTCCTTGATGATGCTCTTGAATGTGTCGACGAGCACGTGCATCGCCGCGGCATCGAGATCGAGGTCGCTGGTGACGCCCCGTTTCTCCTTGGCTTCCTCGATCGCGTGCTCGAACTTCTCGCCGTCGACGTCCATGACCGTCTTTCCGAACATCTGGAGCAGGCGGCGGTAGGAGTCCCAGGCGAAGCGCTCGCTGCCGGTCTGGCTGGTGAGGCCCTCGACGCTGGCGTCGTTGAGACCCACGTTGAGAACCGTGTCCATCATCCCCGGCATCGAGAACTTCGCGCCGGAGCGCACGGAGACCAGCAGCGGGTCGTCGGGATCGCCGAGTCGCCGTCCCATGCGCTCCTCCAGGCCGCGGAGCCGATCGCCGACCTCC
>JBKKBZ010000088.1:0-4648 GCA_046713235.1 Actinomycetota bacterium | reverse complement strand
ATGAGATGACGGAGGTTGCCACCGTTCTCGGCATTCGCGAGAGCGAGGCCGGCCACGTGGTCAACGCGGCATTGGGGCGGGCCTCGCGCGCTGCGAGAGGCTCCGTCGATCTCCCGCGCGACCTCCGTGCGGCAGGAGCCGTGCTCGACGTGCTGCCGTCGCCCTCCGCACCGGCGCCGATTGCGCGAAAGCCACGCGACGTCGTCCTGCGTCTGGTTGCCGATCCACTCCGTCTGCAAGAGCCGGCGCAGACTCCGGCGCCACGGCGGGGCATCCCTTGGGCCGCGGTATTCGCGGCACTGATGACCCTACTAATCGGCCTTGTTCCCATCGGCGCGTACCGGGCGGCCGTTCGCCAATCGCCACAAGCTCCGGCTCAGCGCGCGGCCGATCCTCCCGCGACGGTTGTCGCTCGCAGCACGGTCGCAGCTCCGCTCCCGCAACGAGTCTCCGTCCGCACAGGCGAATCCCTCTGGATCATCGCCGGGCGAGAGCTGGGCGACCCGCGCCGCTGGCCGGCGATCTGGTCGCTGAACCGCGACACGGTGATGGCCGCCGGCGAGCGCTTTAACGACCCCGACCTGATCAGACCCGGTTGGTCGCTGCAAATGCCGGCGCGAGCCTGAGGGTCGTCAAGCTCCGGTCGACCCGAAACCTCGTTCCCCGCGATCGCTCGGCGGAAGCTCCGCGACCTCGCGCACGGCAAACTCGGGAGCCGGAAGCACCACGAGCTGCGCGATCTTGTCACCGCGCATGATCTTTAGGGGTTCCGCGGGATCGAGGTTGATCGCAACGATCTTGACCTCGCCGCGGTACCCGGCATCTATCAGGCCGGGAGAGTTCACCAACCCCAAACCGTGGCGCGCAGCGGCGCCCGAGCGCGGCTGGACGAATCCCGCGAACCCGGACGGGATTGCCAGAGCGATACCTGTGGGAATGACCGATCGCTCGCCGGGAGCGAGCACCGCGTTGACCGCCGATCTCAAGTCCAGCCCGGCGTCACCTGCGTGCGCGCGCTCCGGCATCGGCAGGCCACCGTCCAGACGCCGGATCAGGATCTCCTCCATCAGGCACGCCCTCCTGTTCGCACGAACCGGCCGATCGACACCACGATGCCGGTGAAGCATACGACGGCGAGAAACCTCGTCCCCGTCTCGCTTCCGAGCGGCACTGCTGTGGCGAACCCCGCTCCACCCACCCAGAAGAGCTGAAAGATCGTCTCGTAGCGCGCAAAGACTCTCCCTCGGGCAAGGGCCGGCACCCGGGCCTGCACCATGCCGTCGAAGGTGAGCCTGGCGACACTCGATCCCATGCCACACACCGCAGCGACGACGCCGGCTCTCCAAACTGTGAGCCCCGCAGAAGCCCAGGTCGCGGTCACTCCCACGGCCAACAGCGAAGCCACCATGAGCAGCGACGCATTGACGGCGCGCCGAAGCATCGGACTGAGTGCTGCGCCGGCAACCGACCCCGCTCCCGCGGCGGCTAGGACCGCTCCGAACCCGATTCCGCGGATTCCTTCCGCGCGCATCCGGAAAGCCAGGAAGAACACCAAGAACCCGACTGCCGTGCGCGCTGCTGCCGTGGCCACGCCTCCTGCGAGAAGCCTCGAGCCGAGCACCGAACGATGGTTCGCGGGGCGCTCTCCCGGTTCGCCGGCCGGCCGCTCGAGCCGTAGGCCAAGCACCGCCGCCGAGGCGAACACCGCGCACGCGCAGAGAAGAGGCCACCGAGGGCCCAGCCACTTTGCGAGTCCCGCGCCGGGTAGCGCCGCCGCCGTCCCCGCCACCACCGAGCCCACGGTCAGCCACGCGTTGCCCCATGCAGGCTCGCGCTCCGGTGGTAGGGATTCCGGGACGAGCGCGCTGCGGCCGATCCCGTGCACGCGCGACAGCACGAGCAACGCGAAGGCGAGAGGAAAGAGAAGCAGCCGATCGGTTCGAGTGGACAACCACAGCGCCAGGATGGCGCGCCCGGCGGAGGAGGCCTGCACCGCCAGCCGATGCGATCCGGCGACGCGGTCGAGCAAGGGCCCCACCACCGGCGACAGCACCGCGTACGGTGCCATCGCGACCAGGAGGTACAGGGCGACGCGGTCGCGAGCTTCACCGAGTGGGACGGAAAAGAACAATGTGCTCGCCAAAGAGACGGCCACTAACGCGTCTCCGGCCGCCTGAGCGATCTGCGTGAGAAATAAGCGCCGGAACGGCACCCACTCGAGGGGACCGAAGGGAACCCCGGGTGTGCGAGGCGGGGTCACGCCGCCGGATCCCGCGACGCCCGTGCCAGCAGCAGGAATCCGAGAATCCCTGCAGCGAGGGACCCGGCGATGATTCCTATCTTGGCTTGATCGATGAAGCGGGCGGATTCAAACGCGAGCGTAGTCATGAAGAGCGACACCGTGAAGCCGATCCCCCCGAGCGCCGCCGCACCGGCCACGTGACGCATGGTCATGCCGGCAGGCAAACGGCCGGCCCGCACTCGAAGCGCAAGCGCAACGGCTCCCGTGATACCCACGGTCTTGCCGAGGACGAGCCCGAGCACAATCCCCCCCGTAACCCGACTCTGGAGCGCATCCCGGATCCCACCCGCCGACAGCACCACGCCGGCATTGGCCAGCGCGAAGAGCGGCACGATCCCGAAACTCACCCAGGGGTGCAGCCTCGTCTCCAGATCTTCCAGCACGGCTCGGCCGCCCGCGGGTGTGGCCCGAGTGAGCAGGCCCAGCGTCACGCCGGCAATCGCGGGGTGGATCCCCGACTGGAGGGTTGCAAACCAGACTGCGACACCCGGGATCACCACCGCGGCCGGGTGGGAGACCCCCGAGGCGCGCAAGGCAGCCACGACGGCAAGCCCTGCGATCGCACCAAGGATCCACCACCCGGACAGGCCTTCGGCGTAGAAAAACGCGATGACCACGATCGCGCCGATATCGTCGGCGATCGCCAGCGTCAAAAGGAACAGGCGCACTCCCGAAGGAACGCGTGACCCGAGGAGCGTGACCACGCCAACCGCGAAAGCGATGTCGGTCGCCATCGGAATTCCCCACCCTCGTCCGGCCTCGCCGGCGGGGGCGACGGCCAGGTACAGCAGGGCCGGCACGATCATTCCTCCGAGGGCACCCGCGACCGGGAGCAAAGCCGCACGCCTGTCCCGAAGCTCCCCCGTCACAAGCTCACGCTTGATCTCCAGGCCGGCCAAGAAGAAGAACAGCGTCATCAGCCCGTCGTTGACCCAGTCACGGATCGACTCGGTAACGGCCGCCCGTCCGAAGCCCAGGGTCAGCTCCCGGGACCACAGATCCCGATAGCTATCCCCCGGCAGGTTGGCCCAGACGAGCGCAAGCGTGCCGGCCGCCAGCAGGAGCCGGCCGGCCGATGCCTCCGTTCGAAGAAATTCAGCCGGAGCATGGATTCGCCCGCGCATGGTCATCGCGTCACCCCTGGGAGATGGCCGCGCCCCCGACCTGCGACCGCAGCCAGGCCGGGGGCACGCGCGTCAGATCAGGAACAGCCGCTTGTTGACCCGCAGGACTCGCAGACGTAGCACGAGCCCGAAGGCTGCATGCGGTTCCCGCAGTTGAAGCAGTAAGGCGCGTCGGCGTATCGAACTTCGATCGAACTCTGGGCGTTCGGCTTGAGCTCGGGCGCGGAGACGATCTCCGGGCCGGACACCTCCGGCTTGAACGAGCCGCCGGCGGCGTAGCCGTTACCCGGTTGCACCGCATCCTTGCGCTCCGTTGTGGTCATGATCCCCAGCCGCTGGCGACCCTCGTCGTCGAGATAGTCGATGGCCAGACGGCGGAAGACGTAGTCCACCAGGCTGGTCGCGAAACGTACGTCCGCGTCGTCGGTCATACCCGACGGCTCGAAGCGCATGTTCATGAACTTGCTCACGTACGCCTCCAGCGGAACCCCGTATTGCAGGCCGATCGAGATCGAAATCGCCAGCGCGTCCATCACGCCCGCCAGCGTCGAGCCCTGCTTGGAGACCTTGAGGAAGATCTCACCCAACCCGTCGTCGGGGTACAGCCCGGCCGTGATGTAGCCCTCGGCGTCGGCCACCCGGAAGGACGTGGTCTGCGACGGCCGGCTCTTCGGCAACCGGCGTCTCTGCGGTTGTCCGGTGGCCACAACCGCCGGGTCCGGCGCCTTGTCCTTCGCCTTCTTGTCGGCCGAGAGTGGCTGAGCGACCTTGCAGTTGTCCCGGTAGATCGCCAGGGCCTTCAGCCCGAGCTTCCAACCCTCCAGGATCAGATGCTCGATGTCCTCGACGCTCACCGACTCCGGCATGTTCACCGTCTTGGAGATGGCCCCGCTGATGAACGGTTGCACGGCTCCCATCATCCGAACGTGACCCATGTAGTGGATGGTGCGCTCGCCCATGGCCGTGTCGAAGACCGGACCGTGCTCCGGCTTGAGGAACGGCGCCCCGGTCACGCTGTTGTGCTCATGGATGTGCGCCGTGATCTGCTCGACCTCGTTCGGGGCATACCCCAGCCGCCGGAGGGCTCGCGGCACGGTCTGGTTCACGATGCGCATCGTGCCGCCCCCGACGAGCTTCTTGGTCTTCACCAGCGCGAGGTCCGGCTCGATGCCGGTGGTGTCGCAGTCCATCATCAGCCCGATGGTCCCGGTCGGGGCGAGCA